>JALHPN010000055.1 GCA_022842465.1 Polyangiaceae bacterium | reverse complement strand
GGCGGCGCCCGCGGCCGGCGCCCGCCCCCGCGAGGGCCGGAGGGCCCTCTCCGGGCGCCGTCCTCGCTGCGGTCGCGCTCGGGCTGGTCGCCTGGTCGGTCCTCTTGCTCGTGATCGAGAAGGTGCTGGCACCTTCTCCTCCCTTCGACGCGGTCGCCCTCGCCCTGCTCACGGGTGCGGTGGTGCTCGGGACGAAGCGCGTCCTCGCGTACGTCGCCGGTCTCTCCCGCGAGCCGCGCGTGCGCGTCGCGGCGGAGCCCTCGCGACCTCTGCGCGTCGCGGAGGCCGTCGACGTCCCCGTCGTCGCATGCGCGGAGTGCGAGGCGCCGATCGCGGGAGAGCCGGCCTCGTGTGCGCTCTGCGTCGACCCCCTCCATGCCGGCGCGTGCGCGGAGCAGCACGAGGCTCGCCATCGGGGAGCGGCGGGCGGTCGGCTCTATCGCTGACGTCGGTCAGCGGAGGCCGTGGCGCTTCAACATGTCGATCAGGTGCGAGCGGTCCATCTGCGCCGTTCGCGCCGCGGCCGCCACGTTGCCCTGCGTACGCTGGAGGAGCGCCTCGAGGTAGCGCTTCTCGAAGGCGGACACGAGCTGGTTCCGGGCGTCGCCGTAGGGGAGCGGGAGGAGGCGTTCGATCCCCTCCTGGAGGGGGTTCACGGTCGCGCCGGTCTCCGGCACCGCGAAGAGGGAAGGGAGCTCGCCCATCGCCAGCGTCGCCTCGACGACGTTCCGGAGCTCCCGCACGTTGCCCGGCCAGCGGTGGGCCTCGAGCGAGCGGCGCGCCTCGCCGGACACGAGATCGTTGATCCGCGTCGGATCGGCGCCGAGCTTCGTCGCGATCTCGACGACGAGGGGGACGACGTCCTCGATGCGCTCGCGGAGGGAGGGGACCCGCAAGGTGACGACCGCGATGCGGTAGTAGAGGTCGAGCCGGAACCGGCCCTCGTTGATCGACTGGCGGAGGTCGCGGTGGGTCGCCGCCACGAGGCGCACGTCGAGCGGGATGTCCTGCGCGCCGCCGAGACGCCGGAAGCGGCGGCGCTCGAGCGCGCCGAGGAGCATCGGCTGGATCTCCTGCGAGAGCTCGCCGACCTCGTCGAGGAACAGCGTCCCGCCGGCCGCGCGCTCGAAGGCCCCGATGTGACGCTTGTCCGCGCCCGTGAACGCGCCGCGCTCGTGACCGAAGAGCTCGCTGGCGACGAGGTTCGGCACGAGCGCTCCGCCGTCGACGACCTCGAAGGGCCCCTTCGGCCGCGGTCCGTGCTCGTGCATCGCGCGCGCGAGGAGCTCCTTGCCCGTGCCGCTCTCACCGATGACGAGCACCGACGCGCCGGACGGCGCCGCCTTGTGCGCCTCGGCCATGAGGCGCCTGGCGGCGGCCGACCACCCACGGAACGCGCCGAAGGCGTCGTGGCTGGCGACGGCGACGGAGTCGATCCCGCCCTCGCCCACCTGGAGCGTCGTGTCGCCGACGCGGATCTTCGTGCCCGGCGGCACGACCGCGCTCTGGAGGCGCACCGCGCCGACGTACGTGCCGTTCCGCGACCCGTGATCGACGACGAGGATCCCGCTCGGGGCGATCTGCATCTCGGCGTGGAACCGCGAGACCGCGCGGTCGCCGAGCACGAGATCGTTGGTCGCAGCGCTCCCGATCGAGACCCGCTCGGTGTGCTTCGCGGCTCGACCCTTGTCGACGCCGTCGACGACGCGCACGTCGACCTCGCGCACCGGCAAGGCGACAGTCGCCACGCGATGCGTGGTGTCCATCCGAGCAGGATAGGGGCGTTCCAGGGGCGTTGCCATGGATACGCCCGGCGCATCCGGCTCGATTCCCAGGAAACCGTTGGCGCTCAGATGTCGTAGTAGAGGAAGAACTCGTGCGGCGTCGGCCGCATGCGGATCGGGTTCAGCTCCTTCGTCCGCTTGTAGTCGAGCCACTCCGCGATCGCGTCCTTCGTGAAGACGTCGCCGCGAAGGAGGAACTCGTGGTCCCTCTCGAGCGTGTCGAGGGCCTCCTCGAGGCTGCCCGGCATGTGGGGGACGTTCTTCAGCTCCTCGGGGGAGAGGGCGTAGATGTCCTTGTCGAGCGGATCGCCCGGGTCGATCTTGTTCTGGATGCCGTCGAGGCCGGCGAGCATCATCGCGCTGAACGCGAGGTACGGGTTGCAGCTCGGATCCGGGAAGCGGACCTCGATGCGACGGGTCTTCGGGGAGGGGCCCGTGATCGGGATGCGCACGGAGGCCGAGCGGTTGCGGCTCGAGTACGCGAGGTTGACCGGTGCCTCGAAGCCAGGGACGAGACGGCGATAGCTGTTCGTCGTCGGGTTCGTGAACGCCGCGAGCGCCTTCGCGTGCTTGATGATGCCGCCGATGTAGTGGAGCGCCATCTGCGAGAGGCCCGCGTAGCCGTCACCGCCGAAGAGGGGCTTGCCCTCCTTCCACAGCGACTGGTGGACGTGCATGCCCGAGCCGTTGTCCCCGAAGAGCGGCTTCGGCATGAACGTGACGGACTTGCCGTGCTTCCGGGCGACGTTCTTGATGATGTACTTGAACCACATCAGCTGGTCACCGCAGGGGAGCAGCCGGTTGTACTTCATGCCGATCTCGCACTGACCGCCCGAGGCGACCTCGTGGTGGCCGACCTCGACCTCGATGCCGGACGCCTCGAGCGCGAGCATCATCTCCATGCGGAGGTTCGCGAGCGTGTCGGTCGGCGGGACGGGGAAGTATCCCTCCTTGTGGCGCGTCTTGTACCCGAGGTTCGGGTACTCCTCGCGACCGGAGTTCCACGCCCCCTCGACGCTGTCGAGGAAGTAGAAGCCTTCGTTGGGCTTAGAGTGATCGAAGCGCACGTCGTCGAAGACGAAGAACTCGGCCTCGGGCCCCATGAAGGACGTGTCCGCGATGCCGGTCTGACGGAGGTAGGCCTCCGCCTTCCGCGCGATGTGGCGCGGGTCACGCGAGTACGGCTGCTTCGTGATCGGATCGTAGACCGAGCACGTGAGCGACAGGGTCGGGTACGCGAAGAACGGATCGAGCTTCGCCGTCTCCGCGTCCGGGATCATCACCATGTCCGACGCGTTGATCGGCTGCCAGCCGCGGACCGACGATCCGTCGAACGCGATGCCGTCCTCGAAGAGCGACTCCTCGAGGCGGTGCGCGGGAATCGTCGTGTGCTGCCAGACGCCCGGAAAATCGATGAACTTGAGGTCGATGAACTTGACGTCGTTCTTCTGCGCGAACTCGACGACTTCCTTCGGCTTCATGGCTCTCTTCCTTCTTCTCTCTCGGATCGGAAAACGGTCTCGGAGGACGCTCAGATCGCGTCCTTGCCCCGTTCGCCCGTGCGGATGCGCACGGCCTCTTCGATGGGGCTCACGAAGATCTTCCCGTCGCCGATGCGACCGGTCTTTGCAGACTTCTCGATCGCGTCGAGCACGTCGTGCACGAGGTCGTCCGGGACGACGATCTCGATCTTCACCTTCGGAACGAAGTCCACGACGTAGGCAGAGCCTCGGTAGACCTCCTTCTTGCCGCCCGTGCGGCCGAAGCCCTTCACCTCGGTGACGGTCATGCCCTGAACGCCGACCTCGCTGAGGGCGTCCTTCACCTCGTCGAGCTTGAAGGGCTTGATGATGGCCTCGATCTTCTTCATGGGCGGGCGTCGTTTCTGCGGCCTCCGGAGGCCGCGGCGGAGCACCGACTTTCACTCGGCGCCCCGGGGCTGCCAAGGGGTTTTCCACCCCAGCTCGTTTCGGGGAGGTTTCCGGCCGAGCGCGTGTAGAGTCGGCGCTGCCGTGCTGTCGCTCGCGGACCTCGCGCCCACGCCCATCGCGCGGATTTTCGTCGCGACGCACCGCGGCGAAGGCGGGGCCGGGCTGACGATCTGGGTGAAGCGCGACGATCGCGTCGGCTCGCTCTACGGCGGCAACAAGGTGCGGAAGCTCGAGCATCTCCTCGCGGACGCAAAGGCGCGCGGCGCACGCCGGCTCCTGACGGTCGGCGCCGCGGGGAGCCACCAGGTCGTCGCGACGGCGCTCTTCGGAGAGGTCCACGGCTTCGAGGTCGAGGCCGTGCTCGTGCCGCAACCCTCGTCGCCGCATGCGCGCGAGAACCTTCGCGTCGCGCTCGATCACGGGCTCCGCGCGGTGCCGGTGCGAGCGTGGGCGGCGGCGCCGTTCGCGGTCGCGTCCCGACTGGCCGCGGCCCGCCTCCGCGCCGAGGACGTCGCGTTCATCCCGCTCGGCGGCTCGAACGTGCTCGGCTCGCTCGGGTTCGCCTCTGCCGCGCGCGAGCTCGCGAGGCAGATCGCGGACGGCGCGATGCCGGAGCCCGACCTCGTCGTCGTCGCGATGGGCTCGGGCGGGACCGCCGCGGGGCTCGCGGCGGGGCTCGCGCGCGAGGGCCTCCACCGCACGCGCGTCGTCGGGGTTGCGATCTCGCATCCCGTCTCGGCGCTCTCGCTCGCGTCGCGTCGGCTCGCGTTCGCGACGGCGCGCGCGATCGGCCTCTCGCGTCGCGCGAGCCTCGCCGCGGCGGCGCGCATCGAGGTCGACGGCGCGTTCGTCGGACGCGGCTACGGCCATGTGACCGCCGCGGGGAGCCGCGCGACCGAGCTCGCGGCGCGCGAAGGGATCGTGCTCGACCCGGCGTACACGGCGAAGGCCTTCGCGGCGGCGCTCGCGCGGGCAGAGGCCTCGCCGTCGTCGTGTGTCCTCTTCTGGCACACGCTGTCGACGGTCCCGCTCCCGTCGACGGCTCGCCGGGCCTTGACCCCCGCGATGGAGCGCCTCTTTCGACCGGCCTGAGCGCGCTCGTCGAGGGTCACCCGGGCTTGCCGTCGACGCGCGGGCTCGTGAGCACGGACGCATGGGCGGCGGCATAGAGCGTGAACGCGGCGGACCAGAGGACGCCGGAGACGATCAAGACCGACAGGTATGCCGCTGGATGGACCAGGGGGCCGGCGACGCGTGCGATCGCGGCGGCGCTGACGAGGGCGAACGCGACCGTGACGGTGCGCCCGGCGACGAGCGCCCGGCCGGTGTGGCCGAGCCCGACGCGAACCATCATCCCGAGCGTGAGCGCCCCGAGCGCGCCCGCCGTGAGGGCGTGGGTGGCGACCGAGCTCGCCACGGGCAAGGAGGCGAGCGGCGCTGCGCGGAGGAGGAGGCCGACGCCGAGCCAGGCGTAGCCAGCGTGGAGGACCCAGAGGAGCGGATGCCTGCCGGTGTGGCGCGTCCCCCAGCGCGCGGCGCGAACGAGCGCGAGCGCGCCGACGAGCCCCGCCGTGGCGGATGCTGCGCGGGAGTCGTGCGCGGTGACGTCGAGGGCGACGAGGAGCAGCATGCCCGCGAGCGTCGCCACGCCTCGCCCGCGCGCCGACGTGATCTCCGTCTTTCCGGTGGCGTTCCGCGTGAACATCGGCAGGACGCGGCCGGTGATGACGAGGCCCAGGAAGACCACGACGTCGAGCGCCGCGAGATAGGCGATGCGGCCCGAGCCCTTCCTGACGACCGAGAGCGCATCGAGGTGGACGACGAGGTTCGCGGCGAAGAGCGCGACGAGCACGCCGATCATGACGAGGTTCCGCCGGTTCTTCGCGAGGACGATGGGTCGCGCGAGCACCACGGCGAGGACCGGCAGGAACGCAAGATCGATGATCGCGGCGAGCCCGCGAGGGAGGGGAAGGGGCGCGGTCATCACGACGCGCCCCAGGCTCCAGAGCGTCGCGAGCGCGAGGAGAGGGCCTCCCGTCGCGGTCTCGCGCTGCGTCCAGTTGGAGACCGCCGTGAGGAGGAACCCTGCGATGACCGCGACGGCGTAGCCGAAGAGCATCTCGTGGGCATGCCAGCTCACGCCGTCGAGGTACGTCGGAAGGCGGACGACGCCGAAGAGGGAGAGGAGCCAGAGCGGCACCATCGCCGCCGCGAAGATCGCCGCGACGAGGAAGAACGGGCGAAAGCCCTTCCGCGCGAACGCGAGGCGAGGCGGCGCGACCGGGGCGGGGATCTCCCCGTGCATCGACAGCGAGCGCCCCATCGCCGTCACCTCCTCGCGTGTGCCGTGTGCGCGGGGCCTCTACGGAGGGCCTCGGCGAGGGGGAGTGGGCGCTCGCTGGCGCGGAGCAGGCCTTCGAGTCGCACGTGATGCTCCGCCATGAAGCGCTCGATCGGACCGACGCGGTCGCCCATGCGTTCGACGGGAAGCAAGCGACGCACCTCGCGTCGGCGCGCGGGGAAGCGGGGGTGCCAGGGCACGTGCCGCAAAGCCTGCGCGCTCGTGCGCAGGCCGTGCAGGGCAGCCCTTTAGCTCTTCCGTCCGGGCCTCTGCCGTCAGGGCGCCGTATCGTTCGGCGCGGGCGGCTCGCTCGGCGGCGCTTCCTTGGGCGCTTCCTTGGGCGTCTCGGCGGCGGGGCCGTCCGTCTCCGGGCTCTCGGCGGAAGGAGGCGCGGCGGTGTGACTCGCGGTCGCCTTCGGGGCGGTCGGCGCACGCTTCGGCGCCTTCGACGCAGGGCGTGCCCGCGGGGCCGGGAGGCTCGAGGCCGACACGGGAGGAGGCGACGAGGCGGCAGGAGCGGATGCGGCAGGAGCCGTCGCGGAGGGCGGCGGCGCGAGAACGACGCTCGGCGGCGGCGCCGGGGGCGGCGCGACGGCGGCCGCTTGCACGCGTGGCGGGGCCTCCCGGCTCACCTCACGGAGGCTCGCCTGCCGACCGAGGAAGAAGCCGGCGATGGAGAAGACGACGAGGGTGCCCGCGATGGCCGCCATGACGGTCCAGCGCTTCCGCTCGGCGCGCATCGCATTCCTCACGTCGCGCTCCGTGTCGGGCACGCGCGACATCGGCAGCGGATCGATCTCGGAAGGCGTCATCGGCATCGCGACCCCGCCGGCCGACGACGACGGGGTCGCCTTCGCGAAAGGCTCCGTCGTCGGACGCTTCTTGATGCCCGACGGCGACGTCCACGGCTCGTCGAGCATCTCCTCGCCGGCGCCGCTCCGCCGCACGTCGGTCGCGGCCTTCGTCGTCCCCGCGCTCGACGGGATCCGTTCGCGCGGCGGCTCGGGCACGGTCTTCGTCGGATCTCGTCGCGCGGGCGGCGCGGGCGATGCGCCGGAGGGATGCGACGGCGGCCGCGACGGGCTCTCTCCCGACACCCGGAGGTTCGAGAAGATCTCCGTGTCCCCGGTGGCGTCGATCGCCGCCGCCGCCTGCGAGACGATGACCGCCGTGTGGCGCCCCGTCCCGTCGGGCAACACGGCGGGGTACGCCTCGAGCAGGCGCTTCGTCACCGTGTCGGCGTCCTTGAGCCGGGCGTCGCGGTCGTGGACGAGCAAGGCGTCGACCACCGCGCAGATCTCCGCCGGCACCCACGGCGCGACCGCCTTGAGGAGGCGCGGCCGCGACGTGAGGATCCCCACGATCGTCCCGTGGTAGCTCCCGCGATCCTGGAACGGAGGCTCGCCCGAGAGCGCTTCGTAGAGCACCGCCCCGAGCGACCAGATGTCCGCGCGGCCGTCGACGTCGCTCTTCCCCTCGGCCTGCTCGGGGGACATGTAGAGGGGCGTCCCGATCGGAGCGCCGCTCCCGGTGATCCGCGCGCTCCCCTCGTCGAGGAGCAGCTTCGAGACGCCGAAGTCGAGCAGCTTCACGAGGAGCTGCCCGTTGTCGCGCGCGGTGAGAAAGACGTTCGCGGGCTTCAGGTCTCGGTGGATGACGCCTGCCGCGTGGGCCTTCGCGAGGCCGCGCGCCATCTGATGCCCGATCATCACCGCCGTCGACACGTCGAGCTTCTTGTCGCGCTCGAGGCGCGTCTGGAGATCTTCGCCGACGAGGTGCTCCATGACCATGTAGAGCCCGACGCGCGCGTCCGCCCCCATGTCGAAGACGTCGACGATGTGCTCGCTCTGGATCTGACCGGCCGCCCGCGCTTCGCGTCGGAACCGCTCGACGATGAGCTCCGACTCCTTCATCGACTTGTCGATCAGCTTCAACGCGACGCGCTTGTGCAGGTCGACGTTGACCGCTTCGCACACGACCCCCATCCCCCCGATACCGAGGACGCGGCGGATCTCGTACTTCCCGCCGACGGCGAGACCGACGAGGGAGCTGTAGGTTGCGGCCATGGAGCGGACGAAGAGAGAAGACGGGAGAGTGCCCCCGTAATCTTCGAGCCTCCCATCATACGAGGGAGCCTCGTCGCGACTACCCCGTCGGTGCGGAAAAAGTGTCTGACCTCGCGGAGGTCGACGTGGGGCCGTGTGCCGTCTCTCTCCACGTCGGCCAAGACCTTCCGCGCGGTTGCAGCGCAGCTGCCGACGAGATCATGGGGGGGCGTGTGGGGAAACCGGGGTCACTCCTCGTCGGCCCGCAGCTTCGCGAGGACGCCTAGGTCCTCGAGGGTCGACGTGTCCCCCTTCGTCTCCGCTGCGCCGGACGCGATCTCCTTGAGGAGGCGCCGCATGATCTTCCCCGACCGCGTCTTCGGGAGCGCGTCGGTGAAGCGAATGGAGTCCGGTCGCGCGAACTTCCCGATCTCGCGATCGATGTGCTCGGTGAGCTTCTCCTTGAGCAGCTTGTCGGCGGTCTGACCGGCCTTCAGCGTGACGAAGACGACGAGCGCCTGCCCCTTGAGGTCGTCCGGCTTGCCGACGGCGGCGGCCTCCGCGACCGCGGGATGGCTCACGAGCGCGCTCTCGATCTCGGCGGTCCCGATGCGATGCCCCGCGACGTTCAGCACGTCGTCGATGCGACCCGTCACCCAGAAGTAGCCGTCCTCGTCCCGGCGAGCGCCGTCCCCCGTGAAATACACCCCGGGGAGCTGGCTCCAGTAGGACTCTGCGTACCTCGCGTCGTCCTTGTAGAGCGTGCGCGCCATCGAGGGCCACGGCCGCTTCACGACGAGCTTGCCGCCCTCGTTCGCGGAGCACTCGCTGCCGTCGTCCTTCACCACGGCGATGTCGACGCCGAAGGACGGGAGACCCGTCGCTCCGGGCTTCGAATAGCAGGCGCCGGGGAGGGTCGTGAGCATGATCGCGCCGGTCTCCGTCTGCCACCACGTGTCGACGATCGGGCAGCGGCCACCCCCGATGACGCGGTGGTACCAGGTCCACGCCTCGGGGTTGATCGGCTCGCCGACCGAGCCGAGGAGCCGGAGGCTCGAGAGGTCGGACTTGGCCGGCCAGTCGTCGCCCGCGCGGATGAACGCGCGGATCGCCGTCGGCGCCGTGTAGAGGATCGTGACGCCGTGCTTCTCGATGATGTTCCAGAAGCGGCCCCAGTCCGGGAAGTTCGGCGCGCCCTCGTACATCATCACGGTCGCGCCGCAGGAGAGCGGGCCGTAGACGAGGTAGCTGTGCCCGGTGACCCACCCCACGTCGGCCGTACACCAGTAGAGGTCGCCCTCGCGGAGGTCGAAGACGAACTTCGACGTGATGTGCACCCCGGCGAGGTACCCCGCGGTCGTGTGGAGGACCCCCTTGGGCTTCCCCGTCGAGCCCGACGTGTAGAGGATGAAGAGCGGATGCTCGGCGTCGAACGCCGGCGGGGTCCTGGCGAGCTTCGCGCTCGCTTCGCTCGCCGTGCGGGAGAGGAGGTCGTCCCACCAGATGTCCTTGCCCTCCTTCATCTGTACGGGCGTGTGTCCCGCGCCGAGGCGTCGGAGGACGACGACCTTCTCGATCGACGGCGCCTGCGCGACCGCGTCGTCGGCCATCTTCTTGAGCGGCACGACGTTGCCGCGGCGCCACGCGCCGTCCTGCGTCAGGAGGACCTTCGCCCCGGAGTCGTTGATCCGATCCCGGAGCGCGTCGGAGCTGAAGCCGCCGAAGACGACCGAGTGCGTCGCGCCGAGGCGCGCGCAGGCGAGCATCGCGACGGCTGCCTCCGGGACCATCCCCATGTAGATCGCGACGCGGTCGCCAGCCACGACGCCGAGGTCGGCGAGGGCGGCCGTGAGCCGGACCACCTCCCGGTGGAGCTCGAAGTACGTCAACGTCCGCACGTCGCCGGGCTCGCCCTCGAAGACGATCGCCGCGCGTGTCCGCGCCTCGGTCGCGAGGTGCCGGTCGAGGCACGTCTCAGTGAGGTTCAGGGTGGCACCCCCGAAGAAGCGTGCCTTCGGGAGGCTCCACTCCAGGAACGTCTTCCAGGGCGTCCGGAAGACGAGATCCGTCGTGTGCTCCCGCCAGAACGTCTCCGGCTCGTCGAGCGAGAGCTGGTGCATCGTGCGGTATTCGGCGTGCGACCGGACGCGGGCCCGCTTCGAGAACTCTGCCGAGGGCGTGAACCGTCGATCTTCCTTCAAGGGAGCCTCCGAGGTCCAACGTGTCTACCGCGGCGCTCGCACGAGGCCAAGAGGCAGAGCGCGGCCGTTCGACGTCGCGGCGGACGTCCATCGGTCGTGGCGTCTTCTCCGGAGGCACGGCATGCTTCGTCCAGATGTCGCCGGTGACCGTCACGGGGCTCTTCCGCGAGCCGGATCTCGAGCGGACGTTCCGCGTCGACCGCCGCGGCGCGGACGACACGCTCACCCGCACGTTGGTCGTCTTCGTGCTCGTGTGTCAGCTCGCGTTCGCACTCGTCGACCGCGAGCTCCAGCTCTCCTCGAGCACCTTCACGACGCTCCTCCTCGGCCGCCTCGGGATCGCGGCGCTCGGGGTCGTCGTCCTCCTCGTCCTCCGGCGCGCGTCGATCGCGACGGTCGACAGGATGCTCGTCGCCTGGTTCGTCGCGATCCTCCCGTTCCAGTTCTGGGCCGCGTTGACGAGGCCCTCCGCCGTCGGGCCGCTCGGCTCGACGACGTTGCTCGCCGTCCTGGCGATGATCCTGCTCCCGATCCCGCTCCGCTCCGGCGCGGGCCTCGCGGCCGCGGGATGTGGCTCGCATCTGGTCGCGCGGCTCGTCCGTGACGGGGCTCACGGCGCCTTCATCCCGTCGACCGTCCTCGTCCTCGCCATCGCGTGGGCGGGGGCAGTCCTCGTCGCGGCGACCCTCCGCCGGAGCCGTCGCTTCGAGTACCTCGCCCTCCGCGAGCAGCGCGGTCTCCGCCAGGAGCTCGAGGCCGCCATGGCGGAGATCCGCACCCTCCGCGGGATCGTCTCCATCTGCGCGTTCTGCAAGGACGTTCGCGACGAGGACGGCACCTGGCAGCGCGTCGAGGTCTACGTGCGCGACCGCACCCACGCGAGCTTCTCCCACGGCTTCTGCCCGTCGTGCGTGGAGAAGCACTACGGCGACGAGGACGCGGCGAGCTAGCAGCCGGGCGCTCGAGAGATGCCCTTCGACAGGCGGGCGATCTCCGCGAGCTCCTCGGCGAGCGCGAGGACCTTCGCGCTCGCTTCGCGCGCCTCGCGCTGGGCGTCGTCCGTCGTCGCGAGCTCGAGGAGGAGCCGTCGCCCGAGCTCGTGGTGGTGCTGCTCGTCCTTCTGGATCGTCTCCTCGTAGAGGTAGGCCGTCGCGTGATCCCCCTCCTGACGGCAGAACCGCGCGAAGGCGTCGTTCCGCACGAGGGCGAGCGCCTCCCGTGTGAACTGTCCGGCCGCGACGCGCGCGACGGAGCCTTCGAGGCCGAGGAGGTACGCGAGGAGCGGGCTCTTCCCTCCCGCGAGCGGATCGAGCGCGCGGGTCTCGACGCCGAGCTCGGCGAGCCGCTCCTGGATGAGCCGGTAGTGCTTCGCCTCGTCCCCTGCCTGCCGCGCGAGCGCGAGCTTCACCGGGACCTCGCGTGTCGTCGGGATCCATGCGGCGGCGCACTCCGTCGCCTCGAGCTCGTTCTTGAGCGCGAGGAGGAGGAGGTCCTTCACGTGGAGCTCGCCGCTCGGCGGCGTGTCGGCCTGGCTCTTCGCGAACCGATCCAGCGCAGCGCGGTTCTGGGCGTCGAGCTCGGCGACGAAGGCTTCGGGTGCGAGCGGCATGCCCGCACCTTAGCAGCCCCAGAGGTCTCCTTTCACCGGCGGATGCCGCGCGTGACGAGGTAGGTCCGAGGCTGCGTGAATCCGAGCTCGCTCGGAAAGGTCTCGTGCCATGAGACGAGGTCCCTGCGGAGCGCCTCGCGGGCCGCGTCGTCGAGGCGCGCCGCGAGCGACTTGGTCGGACCGTAGTGGTTCACCCAGAGATCGAACGCGCGCGCGCCGGACGGGTAGCGGAACACGTTCGTCCCCTCCTCGAACGCGAGCTCGAAGTCGCGCCCGAGGAGCTCGCGGAGCCGCTCTCGCCGGCCCCAGGCGAAGGGGGAGGGCGCCGCGTCCGCCGGCGGCGGGCCCATGTGCTGCTTCATGACGCCGAACATCGCGGCGACGTTGCCGTCGTCGGTCCACGTCGCGAGCGCGACCCGACCGCCCCTCTTCACCACCCGACCGAGCTCCGCCGCCGCACGCTCCGGCTTCGACGCGAACATGACGCCGAACGTCGACACGACCGCGTCGAAGGATGCGTCGGCGAACGCCAGCCGCTCCGCGTCCCCGTGCTCGTACGTGATGGTGAGCTCCTCCCTGGCGGCGAGCTCGCGCGCCGTGGCGAGCATCGTCTCGGCGATGTCCGTCCCGACCACGCGCGCGCCTCGGCGCGCGACCAGCCGGGACGCCCAGCCCGTGCCGGTGGCGACGTCGAGGACGTGTTCGCCCGCGCCTGGGTCGAGCCGCTCGACGGCGTGCTCGATCGCGTCTGCGATCGTCCGGCTGATGGCGTCGTAGCGCCCGCCGGCAGAGTTCCAGACCGCCCGCGCCTTCTCGTTGTGTGTCTCGACCGTCGTGCTCATGACCGCACCTCCTGGAACGAATGGTGGGACGTGTCCGTGGGACGCGGCGTGGGAGCCCGCGTGGAATCGTGCTCGTCGAGCATGGCTGTCCCATCCCGGCGGAAGACGTCGACGTGGCGCGCCGCGAGGATTGACCGTGACGCTCTCGCGTGGGAATCCTCGTGGGAGGGGGCCGTGGGAACGCCGAGCTTGCGCGTGAAGCTCCTCGGGAGCGTCAGCATCCGGCGAGACGGGCGCGAGCTCTCGCTCCCCCGATCGCGCAAGGTTCGCGCGCTCCTCGCGTTCCTCGCCCTCGAGCCGACGCCGACGTCGCGCTCGAGGCTCTGCGACCTCCTGTGGGATGTCCCCAACGATCCCCGCGGCGAGCTGCGCTGGTGTCTGAGCAAGCTGCGCTCCGTGCTCGACGACGCCGAGCGGAAGCGCGTCGTCACGACCCCGGGCTCGCTCCTCCGCCTCGACCTCGAGGGGGTGGTCGTGGATGCGCTCGAGGTCGACCGCGCGGCGGCGGGCGGCCTCGAACGTCTGTCCGACGAGCGGCTCGGCGAGCTCATCGCGCTCGTCGGAGGCGAGCTCCTCGACGGCGTCGCCGTCGACGCGAGCGCGGAGCTCGACGCGTGGACGGCGGGGTGGCGTCGCCGTCTCGCGACTGCGAGCGCCGCCGTGCTCGGCGCGTGGGCCTCGCGTGCGCCACCAGGCTCCGAGGAGCGCGTGGCGCGCGTCGATCGGTGGCTCGTGCGTGCCCCTCTCGACCTCGGGGCCAACGAGGCGATGATCCATGCGCTCGTGGCCTGCGGCCGGGCGAGGGACGCCGAGGACCATGTCACCCGTGCGATCCGCAGCTTCGAGCAGCAGGGCGCTGACTGGCAGCCGCTCCGGCACGTGCTCGAGCGTGCCAAGGCGAGCCACGACGTCGCGTCGGCAGTCCACGCGCGCGTCGCGTTGGTGTCGGCGGCTCCTCGTGATCCCGAGCCGCGCGTGTCTCGACGGCGCTCGGTCGCCGTGATGCCGTTCACCGACGCGACGGGGGCTGCGTACGGCGGTCACGTCGACGGCCTCACCGACGACGTCATCACCCGTCTCGCGAAGCTCCGCGTTCTGTTCGTCATCGCTCGCGGCACGATGTACGCGCTCGGCGAGCGCGGCGTCTCCGCCGAGGATGCGGCGCGCATCCTCGGCGTCGACTACGTCGTGAGCGGAGTGGTGCGTCGCAAGGACACGAGGGTGCAGGTCGACATCGAGCTCGTCGATGCGCGTGATGCGCGCATCGTGTGGACCGATCGCTTCGAGCACGCGGCGGACGAGACGTTCTCGTTCCTCGACGCGCTCGTGAACCGGATCGTCGCTGCCATCGCGGAGGAGATCGAGAGCGAGGAGTGCAAGCGCGCGGTCCTGAAGCCGCCGACTTCGCTCGACGCCTGGGAGGCGTACCATCGAGGCCTCTGGCACATGTACAAGTTCACCGCCGCCGACAACGCCGTGGCGGCGAAGCTCTTCGGCGCGGCCATGGAGCGCGACCCGACGTTCGCTCGTCCGTGGGCGGGGCTCTCCTTCACCCACTTCCAGAACGTGTTCCTGAATCTCAGCCCCGACCGCGACCGGGAGATCGCGCTCGCGACGGAGACCGCCGCGCAGAGCCTGAGCGCCGACGGGCGTGACCCGGCGGCCCACTGGGCGATGGGGCGCGCGCTCTGGCTCCGGGGCGCGATCCCCGAGTCGGTCTCCGCGCTCGAGCGCTGCGTCGAGCTGAGCCCGAACTTCGCCCTCGGTCACTACACGTTGGGGTTCGTGGAGGCGCAGTCCGGCGATCCACGAGCGGCGATCGCCGCGTCGACGACGTCGCGTGAGCTGAGCCCGTTCGACCCGCTCCAGTTCGGGATGCTCGCCAGCCGTGCCCTCGCACACCTGCGCCTGGGTGAGCTGGAGGAAGGCGCCGACTGGGCCGTCAAGGCGGCGGGACGGCCCAACGCCCACGCGCACATCCTCGCGATCGCGGCCTCGAGCCTCGCGCTCGCGAGCCGACGTGACGAAGCGAGGGAGCTCGTGGCGCGCACGCGCGCGAAGGTCCCTGGGTACGGCATCGACGACCTCCTCCGCTCCTTTCGGTTCGACCGCGACGCGGAGGCGCTCCTCCGGAAGGCTGCGCGGACGATCGGGTTCGTCTGACCGCATCCTCCGCCTGCCAGGCGGCGCGGCGTCAGCGTGTCTTCGGCATCGCGGGGACCGCGCCGGGGCGCTGGCCAGGGATGCCTCCGAGACCGCCGAGCCCCTGCATCATCGCGGCGAGGTCCGTCACCTGGTAATCGGGCGGGACGACGAACGACGCGTCATCCAGCTTCTTCTTCTCGATCTTCGTCGCTTCGATGCGCGCCTCGACGACGCCTTGCGGGTCGCTCGCGATGACGCGCAACGGGAAGCGATTCGCGCCCAGCGCCGCCGCGGCGACGAGCTCGGGCGAGGTGGGGGAGATGTCGCTCAGATCGACCCACGTGAGGCCCTCGGCAACGCAGACGTCGGCCTTTCGCCCGTCCTCCTGCGTGATGAGCCACGTCTCGCAGGCGTAGCCCGCGACCGTGTCCTTCTTGCCGAGCTTCTCGATCTTCGGCGGGGTCCCCGGCTTCGCCGGCTTGGCGCCCGGCAATCCCGGCATCCCAGGGACGCTCGGCGCGTTCTTCATCGTCTCGAAGTCGAAGAGGACGGCGCGCTTCTCGGCAGGCTGGAGGGCCCAGGCCTTCTTCTGCGGCGGATCGACGAGGATCACGACGCCGCCGCTGCCGAGCCCCATGCCCCCGCCCGCCGTAGGCATGCCGTTCTTCGCGTCGACGCGGAGCTTCGGCTTCTTGATCCCGAGCACCATCGTCGTCGGGGCGCTCTGCCCCTTGCCCTGCATGGTCAAGGTGACCTCGCCCTCGAGCTCGGTCGCGCCGAAGGAGAGCAGCCCTCCACCGCCGCTCGACGCCGCGCCTCCGTCGGCGTCGCCCTTGCCGGCCAGGGACTTCAGCTTGTCGCAGCCCGAGGCCGCGAGGAGGGCGGTGGTGGCGACGACGAGGAGCGCGCGGCAGCGGTTCATGCCACGCAGTCTACGCGCATTTCGGTCAGCGCCCGGCGGCCTTGTAGTGCGCGGAGACCCGCTCCGGCGACAGCGCCTTGTCGTAGATCGCGATCTCGTCGAGGAGGCCCGTGTACCCGCCGCCCCACACGAGCGACGCGCCGACCGTCATGGCGCTGCCGGTCGCCGGGACGAAGACCTTCAGGAACTTCTCGTTGTCGAGGTACATCGCGAGCTTCGCCCCGTCGAAGGTGACGACGACGTGCGCCGGACGTGCGTACGCGCGCGGTGTCTCGTTGTACCCGACGCGCTCGCCGCTCATCCATCGCTGCTCGAACTGCGCGGTGCCCTCTTGCCGGAAGTAGAGGACCCAACCGAACCTGTCGCCGTCGCGCTTTCCGCCGATGTTGAGGAAGGCCGAGTCGAGCACGGGCTCTGCCCACGCTTCGATCGTGAACGGCGCGCTACCCGCGAAGTCGTAGACGTTCCCGACCTCGAGGTAGCTCTCCCTCGCCTCGAGGGTGACACCGGTTCCGACGATCCCCGCGCGCCCGAAGACCGCCTTCCCGTTCACCACGGCGTTCTTGCCGCCGATGACGTCGACGGCGACGAGCGTCCCCGGCTCGTCGTCGAACGGCCAGTACGACGTGGGGCCGTCCTCGAGCACGGCCGCACGGTAGCGGCTCGACGTCGGCGCGTCGGGCCCCGCATCGGGCAGCGGGGGCCCGGACCCGTCCGCCGCCGGCGCATCATCGGTCGCGGCGTCCACCGTGGCGGGCCCGTCGGAGAGTCCGCCGAGGTCGACGAACCATCCGCACCCGCACGTCAGGGGCACCGCGCCGAACGCGAGGACGTGGCGGACTCTCGGCACTCCTTCGACGCTAGCAGCGCCGGCGGGGCGACGAGAAGAGGCTCAGCCGTGGCCGCCCTGGACCGCCTCGATGCGCGCGAGGACGAGCTCGCGGTGGAGCTCGAGCGCGCGCGGCATCGCGGGGCCGAGGGTCTTGAAGAACTCGCCGTAGGACTCGATCTCCGCCTTCCACTCGTCGAGGTCGATGTGCGTCGCCTCGTCGACCTGCTCGTGGGGGATGTCGAGCCCGGAGAGGTCGAGATCTCCGGCCTTCGGGACCCAACCGAGGAGCGTCTCTTGGCCGCCCACCCGGAGGCGCGCGCGGTCGACCACCCACTTGAGCACGCGCATGTTCTCGCCGAAGCCCGGCCAGAGGAACTTGCCGGCCTTGCTCTTCCGGAACCAGTTGACCAAGAACACCTTCGGCGGGTTCGTGATCTGCGACTGCATCGCGAGCCAGTGCTGGAAGTACTCGCCCATGTTGTAGCCGCAGAAGGGGAGCATCGCCATCGGGTCACGCCGGACGACGCCGACCTTCCCCGTCGCCGCCGCGGTCGTCTCCGAGCCGAGGGTCGCGCCGAAGAAGACGCCGTTCATCCAGTTGAACGCCTGCATGACGAGCGGCACCGTCGTCGCGCGGCGCCCGCCGAAGATGATCGCGCTGATGGGGACGCCCGTCGGGTCGTCGTAGAACTTCGAGAGGCACGGGTTGTTCTGCGCCGGCGAGGTGAAGCGCGCGTTCGGGTGCGCCGCCTTCTCGCTCGACTTCGAGCTCCAGGGGTTGCCCTTCCAGTCGATGAGCTCCGCGGGGACCGGGCCGTCCTTGCCCTCCCACCAGACGTCGCCGTCGGGCGTCCGCGCGACGTTCGTGAAGATCGTGTCCTTCATGATCGTCTTCATCGCGTTCGGGTTCGAGTCGTAGCTCGTCCCCGGGGCGACGCCGAAGTAGCCGAACTCCGGATTCACGGCGTAGAGGCGGCCGTCCTCGGGGTTCACGCGCATCCAGGCGATGTCGTCGCCCACGGTCCAGATCTTCCAGCCCTTGAAGCGCCTCGGCGGGATCATCATCGCGAAGTTCGTCTTCCCGCACTGGCTCGGGAAGGCCGCGGCCACGTACGTCATCTCCCCTTCGGGGCTCTCCACGCCGAGGATCAGCATGTGCTCCGCGAGCCAGCCCTCCTTCTTGCCGAGGTAGCTGCCGATGCGGAGCGCGAGGCACTTCTTCCCGAGGAGGACGTTGCCGCCGTAGCCGGAGCCGATGCTCCAGATCGTGTTGTCCTGGGGGAAGTGGCAGATGAACCGGCGCTCCGGGTTGCAGTCGAGGACCGAGTGTAGGCCGCGGTTGAAGTCGTTCGAGTCGCCCAGCATCTTCAGCGCGTCCCGCCCCATGCGCGCCATGATGCGCATGTTGAGGACGACGTAGATGCTGTCGGTGATCTCGATCCCGATCTTCGACATGCGGGAGCCGACGGGGCCCATCACGTAGGGCACGACGTACATCGTGCGGCCCTTCATCGAGCCGTCGAAGAGCTTGCCGAGCTTGGCGTACGCCTCCTTCGGGTCCATCCAGTTGTTGGTCGGCCCGGCCTCGTCCTTCGTGGGGGTGCAGATGAAGGTGAGGTTCTCGACGCGCGCGACGTCGTTCGGATTCGATCGGTGCAGGTAGCAGCCCGGGAGCTTCTCCTGGTTCAGGGGCTCGAGGATCTTCTGATCGACGGCCTCCTTGGTGAGGCGGTCCTTCTCCTCGTCCCCGCCGTCGCACCACACCACGCGGTCGGGCTTGGTGAGCTGCGCCATCGCCTCGACCCAGGAGACGAGGTGCTTGTTGGAGGTCAGCACCTTCCCGTTCGAATCCATGATGCTCGACGTCAT
Source organism: Polyangiaceae bacterium (assembly GCA_022842465.1). Taxonomy (GTDB): domain Bacteria; phylum Myxococcota_A; class Polyangia; order Polyangiales; family Polyangiaceae; genus Labilithrix. The sequence continues at coordinate 24,072 of JALHPN010000055.1, read as the reverse complement.
GGCTCGCTCTTACCGCAGCTTCGCCGGATCTGCACGTCGAACCGGGACCGCGAAATCGGCTGCGCAGACGGACGGATGCGGCGGGGCGGCCGCCGACACTCATTCATGCGTGACGCCGCCGCACGGGTCGAGGCGGACGCGGTCGGCCGGCTGGCCGTCGGTCGGTCCCCCGACCAGGTGCCGACATGTGGCGATTCGAGCGCCCGGTCCGGAAAGACCGCGCTTCGGGCCCGACCCCGCCCGAGCATCTCTCTTGCTGGAGAGGCCCTCATGATCTCGACCATGCGCGCCATCCTGCTTCCTCTTGCCACCCTCACGCTCGTCGTCGCCTGCGGCGGGTCCTCCGAGGAGGCGCCGGCGGGCGACGACACCGCGTTCACGAGCGATCCGAACAAGACCGTCGTCGTGGGCGGCGCCGCGGCAGGGTCCGCGACGTCGGCCGGCGCCCAGTCGAGCTCCGGCTGCGTGACCCTCCCGTCGGGGGAGTGCATCGAGGCGAAGTCGTGCGCGGACGGCGAGCGCCGCGACGTCGTCCTCGACTCGGCCGGCAAGGTCGCTGCCGTCGTCTGCTACCCGGCCGACGCGGCGCCGCCGGAGGTGAACTCCGACGGGAACGTCGAGCTCGGGAAGAACGACAACGGCGGCGTCGTCGCGATCGACGGCGCGGCGGACGGGGTCGACATCGCCGGCAACGTGACCGCGAAGGGCAACAACATCGTCGTCTACGGCAGCGGCCCCGAGGTCTCCGTCATCGGCGGGAACGTCGACGCGACGGGCAACAACTTCTCGATGCGCGGCGTCACCGTGAAGGGCGACGTCACGATCGGCAGCGGCAACAACGCCACGATGATCTTGTGCGTGATCGAGGGCAACCTCAGGATCACGGGCAACAACAACGTCGTCGCCGAGTGCGTGGTGAAGGGCAACGTCGAGATCGACGGCAACAACAACGTCCTCGTGTCGAACGCCGTGGGAGGCACCATCACGGTCTCGGACTCGAAGAACCTCGTCTGCGACGGGAACGTCAGCTGGAACGACGCGAACGGGAACAAGGTGCTCGACGCCGGCGAGAAGGGCGCGGCGCTGGAGTGCACGACCAAGAAGTGAGGGCTAGGACGCCGTGGACGTGATCCGGTGGGCGAGCGTCTCGAGCGCGATCCCCACGTCGCGCTCGGCGCCGTGCCCGCCGTAGCGGAGGTCGGCGTAGCGGAGGATCCCCTCCGCTGCGTCGGCGGACCACCCCTCGCCGCCGGCCGCCACGCGCTTCGCGAAGCCCTCGATCGGCTCCGAGGGCTTCCTGGGAAGCCCGGCGCTCGCGAGGGCCCGTTCGAGCTCGTCCCACGCCGCGAGCGCCTCGGCCGCGGCCGTTTCGTCCCGCGGGCCGCGCCGCTGCCACGCAAGGGCGGCGCGCCGGGCTGCGAGGAAGGCGAGCGCGAGGCCGACGAAGCCGAGCCCGAGCGTGACGGGGTCGGTGACGAGCAGCGCGGCCCAGAGCCGGTCGACCTCCGTCGCGGCCGCGTCCCAGACGTGCTCCAGGAACGTCGGTCGCGGGCGGCCCGCGAGCTCGGCGGCGGGCGTCGGGTCCACGGTGACCCAGCGCCCGTCGACCCAGGCGATGACCCACGCGTGCGCGTTCCGCTCGCGTACGACGCTGACGCCCGTGAACGGGTTCGTCTCCGACACGCGGTAGCCCGTGACCACGCGCGCCGGGATCCCCCGCGTGCGGGACAGGAGCGCGAGGGCGGCCGAGAACATCTCGCAGTGTCCCTCGCGGTGCGTCGTGAGGAGGTCGAGCACCGGGTCGACCCGCGGGCTCCGCTTGACGGACAGCGAATAGCCGAACGAGCGCAGGCGTCGGGCGAAGGTCGCGAGCGTGTCCGCGTCGGAGGCAGCGTCGCTCCCTTCGAGCCACGCGCTCGCGATGGCCGCGAGCTCGCGGCGGAGGGCCGGGGGCACGTTCAGGTCCTCCTCCGCGGGCGGGGGCTGCGAAAGCGCCGGCTCGCAGGACGTGCGCGTCTTCTCCGCGTCGGCTTCGGAGAGGACCGAGAGCTCCGCGAGATCGTCGCGCGAGGAGGGCCGCGCCACGCCGAAGCCGTCGACGCTGGCCTTCCCGGAGAGCGTCCCGATGCGACACGTGCCCGGGGGGAGGAAGAAGCGCGCCTGCGTCCCGCGCGGGAGGCGCGCCGTCCGCGCGACGAGGACGCGCGTAGCCGAGCCGGTCGTCTTCGCGACGACGGGTGCGCGCGTCGCGTCGCGCGACGACGTCCAGGCGTCGGCCTCGTACCGGTCGTACACCGCTCCGACGAGGAGCTCGGGTGCCTTGCCGTCCACGTGGAGGACGACGCGATCGCTCGTGAGCATCTTCGTCGTCGAGCCGAGCCGAAGCCTCGACGAGAAGCCGACCCGCTGCTCGACCTCCATGTTCCCGGTGAAGAGCTTGTCCACCTGCGCCTCGACCGCGCGGGACGCCGGCGGGAGGGTGGCGACGAGCCCGACGGTCACCGCCGTCCCGACGACGAACGCGAGCGCCAGCGGCCGCTGCGACCGCCGCGGCACGTGCCGATCGACGAAGCGCTTCTCCCGGGAGACGCGCCGCGGGGCGGAGGCGCGCGGGACGCGGAGGGCGGCCACGGCGGCCGCGAGGAACGGCACCGTCATCAGCATGAAGGCAGGGTCGTGCGGCGCCTGGCCGGACGCGACCATCGAGCCGGCCGCGAGGCACACCGACGCGTGCGCGCGCACGTCGGCGCGGCGAAGGAGGACCGCCGCGAGCATCGAGGCCACGCCTCCGCCGATCGCGAACGCCTTCGCGGCGAAGGACAGCTCGACCACCCCGGCGAGCGACACGAGGCCGAGCGTGAGGAAGGCGGCGATGGCGGGGAAGAGCGGGACGAGCTTCTTCACCACGCGAGCGGCTCCTTCGCCCGCACCGCCCGAACGACGCTCTCGTCGACGACCACGGTGGTGCACGCGACGCCGCGGCCTTCGACCTGACGTGAGAGCGCCTGCTCCTCTCTGCCCCGCCCGCGCGCGACGATCACGACGCGGGAGAGGCGATCGAGGTAGGGAGCGAGGCGCGGGACGAGCTCGCCCGCCACGAGAGGAGCCGTGCCCTCCACCGCCGCGAGGAGCTCCAGCACCTGCTCGAGGGTGCCGAGGCTTCGGCCGACCGTGAGCTCGTGGACGTGATCGCCGACGACGAGCACGTCGACGAGCGCCTCGCCGCGGGTGAGGTGCGCCACGATCCCCGCCGCGACCTCGATCGACGCCTCGAGCAGGTCCGGATCGCTGCCGTCGGCGTCGAGCACCACCCCGACGCGCGTGAAGTACTCCTGCTGGTACTCCCGCACGACGGGCTGCCCCGTCCGCGCCCAGCTCCGCGCGTGGAGATCGCGGACGGGATCGCCTGGCCGGTACGGGCGCACGCCGTGGAGGTCCATCGCCTCGCCGCTCTTCGACGCGAGCGCGACGCCGCCAGGCTGGTGCCGCATCGTGACGGGCATCGACAGGCGCGCGACGTGCGCCACGCGCGGCACGACGTGGACCTTCACCCGCGGAGTCCAGCGACGCGGGCCGACGGAGAGCCCGAGCGGCACGACGCCGCCGGCGCCGAACTCCTCGAGCGCATGGAGCCCGCGCGCCGTGAAGCGCGCGCGGAGGGTGACCGCCCCGCGGCCGCCGGGCTCGAGGACGAGCTCCCGCGGCGTCCCGTCGAGCCACGCGCCGTCCCACGTGAGGAAGGGGCCGCGCACGCGGAGGGGCGGCGGTGCGCTCGCGCTCGGATCCCGGTGCACGCACGTGACCTCGAAGGAGATCGGCTCCCCGACGGTGACGTGCCTCGGGGCGACGACGCTGACGTCGACGTCGTCGATGCGGAGCCTCCGAGCGGCGACGAGGCAGCCGACGAGCAGGCCCATCGCGATCGCGAAGAGCACGTAGACGGTCGCGCCGTGGACGTCTGCGCCGAAGGCGCCGAGGAGGAGCGTGACGACGAGGAACGTCCGCCCCTCCTCGGTGAGAGCGCCCCACACGAAGGTGAGGACAGGGAAGACCGTGCGAGCGACGAGGCCCTTGCGCCAGCGCTCTCGCTCCTCCGCCGTCTTCGGGATGAGGATGTGGTTGAGCCGCGCGAAGTCGATCCGGCGCGTCGCCCTCGAGCGCCCGGTCACAGAGGCACCGGGATCGCGTCGAGGAGGTCTCTGACGACCTTCTCCGCACGCGTGCCCGCATACCGTGACTGCGTCGTGAGCTGGACGCGGTGCGCGAGGACGGGCCCGGCGAGGGCGTGGACGTCCTCCGGGCTCGCGTACGTGCGACCGACGAGGAGCGCGCGCGCCTGGCAGGCGCGGAAGAAGGCGAGCGTCCCGCGCGGGCTGATCCCCAGCTCGAGCTCCGGCGCCGTGCGCGTCCGGCGGATGAGATCGAGCATGTACTTCGCGACGGAGTCCTTGACCTCGATCGCCCGCACCTCCTCCTGGAGGGCGACCACGGCGGCCGCGTCGCAGACGGGCTGGACGTTCGCGAGCGGGTCTTCCTTCCGTCGCGCGAGGACCATCCTGAGCTCGGCCTCCGCCGACGGGTAGCCGACGCCGATGCGGAGGAGGAAGCGGTCGAGCTGCGCCTCCGGCAGCGGGTAGGTTCCCTGGTAGTCGGACGGATTCTGCGTCGCGAGGACGAGGAAAGGCGAGGGGAGGGCGCGCGTCACGCCGTCGACGGTGACCTGCCCTTCGTTCATCGCCTCGAGCAGAGCGGACTGCGTGCGCGGCGACGCCCGGTTGATCTCGTCGCCGAGGAGGACGTTCGTGAAGATCGGACCCTTCTGGAACGTGAAGGTCCCTTCGCGCGGCGAGAGCACTTGCGACCCGAGGATGTCGGACGGCAGGAGGTCGGGCGTGAACTGCACACGCGCGAACGACACGTCGAGCGCGCGCGCGAGCGCCTTCGCGAGCGTCGTCTTGCCGACGCCAGGGACGTCCTCCATGAGCACGTGGCCCGCACCGAGGAGCCCGACCAGGAGAAGATCCGTGACCTCGTCCTTGCCCGAGAGGACGGACCGGAGCTGACGCTGGAGGCGGTCCAGGATCGCGCGTGTCGGGGTCGAGCTCTCCACCGGCCCGCGAGCATACAGGGCTTTTCCGTGGAGCTGGGCAGGGAACATCGCGCGGCGTCGAGGCGTTTCGAATGGCGGCCGGCCGAGATCCGTCCAAAATGGCAAGACGTGGTGAAGACGAGCTCCTCCGTACAGCCCGGCTCGCTCGGGCTCCTCGCGCTGCTCTCCCTGGGCGCGCTCGAGGGGTGCTCGTCCGCGCACGCGTCGCCCTCGTCGACCCGCCCCGTCGCCGCCGCGCCCCCGCCGAAGGACGACGGCAAGGCGGCGCAGGCCGGCGCGCACGCTCCCGAGAGCCCCGAGGCCCACGCCGCGGCGCTCGAGCAGCTCAAGACGGCGATCCTCGTCCCTCGCATCGACAAGCAGAACAGCCTCACCGTGCCGCTCCCCGACGCAGAGCACTGGACGCGCGTGCGCTTCCTCACGGTGAAGAGCCTCGTCGGCTTTCGCTACGGCAAGGCGCACCACGCCGTCGTCGCCGCGTTCGTCACCCACGTCCCCGACAACTCCGTGCAAGGTGCATGTAGCAAGGCCTTCGAGGACTGGGCCAAGCCCTACGTCGAGGCCTTCGAGGTCGAGCTGAAGCACGATGCACCCGCCGCGTTCGCGTGGACGGGCCCAGGGTCGCCCGGGCTGCCGGCGACGTCGGCGAAGCCGATCGCGATCGTCGAGGTCGACCCGCTCATGGCGAAGACGGCCACCGTCCTCGCGCGCGACACGTACGCCGGCGCCTGGGCGGCGTATCCCGTCTGGGAGAACGCATGCCTCGTCGTGGGCGCTGCCATCCCGTCACGCGGGGAGGACGAGCGCGCGCGCGCGGTCCGCGACCGGTTCGTGAAGGACGTGCTGCCGAAGGTGAGGGTCCTCGCGACGGCGGAGCCGAAGGAGCGCTTCTAGCTAGTCGAGCACGGCGATGACGGGCGCGTGGTCCGACGGGACGGCGCCCGTCTTCCCCTTCTTCCGGTAGTCGCGGTCCACGTACACCTCGCGGAGGCGCTCGGCGACGGGCTTCGAGGCGAAGAGGAGATCGAGGCGCATGCCCTCGTTCTTGTGGAAGCTGCCAGCGCGATAGTCCCACCACGAGTAGCCGACGGTCTCGGGGTACTTCGCGCGATAGAGGTCGACGAGCCCCGCATCACGGATCCGATCGAGGAGGGCGCGCTCCTCCGCGGTGTGGAAGATGTGATGCTCGAAGCGGACGCCCCCGTACGAGTCCATCTTCGTCCAGCAGACGTTGAAGTCGCCGCCGACGAGGAGGGGCGCGTCCTTGTCCGCGCGTCGCTCGAGGTGAGTCGCGAGGCTGTCGAGCCAGCCGAGCTTCACCTTGTAGTCGGGGTGCGCGAGCGTCTTGCCGTTCGGTACGTAGACGCTCGCGACCTCGAGCCCGAGAACCTTCGCGACGACGAACCGCGCGCCGTGCTCGGCCGCCCCCGGGAGCTCGCGCAGGACGAGCTCGGGGCGCTCCCTGGCGAGGACGGCGACGCCGTTCCAGCTCTGCTGCCCCGAGAGCACCGCGTGGTAGCCCGACGCGCGGAGCTCGAGGTGCGGGAAGCCTTCTTCCGGGATCTTGAGCTCCTGCAGACAGACGACGTCGGGCTGCCGCTCCGCGAGCCACTCGGCGAGACGCTGCGAGCGGGCGCGGATGCCGTTCACGTTCCAGGTCGCGACGATCACGGTGACGTGTCTAGTCGCTCCTGGCGACGGTCACAACGCTCAGAGGTCCGTCAGCGTTCCCATCCGCGGTCCTGGCGCCGCGCTCGCGATGCGCCGCCCGTGCTCGTCGAGGCAGCGGACCGCGTCGTCCATCGAGCTGGCCTCGACGAGGGCGCCACGCGCGGCGTCGTCGAACACCGACCGCGCGAGGGCGGCGAGCACCCGGACCTCGCGCTCGTAGGCTTTCGGCGGGAGGAGGAGGAGAAAGACGATGCGGGCGGCTCGTCCGTCGGGGGCGTCGAAGTCGATCCCGTGAGACGAGAGGCCGAGCGCGACGACGGGACGATTCAATCCCTCGACCGCCGCGTGGGGGATCGCGACCTGGTCGCCCAGGCCGGTCGGGGCGACGAGCTCTCGCTCGAGGACGGCGATGAGGGCTGGCTCGACGAGGTCGCCGATCACCGAGCGGAGGGCGTGAGCGAGCTCCTCGATCGCGCGCGCGCTCGTCGACGCCGCGAGCACGGGGACGAAGGCCCCGCCCTGGACGAGGGCCGCCGCGTCCTCGAGGCTCGCGCCGCTGCGAGGGCCCCCGCTCCCGTGGGTGAGCGGCCGGTAGAGGAGTCTCTTCATCGTCGGCCCCGCGAGCAGCGAGGTGCCGACCGCCATCACGACGAGGGCGACGAACACACGATCGTCGAGGAGCCCGGCGTCGCGCGCGAGGAGGGCGAGGATGATCTCCATCGCGCCGCGAGCGTTGAGCCCGAAGCCGACCGCCAGCGCTTCGCGGAAGGAGAGCCCCGTGAGGCGTGCGCCTGCCGTGCAGCCGACGAGCTTCGCGACGCACGCGACCGCGAAGATGGCGAGGCAGAGGGGGACGTCGACGTTGGCGACGAAGTCGACGTGGAGCGCGACCGACGCGAAGAAGACGGGCGCGAACACGTTCGTGACGAACTGGTGGATGATGCCGCGGGTGCGCTCCCGGAGGCGAGGCGAGTCGCCGATCGAGACGCCGACGATGAAGCCACCGAGGACGGCGTGGATCCCGATCGCCTGCGTCGCCGTCGCGCCGAGCACCGCGAGCACGATCACGAGGGACAGGATGCGGCTCGGCGCGACGTCCGCCTGCTCCTCGAGCCGCGCGAGGACGCGGTCGATCACCTTCCTCCCGATGACGAGGCTCACCGTCACGAAGACGGCGGTGAGGACGAGCGTTCGGCCGAGCGCGACTCCGTCCAGGCCCGTGCCGCGCATCGGGCCGAGGAGGATCGAGAACGCGATCCAGCCGACGAGGTCGTCGACCATCGCAGCGCTCATCACCAGGAGCCCGATGTCGGTCTTGAAGAGGCCGAGGTCGAGGAGCGTCTTCGCGATGACGGGCATCGCCGAGATGGAGAGCGCGACGCCGAGGAAGGCCGCGAAGAGCGCGCGCCTGTCGGGCTGGACGAGGTAGGTGTCCGGCAGGGCGTTGCCGAGGAGGAACCCGCAGCCGAGCGGGACGAGGATGCCGAGGGTCGAGACGAGGAGGGCGGTCCGGCCGCGCCGCTTCACGATCCCGAGGTCGACCTCCAGCCCCGCGACGACCAGGAGCAGCACGACGGCGAGCGTCGTGTACCCGGCGAGCATGATCTTGGGCTTGCCGTCGGGAAAGAGGAACTCGTGAGCTGCCGGGTAGATGCGCCCGAGCGTCGTCCTCCCGAGGAGGACGCCCGCGAGGATCTCGCCGACGACGGCGGGAAGCCCGAGCGACCGCGCGAGCTCGCCGAGGACCCGGGCGACGCCGAGCAGCGTCGCGATGGAGAGCAGGAAGACGACGGCCTCGTGCTCGCTCATGAGACGTCTCCGAGGACCCCTATGCGCGCGCGACCGCTTCGCACAGAGCGCGGGTGAACTCCTCCGTGCTGGCTGTTCCGCCCAGATCGCCTGTGCGCACCCCGCGCTCGAAGGTGGCGAGGAGACCGCGCTCGATCTTCGCCGCGGCCTCCGTCTCGCGGAGGTGGTGGAGCATCATGACGGCGCTCTGGATCAGCGCGGTCGGGTTCGCGATCCCCTTGCCCGCGATGTCGGGCGCGCTGCCGTGGACGGCCTCGAAGACGGCGGCGTCCTTGCCGATGTTGGCGCCCGGGACGATGCCGAGGCCGCCGACGAGCCCTGCGCCGAGGTCGCTCAGGATGTCGCCGTAGAGGTTCTCCGTCACGATGACGTCGAGCTTGTTCGCGTTCTTCACCATCTGCATCGCGCACGCGTCGACGATGACCTCCTGGGGCTCGATGCGCGGGTAGCGGAGCGCGACCTTGCGGAAGGACTCGAGGAGGAGACCGTCCGACAGCTTCATGATGTTCGCCTTGTGGACGACCGTGACGCGCTTGCGACCGAGCCTCTCGGCGTAGTCGAAGGCGTACTCGCAGATGCGCGAGCAGGCCTTCTCCGTGATGAGCTTGATGGACTGCGCGACGCCCGGCATGATCATGAGCTCGAGGCCCGCGTAGAGGTCCTCCGTGTTCTCGCGCACGATGACGATGTCGGTGCCCTCGAAGCGCGGCTCGATGCCCGGCAGGCTCCGGACGGGCCGGACGTTCGCATAGAGGTCGAGGGCCTGGCGGAGCGTCACGTTCACCGAGCGGAAGCCCTTGCCGATGGGCGTCCCGATCGGGCCCTTGAGCGCGACCTTGTTCCGACGGACGGACTCGAGCACCTCGTCGGGGAGCGTCGTGCCGCGCTTCTCGGCGATGGCGGCCCCGGCCTCCTCGACCTCCCAGTCGATCTTCACCCCCGTGGACTCGAGGACACGGCGGGTCGCGTCCGCGACCTCCGGTCCGATGCCGTCGCCGGGGATGAGCGTGATCGTGTGGGCCATGGCGGTGGCCGAGAGTATCGTCAGGTGGGGCGGGGTACCAGCACGACCATGTCATCCTCGCCCTCTCCCTCGCCTCCGCGCTCGCTCGAAGTCACCGCGAACGAGCTCGTCCATCACGTGCTCGAGTGGCGCCCGGACGGCGGGCCCGCGCGCGGCACGGTGTTCCTCCTCCATGGGTACATGGATGCCGCCGGGACCTGGGATCTCGTCGCGCCGGCGCTCGCCGCGGCCGGGCACCGCGTGCTCGCGCCGGATCTCCGAGGCTTCGGAGACGGCGCGCGCGTCGGGTGCGGTGGGTACTACCACTTCGCGGATTACGTCTTCGACGTCGTCGACCTCGTCGACGCCCTCTCGCCCGACGCCCCCGTCGCCCTCGTCGGTCACTCGATGGGCGGCACGGTGGCGACGCTCACGACCGGGACCGCGCCCGAACGCGTCTCTCGCCTCGTCGTCATCGAGGGGCTCGGGCCGCCCGACATGCAGCCCGATGCCGCGCCGACGCGCATGCGCTCGTGGATCGAGGGCGTGCGCAAGGTGAGAAGCCGCGGTGACGGTCGCGGCTCGTTCCCCCGCCCCGAGGCCCTCCGTCGGCTCGCGCTGAACCACCCGGGCGTCCCGCGCGACGTGCTCGCGTCGCGGCTCGAGCACCTCGTCGTGGATCGCGCCGAGGACGGGGACGACCACGTCGCGTGGAAGAGTGACCCGCTGCATCGCACGACGTCGCCGGTCCCGTTCTTCGCGAGCGTCTTCGGCGCCTTCGCTGCGAAGGTGTCGTGCCCCGCGCTCTTCGTCTCGGGCGGCGCGAGGGGCTTCCACCCCGCCGACGAGGACGCGCGCCTCGGCGCGTTCGCGTCGCTCGAGCGCGTCGTCGTGGAGGACGCCGGGCACATGGTCCACTGGACGAAGCCCATCGACCTCTCGTCCGCACTGCTCCGATTCCTCGGTTGACGCTTCCTGCATGGATGATCGCGTGCGCATCGTGGTCGCGGCGCTACACTCCTCACGATGCGGACCGTGACCGCGACTGCCCATGCGACGACCATGAAGACGCCGTCGGTCGTCGCGGCCGTGCGCGAGGCGCGCGTGCGGCTCGGCGACGTGACGCCGTCCTTCGGCGTCGTCTTCGTCTCACCGGGAGCGGATCTCACGACGGTGCTGCGGGGCGCCTGCGAGGCCGCCGGCACGACGAACCTCGTCGGATGCACCACGGCCGGCGAGATCACGGAGGAAGGCCTCACGCACGGTGGCGCGTCGATCATGCTCGTCGCCGGCGATCTCACCGCCCACGTCGGCTTCGCGACGGGCATCGGCGCGGCGCCCGACGAGGCGGGGAGAAAGCTGTGCGACCGCCTCGCCGACACGCGTCGCCTGGCCGCTGCCAAGGAGCAGCGCCAGGTCACGAGCGTGCTCCTCACCGACGGCCTCACGGGAACCGCCGAGCGCGTCGTCGAGTCGATGTACGAGGCGCGCCTCCAGAGCGCGTCCCAGATCGTCGGTGGTGCGGCGGCCGACGAGAGCGCCTTCCGTGAGACGCAGGTCGGCGCCGAGGAGCTCGCCCGGACGGATGCGGCCGCCGTCGTCCACGTCTTCGGCGCCGCGCCCTGGGGCATCGGTGTCGGTCATGGGCTCGCTGCCCACGGCAAGCAGATGCGCGTCACGCGCGCGACGGACAACGTCGTCCACGAGATCGGCGGCGAGCCGGCCTTCAACGTCTACCAGCGCCACGCGGCGGAGCGCGGCATCGTGCTGACGCGCGAGAAGGCGGCCAGGTACATGGTCGAGCACGAGCTGGGCATCCACTTCTTCGAGCGCGTGAGCCGTGCACGCGCGCCGCTGTCCGTGCGCGACGACGGATCCATCGTCTGTGCCGCCGAGGTCCCCGTCGGCTCGATGGTCAGCATCCTGCGCGGGGAGCCGAGGGCGATGATCGACGCCGCCCGCTCCGCGGCGGAGGAAGCCCTCGCGGGGCTCGGAGGACGGAGGGCCGCGGGCGTTCTCCTCTTCGACTGCGTCTGCCGCGGGACGATCCTCGGGGCAGAGTTCGGACGCGAGGTCGAGGCCGTTCGCGCCGTCTTCGGCGACGCGCCGCTCGCCGGGTTCCTCACCTACGGCGAGATCGCGCGCCGGCCCGGGCATCTCGCAGGTTGGCACAACGCGACCGCGGTGGTCGTCGCCATTCCCGCCTGAGCGGACGAAGGCGGCGCGGGTATCGCGGCGAGCCGGGCGCCGTTCGCGTAGCCCCCTAGAACGGCGCGGACCTCGTGCTCGCGGAGGATGTACGTCCAGTCGTCCTGCTCGACCTGGCCGTCGAGGAGCATCCCGAGATGCAGGTGAGGCACGCCGTTGCCGATCCCGGAGACGCCGAGCCGCTCCCCGGCCTCCACGCGCCGACGTTCGGTCTCGGGTACGCCCTCGCTCTGCTCGACGGCGAGCTCGGCCATGTGCGTGTACCATACATGCGTGATGCGGCGGCCCCGGAAGGCGATCGGTGCGTCGAGTCGGATCCGCACGGAGTAGGGAGTGTCCTTGCCGCGCGTCCAGCGGGTGTGACCCTTCTCGGCGTAGTCGAGCGTGCCGGAGGCGACGGCGTGAACGGGGAGGTGATCGCCGCCGATGTCGAGGCCGGTGTCGCCGGAGTAGCCGGCCATGCGTCCGCCGGGCATCGGGGAGCGGAGGGATCCGTTCGCGAGGGGCGGGGAGAGAGGGCGTGTGGCCGCGGGAGAAGGGGAGGGGGCGGGAGCGGGAACCGGGGGATCGCCGACCGATTTCATGATCGTGGCGACGGGCGACGGACGCGGCTCGTCCGGCGGCGGTCTCGGCGGGGAGGCCGTCGGCTTGGTGCACGCCACGAGGCCGGCCGCGAGACCGAGGAGGGTGAGGAGCGACATGAATCTTGCCCGTGCCACGAACGAGCGTCGTGCGCGGGGTGGAGAGTGTGACGAGCGGTCGTGCCCGCGGTCAGCCTGGGCCGCGGTAGCCCTTCACGACGCCTTCGAGGCGGCGGTCCTCGTCGTCTTCGAGGAGGCCGACCGCGAGGACGTTGATGCGCTCGGGTTGCGCGAGGGTCTCGGCGAGCGACCGTACCTGCTCGGCCGTGACGGCGGCGTTGGCGGCGAGGCGGGCCTCGGGGGTCTCGAAGCGCTCGAAGAGGAGGCCGCCTGCGTAGAAGCCGGCGAGGTCTTCGGGAGAGTCGAACATGCCGAGGACCTCCCAGGCGTTGCGGCGCCGGGCCTTCGTGAGCTCGGCTTCGGTCGGCCCGGAGCGCGCCAGCTCGACGAGGAGGGCGAGGATCTCCTTCGTCACGACGCTCGTGCGCGGATGCTGGCAGCCGGCGGCGAAGTCGAGGATGCCGTCGTCCTCGTAGCCGTCATACCCGGCGCTGACGTCGTAGCAGAGGCCCTTGTCGTCGCAGACGCGATGGTAGAGGCGGGTCGACATGCCGTCGTCGAGGATCCGCATCAGCATGTCCATCGTCGGACGAGCGCCGGTGCGCTCGCCGATCGCTCGCAAGCACACGCGGAGCTCCGTCTGGCTCGATACGTTCTCGACGATCTTCACGCGCGGCTTCTTCTGCGCGTGAACGGGCGCCTCCGCCGCGACAGGCACGCCGCGCGGCATCTTCCCGAAGGCCGCGTCGGCGATCTCCAGGGCCTCGTCGAACCCGACCGGGCCCGAGAAGGCGAGCACGCTGGAGGCGGCCGTGTAGTGACGTGCGTGGTGGGTACGGAGCATCTCCTCGTCGAACGAGCGCACGCGCTTCTCGTCGCCGGTGATCGTGTAGCCGAGCGGATGCGTCGGGTAGATCATCTCGCGCGAGAGGTTGTCGGCGTCGACCTGACGTCCCTCTTCGTCGAGATCCTCCAGGATCTCCTCGCAGACGATCTCCTTCTCGATCTCGATGTCGGCGAACGTCGGATCGCGCACGACCTCGCCGAAGAGCATCGAAGCATCACGCAGCGACTCCTTCGGGAGGGTCACGGAGAAGACGCCGAAGTCCGTCTGCGTGGCCGCGTAGAGGTAGCCTCCGAGGCTCTCGAAGGCGAGGTTCACGTCGTGCGCGTGCGGGAGGCTCGGCGTCCCGCGGTACATCATGTGCTCGAGGAAGTGCGAGAGCCCGTTCGTCCGGTGCTCTTCGAAGCGCGAGCCGACCCGCACGTAGAGCGCCACATGGGCTCGGTGCAGCTGCGGCTGCGGGGCCACGACGACGCGGAGGCCGTTGCCGAGGGTCGTCCCTCGGAAGGGCCGCTCCGAGGCCCCCGCTTCGAGCTGCCACGACATGAGCGCCGGACTACTCCTCTTCCTCGTCCATCGGCGACGACGTGCTGACGCCGCCGTCCCCGACCTTCTCGAGGCCGAACACGTTCTTCTCGTCGATCTTGATGTCGCCCTTCGCCGCCTCGCGCAGCCGTCGGACGTAGAACGCGAGCGCCTCGTTCTGCTTCTCGTGGAGCAGCCCGTCCATGTAGACGTCGCGCTCCTTGTCGAAGTCGGCGCGTGTCGCCGGCTTCAGCTCCTTCAACGTCGCGACGAGGAACCCGTCGTCGGTGCGGATCGGCGCGTTCACCTCGCCCGGCTTCGCCTTGAACGCGAACTCGACGATCTGCTGCGCCGGCGGCCCGCTCACGCCGGGGATCGGATCGCCGCCCTGGTTGAAGCCGCTCGACGTGAGGAACTGCGGCCGCTCCGGATCCGTCTCCGCGGTGTACTGGGGCGCAGCCGGCGCGCTCGTGGCGCCCGCGTCGTCGGCCGCAGCCGTCGCGCCCCCGTCGGCCGTGACGTCCGGCTTCTTCTCGTCCTTCTTCGGCGCGGGCGGCGCCGGCTTGGTGATGCCGAACTGAGCGATCGCGGCCTTCACGGCGTCCTCACCGCTCTTGCCGCCCTTGATGTCGGCCTCGATCCTCGCCGCCATCGCCTTCGTGATCTCGAGGGATTTCCCCTCCTTGAAAGCCTTCGCGATGTCGTCCTTCGTGGCCGGATCGCGCTTGATCACGTGCCAGCCGAAGTCCGTCTCCGTCAGCTCGTTGGAGAGCTCCCCGGGCGCGAGCTTGGCGACCGTCAGCTTGAACGGCGGCACGAAGTGCTCGACGTCCTTGCCCGGGTACTGGCCGCCGTTGTCCTTGCTGCCGGGGTCGTCGGAGAACTCCTTGGCGAGCTTCGCGAAGTCCTCGCCCTTCTTCACGCGATCGAGGATCCCCTGCGCCTTCTCCTTCGCGGCCGCCTTCTCCTCGGGCTTGTCGGCCTTCACGAGGATGTGACGGACGGGGACCATCACGCTGGCGAGGTTCGTCTTGTCCTTCGCCCACGCGTCGATGTCCTTCTCGGTCGCGACGATGCCGTACTTCTCGATCCACGTCTTGCGGACCACGACGTAGTTCAGGATCGCCGTCGTCCGCTCCTTCACGAAGCGGTCGAAGGCCTCGTCCTCCGAGACACGCACCGGAGCGCGCACGAGGTCGCGCATCTTGGCGGCGAGGAGCTCGCGCGACTGCCACTCTCGGAACTCCATCGGGGAGCGGCCGGTGAGCTGCTTCACCATGCGCTCGTAGACCTTGAGATCGAACTGCTTCGTCTTGGGGTCCTTGAAGCCTGCGTTCACCCGCCCGTCGCCGAGCCCGAGGTTCCGCGCGAGGCTGGCGTTGTCGCTCGGCGTGCTCGCGAGGATGAAGCCGTGGATGATCGAGTCGTTGACCTCGTCGTCGCTCACGGTGAGGTCGAGGCGCTGCGCCTCGGCCGCGAGGAGCTCACGCTCGATCAGCCCCTCGAGGACGATCTTGGACGACGTGGCCTTGCCCATCCGACCCGGGCCGCGCGGGAAGACGATGCGGTAGGCGGCACGATGCGCCTTGGGCTCGATGCAGTACCCCTGCACGCGCACGGCGCAGGCCTCGCTGACGGAGCCGACCTTCTTTCCGGCGCTCGGGTTGAAGCCGAGCAGGAAGACCAGCACCATCGCGATGATGATGGCCCCGTAGACGATCGAGGAGAGGCCCTTCTGCCGAAAGAAGTCGAGCATGTGCGCGCGCCTGCCTTACCACGGTGGCCCGCGTGAGGGTAGACGCTTGCCGGCGCGCGACCGAACGTCAGTGGTGGACGGCTTTGTCGAACGAAAGAGCGTACTTCAGCACGGGCAGGGCCGCGTCGACGTCGACGACCTCGCGGCGGAGGTAGAGCTCGTAGAACGTGTCCAGCGTGCGATCCGGATCGGCTGGATCCTTCACCGCGTTCACGTTCGTCGCGTCTTCGGCGAACCCTTCCGCCACCGCGGACTCCGCGAGGCGTCGGCACCGGTCGAAGAGGGCGGTCGGGTTCTCGTTCGGGAAGTCGTTCTGCTGGGCCCGAACGACGATGCGCACGCGAAGCCGACCGTCGGGGAGGAAACCCACGCGGACGCCCGAGTCGAGGATGAGGTTCTCGCGGACGCGTTCGGCGAGGACGACCTCGTCGGCCAAGGTCCTGAACACCTCGAAACCGCTGGCGACGAGCGCCTTCTTGAGCTGCTGCGGGGTGGAGGGGGGAGGCGAAGACACGTTGAGCTCGGCGAACCGTTTCGACCGTCCTACATTCTGGCGAAAGGACCTGGTGCGTCAACTCCCATGAACGCGGACGCGGAGTTGCGCGCGAAGACCACGGCTCTGCTACCATGTTCTCGATTCCGCGACGCGCCTCCGACACATGACCAAGCGAACTCCCACCCCTTCGCACGGCTTCAAGGTCCCCAGCGGCGCTCACGCGATGCGTCGTGGCGGCGCCCGGCGCGAGGTGACCGAGCGCGTGACGCTCCGCGCCGACGGGAACCAGGTCCTCGAGGGCTGGGCGCTCAACGTGAGCCGGGGCGGGCTCCGGGCGATCCTCGAGGAGAAGGTCTCCTTGGGGCAGAAGTTCGAGGTCACCCTCGGCGCGGACGAAGTCCTGAGCCGGACGGCGCGGGTGGTCTGGGTCCAGGAGGAGCCCGACGGCGTCATCGTGGGGCTCGAGTTCATGGCCCTCTCGGGGACCCTCAAATCGGCGCCGCCAGCCCCCGACGACGACCCGTCGGGAGGCGCCGACGAGCCGAACGAAAAGGTCTGAGAGCGCCGCGTCTCACCCGCTGCAGAGCAGCGGGAGCGCGGTCTCCGTGCCGTTCGGCCCGACGAACGTCGCCTCGTCCGTGCCGTCGAAGCGGATCTCGACGACCTTCCCACTGTCGAGGTTGGTGGTCGTGATGACGCCGCCGTCCTCCGGGCACCCGCGCTGACAACGGCGATAGTCCGAAACGACCGTCCGCAGGTTCCGTGAGCGGATCTTGCCCTCGGACGTCCCTTCGACGGCGAGGCAGCGCTCGCCCACGGTCCACTTCAGCGTCTTGTCCGACGTCCGCGTGAGCTCTCGGCCGCGCGCGGTCTGACCCGCGATCTCCGCCTTCCAGCGCATCGTGCGGGCGACGCCTTCCGCCGTGATCTCGGCGCGGGCGTGGACGTCGAGGGTCGCTCCGCTGATCTGGAGGTCGTCGGCCGTCAAGTCGAGGACGAGCACGCCGCCCTCGGCGGCGTAGGTGGCCCTCACGGTCCCGCGGACGCGCGCGAGGCCGCTCGGGCCCGTGCAGCCGGCGAACGTGTAGGTCGCCGTCTTCGTCGTCGCGTCGTGGACGACGTCCACGCAGCCGCGCGGAAAGTAGAGCGCCTTCGTGCCGTCCCCGACCTCCTGCGTCCGGAGGTCTCCGAACCCAAGGTCCGAGGCGGACGCGACCGAGAGCGATCCCGACGTGCTCGTCGCGACGAGCGTCGACGTGAGGAGCTGGCCGTTCGTCTCGACCGTGTTCGCGTCCGAGCCGTCCTCGGCCATCGCGAGAGGGTCGTCCGCGACGACGAGGTCGTCGGGCGTGTCGTCCTTCTTCCTGCACGCCGTCACGACCAGCAGGGACGCCGCGACGACCGCGAGCCAACGGGGAAGACCGGAAACGACCATCGCGCGACCTCCGACCAGCGCTGGAGTTGCATCCAGCATGCCACGGCGGCGCCCTCGCCGGAGGGCTTTTCCTGCCGTGATCCGGCGTCCCCCCCTGGACGTGGGGACGTCCACCGGCACGCGAGCGGTTCCCCCGGGGCCTTGCCTATGCGACAACCTCGTTCGATGTCCGAGAGCTCGACGCGAGCACGCATCCTCCACTGGTTCGTCCGCGGCGGCGTCGTCACCACGCCCGACGGCGCGGACGTAGAGGTCGACGTCGACCCCACCGTGGTCGGACGGGACGAAGGCGCCCGCATCCGCCTCGCCGACGCGGAGGTGAGCTCGCTCCACTGCGAGCTCCGCGCCGTCAACGAGGGGATCCTCGTCCGAGACCTCGGCAGCACGAACGGCACCTTCGTCGGCAGCCTCCGCGTCCGCGAGGCGGTCGTCACCGCGCGCAGCGAGATCACCGTCGGCGGTAGCAAGCTCGTCGTCACTCCGACGACGGCGAAGCAGCGGGTCGACGTCGGCTTCGCCGATCGCTTCGGTGAGCTCGTCGGGACGTCTCCTCGCATGCGGCGCCTCTTCGGCGTGCTCGAGAAGGTCGCGCGGACCCCGCTCTCCATCCTCGTCCTCGGCGAGACCGGGACGGGGAAGGAGGTCGTCGCGCGCAGCGTTCACCAGGCGAGCGATCGCAAGGACGGTCCCTTCGTCGTCGTCGACTGCGGGTCGATTCCGGGGAGCCTCGCCGAGAGCCTCCTCTTCGGGCACGAGAAGGGCGCGTTCACCGGCGCGACCGAGCGGAAGAAGGGCGCCCTCGCAGAGGCACACGGCGGCACGCTCTTCCTCGACGAGCTCGGAGAGCTGCCGATCGATCTCCAGCCGAAGCTCCTCCGCGCCCTCGCCGAGCGGCAGGTGAAGCGCGTAGGATCGAGCACGTTCGAGCCCATCGACGTCAGGCTCCTCGCCGCGACGCGCCGAGATCTCGGCACCGAGATGAACGCGGGCCGCTTCCGGAGCGACCTCTTCTTCCGGATCGCGCAGGTGCGGGTCGAGCTCCCCGCTCTCCGCGAGCGGCTGACCGATCTGCCGCTCCTCGTCGAGGAGACGTGCAAGCGCGTCGGTCACGCCGCGGCGGCCCCCGTCGTCCTCGACTGGATCGAGAGCCGGCTCGGGTCGCACGACTGGCCTGGGAACGTGCGCGAGCTCGTGAACGTCGTGCAGGTCGCGGCGACGCTCGCCGACACCCCCGACGCGATCGACGACGTCCTCACCCTCGCCCGCGAGCCGATGCCGGGCGCGAGCGCCGCCTCCGCAGGCGCGAGCGGCGGGCAGACCGCCTTCACGGAGGCGAAGAAGGGCGCGATCGCGGCCTTCGAGCGCGAGTACTTCACGCACCTCTCGAAGGGAACGAAGGGCAACGTCAGCGAGATGGCACGCCAGAGCGGGATGGAGCGCCATCACGTCCGGGCCTACCTACGGAAGTACGGGATCGAGAAACCGTGATCCGGGCTCGATACGTCGCCACGATCTTCATCGGCGCGATGCTGCTCTTCCTCGTGCAGCCCATGGCTGCGCGGATGATCGTCCCCCTCCTCGGCGGTGCGCCCGCGGTGTGGATCGTCTGCTCGCTCTGCTTCCAGGCGCTCCTCCTCGGCGGCTACGGCTACGCCCACGTCCTCGGTACACGCTTCGAGACGCGCACGCAGGTCCTCGTCCACCTCGTCGTCGTCGCCAGCGCGCTCTTCGCGTTCCCGATCGCGGTCGACCCCGGCTTCGCGAAGGACCTCGTCGTGCACCACCCGACGGGAGGGCTCATCCTCGTGCTCCTCCGGACCGTGGGCGCGCCGTTCTTCGTGTTGTCGACGACGTCACCGCTCGTGCAGCGGTGGTTCGCGCATCGCGGCGAGCGTGACCCCTACCACCTCTACGCGGCGAGCAACGCGGGCAGCATGCTCACGCTCGTCGGCTACCCGTTCGTCGTCGAGCCGCTCCTCGGCCTCTCGGGGCAGGGGCGGCTCTTCCAGCTCGGCTACCTCGTCTTCGCGGCGCTCGTCGCGGTCAGCGCGCTCACGACGCTCGGGGCGATGAGGGCGAAGAGCGTCCCGCCGCAGGTCCTCGGTGGAGCCGCGTCTCTCGACGCCGAGTCTCCGCGCCTCCCGAAGAAGCGCTGGCAGCAGCGGCTCGTCTGGATCGGCCTCGCCTTCGTCCCGTCGACGCTCCTCCTCGGCGCGACGGAGTTCGTCACCACCGACGTCGCCAGCGTGCCGCTCCTCTGGTTGATGCCGCTCGCGCTCTACCTCGTCTCGTTCATCGTCGCCTTCTCCGAGAAACCCATCCTCTCCGCCGAGACCTCGGCGCGCCTCGTCGGCCTCCTCGCGCCGCTCGTCCTGTTCATCATCTTCACGCGGGCCGACAGCCTGGTGCTCGTGATGACGGGGCTCCACTTCTTCTTCCTGTTCGCCGCCGCCGTGCTCTGCCACCGGACGCTCGCGACGCTGCGGCCCGGCGTTTCGCGGCTCACCGAGTTCTATTTCCTCCTCTCCCTCGGCGGCGCGCTCGGCGGCGTCTGGAACGGGCTCGTCGCGCCGCTCGCGTTCGTCGATCACGTGGAGTACCCGCTCGCGGTGCTGCTCGCGGTGGCCTCGCGCGTGTGGGTCATGCCGAAGGAGGACGGTCCCCGCGTCTCGCGCGTCGACCTCGGCGTCGTCGCCTTCATCGCCGTCGCCGGCGTCGTCGTGTACCGCGTGGTCGTGCCCGCGACCACGCCCGTCGCGTTCGGCATCATGCTCGGCCTCCTCACCCTCTGCATCGTCCGGCGGAAGCGCCCCATCGGCTTCGCGCTCGCGCTCCTGACACTCGTGCTCGCCGCTCGCCCGTTCGCCGAGACGAAGACCAAGGAGATCTGGGCGTCCCGCAGCTTCTTCGGCGTGCTCCGCGTCACGGAGAAGGAGGGCGCGCGGAAGCTCGCGAACGGGAGCACGCTCCACGGCGAGCAATCGCTCGATCCCTCGAAGCAGGGTTTCCCGTCGAGCTACTACCATCTGAAGGGGCCCGCCGGCGACGTGCTCGGCCCGCTCCCAGCTCCGACCGATCCGACCTCGGCGCCGCGACGCGTCGGCGTCATCGGCCTCGGCGCGGGAGAGCTCGCCGCGTACGCACGGAAGGGGGACTCCTGGACGTTCTTCGAGCTCTCCCCGGACGTCGTCGAGGTCGCGCGGAAGCAGTTCTCCTTCCTCACCGACGCCGAAGCCCGCGGCGTGCCGCTCGCGATCGAGGTGGGGGACGCGCGCGTGCGCATCGAGAGCGGTCCCGGCGATCGCTTCGACGTCCTCGTCCTCGACGCGTTCTCGTCGGACGCGATCCCGGTCCACCTCCTCACGCGCGAGGCGCTCGGCGCCTACAAGCGGGCCCTCGCTGCGGACGGGGTCCTCCTCCTCCACCTCTCGAACCGGCACCTCGTGTTACCGCCCGTCGTCGCGGGAGTCGCGCACGCAGCAGGGATGACGACGACCTATCGCGCCGACACCAAGGCGGGCTTCGACGAGGTGCACAAGGCCGCCGCGACCTGGGCCGTCGTCTCCAGCGGCACCGAGGCACGGGAGCGACTCGTCGCGATGGGCAACGGATGGACGCCGCTCGAGCCGACCCGCGGCCAGGCGGTCTGGACGGACGACTACGCGAACCTCCTCGGCGCGATGAGGTTCAGGTTCTAGGAGCGCTACGCTGAGCGCATGGCGCTCGCGTGGACGGCTCTGCTCGATCGGTCCTCCGTGACCCCCGCCGGAGGTCGCGTGAACCTCGTGCTCGCGCTCGAGGGCCGCGGAGGCGAAGCGTCCGGGGAGCGCCCGCGAGCGGCGTCGTGGACCGTCCTCGCCCTCGACGTCTCGCACTCCATGGCCGGCGATCCGCTCGCTCACGTCGTGCGGTCGGTGGATTTCCTCGTCGATGCCCTCGCGCCGGGCGATCGTCTCGGGGTCGTGGCGTTCTCCGATCGGGCAACGGAGGTAGTGGGCGTCGTCCCCGTGGACGCGGAGGGCAAGCGGCTCGTCCGCTCGCGTGTCTCCCGCCTTCGCCCCGAGGGTCGGACGAACGTGGAGGCAGGGGTCGAGACGTCCGCGCGGATGCTCGCCGCCGCGCCGCCGGAGGCGCGGCGGTCGATCGTGCTCCTCACCGACGGTGCGCCCAACGTCGGCGCATCGACCGCGGAGGAGCTCCGCGCAGTCGTGCGCCGGCACCGACCGGGGATCTCGATCGCGTCCCTCGGATACGGGCTGGACCACCAGGAGGACGTCCTCTCTGCCGTCGGCGAGGAGGGCGGAGGCGGCTACGAGCTCGTCGCCGATCCCTCCACTTGCGTGCGCTCCTTCGCACGCGTCATCGGCGCCCAGGCGGACGTGGTCGCGGCCGGCATCGAGCTCGTCGTCGCTCCCGCGCCAGGCGTGACGGTGGAGCGGCTCGTCTCCGGTGCCGCGCTCCGCTTCTCGCGGGAGGGCGTCGTCGTCGCGGTCCCGGATCTCGTCGCGGGGGCCCGCGCGGTGATCGTGCTCGAGGTGTCGATCGCTCAGCCGGGCGAGGTGTTCCTCGCGCCCGTCGCGGACGTCGTCGTGCGCGAGGCGGGTCGCAAGGCGGAGCGTCGCGAGAGCGTCACGATCGAGGTCTCGCACGCGGAGCCCAGGCCCGTCGACCGCGCGTCCGTGGACGTGCTGCTCGTGCGCGCCGAGCGGGCGCGGGCGGAGGCGCGCGGGAGGGCGGACCATGGGCAGTTCGGAGGCGCCGTCGCGCAGCTCCGGGCGATCATGGCCCAGGTGGCGACGCACCCGTCGTACCGAGCCGGAGACGGATCGCCGCTCTCCGAGACCTACGAGCTGCTCCTCGACGAGGCGACGGCGATGGAGCGCATGCCCGATCCGGAGCAGTGGTCGGCGTTCCGAAAGGGCGCCGTCGCTTCGAAGCTCACGGACGCGGGCGAGGCTGCGCCGAGGTCCCGCGCCCGAGGAGACGCGAGCTCGAGGCTCCTCGACCTCGCCGCCGGGAACGTCCCCGCCGCGATCGTGGAGATCGTCGAGGGGCCAGGGATCGGGACACGGTTCACGCTCGCGGCCGAGTCCGTCCTCGGCCGCACCGCGAGCGCCGACATCGCGATCGCGAGCGCGTCGGTGTCGCGCCGGCACGCGGAGATCTTCGCGCTCGACGGGAGGTTCTTCGTGATGGACCTCGGCTCCACACGCCCGACGTACGTGAACGGCGTCCGCCTCGGGACGAGCCCGCACGCGCTCGACCCCGGCGACGTCGTGCGCGTCGGGGACGTCGCCCTCCGCTACGTCGCCCTCCCGTGATCAGAACGTGCCTGCGACGGGGCCGGACGAGAGCACGCGGGCGGCCCCCGGGCGCCACCAGAGCCATGCTGCGCCGAGCCCGAGCGTGATCGCGGCGAGGCCGCCCGTCACGGCGAGCGAGCCGTACGCGAAGCCGCGCTCGCCGTCGTAGTCGGCGGCGAGGCGCTCTTTCGCGGCGCGGTCGTCCGTCGACTGGAAGTCGCTCTTCGTCGAGAGCGCGTTCGCATAGCCGACGACCGGGAGCACCGCCGACGCGAGCGTCACGCCACCGGCGACGTAGAGCCACGTCGAGGAGAACGGCGGGGGGGGCTCGCGCGGTCTCGTGTCTCCGGGTGGAACGGAGATGCGCGCGGGTCTCGGCTCCTCCGGGGGAGCGACGGCGAGGGCCGGAGGAGACACGACGACGATCTCGCCCTCGCGCACGCTCACCTGCGTCCGCGACGTCGCCGCCCCGGTCCCGAAGGTGATCGCATGCGAGCCAGGCGCGACGTACGCGACGAAGCCTGCGAGGCGCGGCTCGCCGTTGTCGACCCTGGCGACGGTCGGCCTTTCGCCGCTCGCCACCTCGATGCGCCCGCGCGTGGCGACGAGCTGCGCGAGGCGCTCGCGGGCGGCCCCCTCCTGCTTCTCGACGAGCGGCTCGAGCGGCTCGCTCCGCGCGCGGCGCGAGGCGACCTGCGCGAGGTAGCTCTCGTAGTGTTCGGCGGCCTTCGTGAGGTCCTGGGCGGCGTCGTAGGCGCGACCGAGGTTGTAGGAGAGGCGATAGCCCGTCTCGGGGCCGAGCTCACGGTGGATTTGCTCCCAGGTGAGGATGGCGTCGGCGAAGCGGCCGGCGCGGTACTGCTCCATGCCCACGCGGAAGCGCTCGCGGAGGGGCTCCATCGGGTCGGGGGCGGGGGAGGTCTCCGGGTCGGCGGCGCGGGCTACGCGTGTCAGCGACGAGAGGGGCGTCGTGAGGAGGAGGGCCGCGAGGAGGGCGCGGAGGCGGGGATCAGAACGGCGCCGGGTCGACATCGGCGGGGGGGGGCGGGCGGGCGGTGGAGGGGGGGGGAGCCGGCGTGGGGGAGGCGGGGCGGGGGACGGCGGGAGGCGGGCGGGAGGGGCGGGTGGGGGAAGCGGGGGGCGCGCTCGCGAGGGGGGCGGGGGTCGGGGTCGGGGCTGGGGTCGGGGTCGGGGTCGGGGTCGGGGTCGGG
>JALHPN010000054.1 GCA_022842465.1 Polyangiaceae bacterium | reverse complement strand
CGGTGCCACGGGAGAAGGTGTCCCCGCTCTACCAGCGCGCCCTCGGGGCGATGGACCTCCTCCTCGACGCGCTCGAGGACACGCCGGCCGACGACCTCGAGGACCGGTGCCGGAAGGCGCTCTCCGGCGAGGTCGATGCGAGCGTGAAGCACCTCGCGCGCGCGGCCCTCGCGCACGCCCTCGCCGGGAGCGGCCGCCGCGAGGAGGCGAGGGCGGAGCTCCGCGCGCTCCGCGACGAGGCCGCGAGAGACGCGCAGGCGCTCGGGACGCCCACGTCGATCCTCGCGCGCGTCGTGCGTCACCGCGGGCCGGCTTCGCCGCTCGCGGAGGCCGTGCTCGCGAGCGAGGGCACGCCGTACCGCTCGACCTGAAGCGGCTCAGCTCGGGGCGCCGCCGTCGAGGCTCCGCCACCCGTCCGCGGTCTCGATCGTGGCGCGCCGACAGCAGGCGGCGAGCTCGCGGACGGCGCTCTCGAGCGAGCGCGCGTCGGTGCCGGCCGCGAGGTGCGCGCAGGCCTCGACCGCGCGTCGGACGTCGCTCGGGCGAAAGCCACGAAGACGCACCGTGCGGTCGTCGTCGTCGCGCTGGAAGCTCAGCTCGACGAAGTCGCGGAACGCGTAGTAGTCGAGGACGAGGGCGCCGCGCGCGGTCTTCTGCTCGGCGCGCGCCTCGGGCGAGAGGATGAGCCCCGCGTCGAACATCGCGTCGTAGCCGCTCGTGTCGGAGAAGCCGCTCGCGCGACACGCGCTCACGAAGGCAGAGCGCCGCGCGAGGGCGCCTTCGTCGAGATCGGCCTTCGCCCGCGAGACCTTGAGCCAGCCGTCGCGGTAGGTCACCTCGAGGCCGGAGCCGAAGAGGGGCCCGAGCGCCTTGTCGTAGTTCTCGTCGTCGAGCACGCTCGCGATCTCGGCGACGACGAGGACGAGGTTCGCGCGCTCGGTGTCGTCGATGCCCTGGAGGGTCACGTAGATGGACTGGTCGCCGTCGATCCGATCGTGGGTGACGCGGCACGCGAGCGTCGTCTCGTCCGGGTCGTCGCTCGCCTCCATCCACAGGACCGACCAGTGCGTGGAGCGCGCCGCGTTGTCGTACGTCCAGCGCTTGCCGCTCGCGTCGGGCACAAACCCCGCGCGGGCGAGCGGCGCGAGCGCGGGAACGACGAGGCCCATGGGCGACGGCGTAGCGTCCCCCACGGGCCTCGTCAAACGCGGCTCGGCTCAGCGGCGCATGGGACGCGCGGGCGGCCCCTGCTCGATCTTCGCGGCGAGCTTCTCGCGCTGCGCCTGATCGAGCACCGAGACGACGATCTGGAGGTCGGTCGCCATCCGGTCGGCGTGGCCCTCGAGCGCCTTCTTGCCGAAGCCTGCAGGTGGGGTGACGAAGGCGTTCGCGTCGAAGGCGTCGGCCTTGAAGCTCTCGAGCTTCGCGTCCATGTCCTTCTTCATGGCCTCGAACTTCGCCTTCATGGCCTCGCGATCGGCGTCGCTCGGAGGCGCAGGACGGCTCTCCTCGAGCTTCGTCTTGATCTGCTCCTTCTGGGCCTCGGTGAGATCGAGGCCCTCGAGGAGGTGAGCCATCGGGCCCATCGCGCGGGGGCCGTGGCCCGCGACGCGCGGCGGCCGGCCGTCCTCGAGCTTGCGCGGACCGTGCGCTCCCGCCTTCGCCTTCACGGCGTCGACGAGCGCCACGCGCTGCTCCTTCGTGAGCGTGTCGTGGAGCGTCGAGAGCGACGTCGCGAGCTTCGCGGCGTGCTCCTTGTGCGCCGACTCCATGGCCTCCTTCGGAGGCTGGAGCGTCGACGCCTCGATCTTGCCCGAGCGTACGGCGGAGGCGAGCTGGGTCGTGCGCGACGTGTCCGCGGCGGGAGGCTCGGGCCGGCTCGACGCGACGAGGCCCTCGAGCTTCGCCTTCTGCTCCGGCGTGAGCTTGATGTCCTCGTGCAGCGCGGCGAAGAGCAGCATGCCCGGGCCGCCGGGGGCGCCGTGGCCGTGATGCGGGCGACCGGCGCTCGGGCGGCCGTCGTCGGCCACGGCCTTGGTTTGGGCGGAGCTCGCCGACTCCGCGCCGGCGTTGCCGGTCGACTCTCCACTGCAAGCGGCGAGGGTCAGGGCGACACCGAGCATGGGGAACAGCGTGCGAAAGGTCTTCATCGTTCGTCTCCTCTGGACGACCACTACAGCAAGCAGCCTGCCAGGCGCGAGGACGGGCGAATCCCGCGGGATCCGCGGAGCCCGAGCGTGCGGGAGTGCGGAATCCGCACGTCGCCGCTGCAGGGTCCGCATCCCGGCCGCGAGACCGCGCGACGACCGCTCGCCCTGGTAGGGTGGCACGCGACGTGAACTGGGGCCTGCCTTCATGACGACGCGCGGACGATGGGCGACGAGCGGAGCGGTCGCGATGGCGGCGCTGGCGGTGCTCGCCCTCGCGGTGACGGTCGTCCTCGCCCAGCGCGCGCTCGCGGAGGCGTCGGACGTCGTCGTGCGCGGGGAAGGCGATCTCCTCGCGCAGGCGGTCATGACCGAGCTCGCCGAAGCCGGCGGCCCGCCGACCGAGACGTCCCTGGCGCGCGTCCTCGCGGCGCACGAGGCGGACGGGCTCCGGTACGTCGGCCTCGTCGGACGTGACGGCCGGCCGCTCCTCGAAGCCGGCAAGACGGAGATCGCGGAGGCCGAGCTCCACCCCGGTCATACGACGCGCGCCGGAAAGCGTGTCCGCATGACCGGTCCGCTCCTCCCACGGAGGCCGCCGCACGCGCCGAGCGCGACGCCGCCGCCCTTGCCGTTCCCTCCCCTCGCGCACGGCGAGCGGCTCGAGCGACGAGGGCCGGGCGGCATGCCCCTCCTGGTCCTCGAGCTCGAGCCGCCGGTGATCGAGACGCTCCGGACGGACCTCACGCGGATCGGCGTCGTCGGCGCGGTCGCGGGCGTCGTGCTCCTCGCGTTCGCCCTCGCCTGGTCGCGGAGCGCGGCCCGGCTCGCCTCGGTCGAGGCGAAGGCCGCGCGGGAGCAGCGCCTCGTGGCGCTAGGGAGCATGTCGTCCGTCATGGCCCACGAGCTCCGGAACCCCCTCGCGTCGCTGAAGGGCCACGCTCAGCTCCTTCTCGAGGACCTCGAGGACGGCGGCGACGCGAAGAAGACGACGAAGGCCGCACGCGTCGTGGCCGAGGCCGAGCGGATCGAGGCGCTCACGACGAGCCTCCTCGACTTCGTGCGCGACGGGCCGATCGAGCGGACGCCGATCGCGCCGCGCGAGCTCCTGGAGCGCGCGCTCGCCGACCTCGATCGCACGCGCGTGCTCGTTCGCGCGAGCGAGGCCTCCGCGCACCTCGACGTCGACGCCGCACGGCTTGCGCGCGCGGTCCACAACCTCGTCGCGAACGCTCTCCAGGCCGCGGAAGAGGGCGAGGTAGAGGTCGAGATCGTCCTTCGCGGCGCGGACGTGGTCGTCGAGGTGCGTGACCGCGGTCCGGGGATCCCGACCGGCTCGGAGGCGACCATCTTCGAGCCCTTCGTCACGACGCGGACGAAGGGGACCGGGCTCGGCCTCGCCGTCGCTCGGCGCATCGCCGAGCAGCACGAGGGGACGCTGACCGTCGCGAATCGCGAGGGCGGCGGCGCCGTGTTCACACTACGCTTGCCGCAGAGCGAGCGATGACGACGAAGCCGAGGCGAGGACGCGTGCTGGTCGTCGACGACGAGGAGGGCGTCCGCACCTTCGTCGCGGAGTCGCTGGAGCGGGACGGCCACGAGGTCGTGATGGCCGCGCACGGCGGGGAGGCGCTCCGCGCAGCGCACGAGGAGCCGTTCGACGTCGTCATCACCGATCTGAAGATGCCCGAGGTCGACGGCATGACCGTCGTCCGCACGCTCCGCACCGAGCAGCCGGACGTCGAGATCGTCGTGCTCACCGCCCACGGCGACGTCGCGAGCGCGGTGGAGGCGATGAAGCTCGGCGTCTACGACTACCTCCAGAAGCCTCTCCCGAGCCCCGCCGCCGTGCGCGACCTCGTGAAGGGCGCCCTCGCGCGGCGCGAGGAGCTCGCGGTGAAGGGCGACGCGCCGGCGCCGCGCATGACGCTCGGCTTCGGCGCGGCGTCGATGAAGGCCGTCGCCGCTGCGCTCGAGAAGGTCGCGAAGAGCGGCGCGACCGTGCTGCTCCAGGGCGAGAGCGGCACGGGGAAGGAGGTTGCCGCGCGCCTCCTCCACGCGTCGAGCCCGCGCGCGCCGAGGCCGTTCGTCGCGATCAACTGCGCCGTCCTCACCGAGCATCTCCTCGAGAGCGAGCTCTTCGGCCACGAGAAGGGCGCGTTCACCGGAGCCCACGCGCAGCGGCGAGGCCGCATCGAGCTCGCCGACGGCGGGACGTTCTTCCTCGACGAGGTCGGCGAGCTGCGGCCCGCGCTCCAGGCGAAGCTCCTCCGCGTGCTGGAGGAGCGCACGTTCGAGCGGCTCGGCGGCTCGACGTCGATCGAGGTCGACGTCCGCTGGGTCGCCGCCACCCATCGCGATCTCCGCGCGATGGTGAAGGAAGGGACGTTCCGCGAGGACCTCTATCACCGGCTCGCGGTGTTCCCGATCCGCCTCCCGCCTCTGCGCGAGCGGCGAGAGGACATCGTCCCGCTCGCGGAGACGCTCGTCGCCGAGCTCGCCGCCGCGGCCGGGCGGAAGCCGCCGAGGCTCGACGACGCGATGAAGGCTCGCCTCGCGGAGGCGCCGTGGCCGGGGAACGTGCGCGAGCTGCGGAATACGCTCGAGCGCGCGATGATCCTCGCGGACGGCGCCGTGCTCGGGGAAGAGCACCTCTGGATCGAGCCGTCGGTGGACGACGAGCCCGCGGGGGCAGGCGCGCCGGGCGGAGACGGATCGCTCGCGGACCTCGAGCGGGAGACGATCGCGAAGACGCTCGCGGCCGTGGGCGGGAATCGTCGCGCCGCGGCCGCGAAGCTCGGGATCGGTCTCCGGACGCTCTACGACAAGCTGAAGAAGTACGGTCTGCGCTGATCGCGCGCCCGACTCACGAGTCGCCGACGTCGCCCTCGCTGTTCACGCGGAACGTGAAGTCGCGCTTCGGTCCCTCGATCCTCACCTCGATGGTGTCCTCGTCGACGCGCGAGAACGCCATCGTGATGCTCTTCCCCTTGGGCGTCGCGACGACGTAGCGACCGGCCTGCGGGACCGGGTCCTTCCAGCGCCACTGCACGCCCTCGATCGCGACGTCGAAGCGGCCGCGCTCCCCCGTCCACGAGCGCGTGCCGTCGACCTGCCAGCCTTCGGCGAGACCGCCGCCGAGCGGCGTCTGC
Source organism: Polyangiaceae bacterium (assembly GCA_022842465.1). Taxonomy (GTDB): domain Bacteria; phylum Myxococcota_A; class Polyangia; order Polyangiales; family Polyangiaceae; genus Labilithrix. The sequence continues at coordinate 37,883 of JALHPN010000054.1, read as the reverse complement.
TTGCGCGAGCCCGTGCCCCGCCCGGTGCGACCGTCCGAGATGCGCGTCCACGCGAGGTCGTGATCGACCTGACGGGTCTTGTCCTCGACGTCCCAGGTGACCTTCGCCGTCCCGTCGAGCTTCACCTTGCCGTTCGAGAGGCCGACCAGGGTGTGCTCGACGAGGACCTGGGCCTCCTCGTTCTTCGAGATCGTGATGACGTGGCGCCCCGCGTACGTGTTGCCTCGGTAGGTGCACGTCCCGGCGCGCTTGCCGTAGTCGATCGTGAGGGTCGCCTCCGCGAGGGAGACGTCGGCGCAAGGCATCTGCGACTCGACGAAGGAGCGGAGCTCCGTCGCGGCCTCCTTGGCGGCCTTGCCGATCGTGAAGGTCGTCCCGATCTCGACGGTGTTGCCGGTGAGCGCGGAGGCCTGCGAGTCGACGCTCGACTCGGAGACGGCCTCGCGCGCCTCCTCGGCGGTGAGCTCTCCTCTCTCGCAGCCGGTGAGGGCAGGGAGCGTGGCGACGGCGACGACGAGACCCAAGGACGCGAAGGTGACGGGGCGCATGAAGGTTCCTCCTGGAAGCGTGATGACCCGTGCACGTTGCAAGGGCTCTGCCGTCGCGCCGACGAGCGTATCGGCCGCGCGATTCCGCCGCGAGATCCCTGGACGTGAACGGAGGGCGGTGAGATCCGCGTGACCGCGCCGGCACGGACGAGCGCTCGTTCCCCCCTGGACGGCGAGACGTCCAGGGGCCGAGGACTACACGCCCCCATGAGCGAGGTCCGCGCATGGGACGCGCGGGTGGCGATGGTGCCGCTCGTGGAACGCGAGGCTGAGGAGGACGGGCGAGCGGAGGAACGCGAGCCGCGCGCAGGCCGCTGCGAGCCAGGGCGGCGTGTGATGCGGGATGTGCGAGGCCCACAGGCTCGTCGTCGCGAGCAGGACGAGGGCGACGACCACGTGGGTGCGCAGCCAGGTGGCCCCCGGTAGCGCGAGGGCGAGGGCGACGACGCCGAGGACCGCCCCCATCTCGATCCCCTGACGGCGGCGGCCCCGCGCGTCGGCTGCGGCGAAGGCAGAGGCGCGGAGGGCGAGCATGTTGCGCGGGCCGAGGAGGAGCGCGGTGAAGAAGCCGTGGCGTGCGCCCTCGCCCTCGACGTCGTCGGGCGCGAGCGGCCGCGCGTGGTGGCGAAGGTGCATGATGCGCATCGCGTGGCCGCTCACCAGCATGGGGAGCGCCGCGACGGAGAGCGCGAGGGTGTTCAGGTGCCGCGGTAGGCGGTAGGCGCCGTGCGCGAGATCGTGTGCGACGGTGAACGACGCGAAGAAGAGGAACGCCGACGCGACCGCCTGGAGAGGGACCGTCCGCGCGAGGACGAGGAGGACGATGCCTGCGAGGAGGCGAAGGAGGGAGAGCGCCATGGGGTGGCCCCGTGCGACCGTCGTGCCGGCGCGGGCCTCGCGAAAGGCTTGAGAAATCGACGTCCGCGCTGTCCACGACGTGGACGACGGCGCGCACGGCGTGGACAGCGCGGGGCGTGGAGATGCGCGTCGCAACAGGCTTTTCCCGACGGCACGCGGGGTGCTCGAGCGCTCGACGACGCCATGCACACCGCCTCCTTCCTCCTCCTCGTCATCGGGCTCCTCGGGGCCTTCGACGTCGTCTGGTTCCACATGCGCGCCGCGCGCCTCGTCGAGCGACCCGAGTGCCGACGGGAGGTGCTCGTCCACATCGCGCGGGGCGTCGTCTACGCCGCGCAGTTCGTCCTCGTCCCGAACGTCCGCTTCCGGGGAGCGTGGGTGCTCGCGCTCGCGGCGCTGTTCACCGTCGACGTCGTGATCGCGGCGCTCGACGTCCTCGCCGAGCCCGAGTCGCGCGCGAAGCAGGGCGGGCTCCCCCCGGGCGAGTACTTCATGCATGTCGTGCTGAGCGTCCTCGTCGGGGCGATGCTGCACGCGGTGGCGGCCGAGGCGTGGGCAGTGCGCGGCGAGCCCGCGTCGATCGCGTTGGCCGGCGATGCGCACGCCCCGTGGCCTCTCCGGCTGGCTCTGGGTGGGATGGCGCTCGGCGCGCTCGCCGCGGCGGCGTACGACGCGGCCGCGATCCTCGAGGCATGGCTCGGTCGTCCGCGGCCGCTGCACGTGTCGGTTCGGCTCCCGACGACGACGGCGGAGCTCTGGTCGGTGACGCACGACCACGTGCTGCATCCGCGGTGGGACCATCGGTTCGACCGCATCACGATGCATGATGCACGCATCAAGACCGGCACCCGGATGACGTACGAGAAGACGCTGCTCGGCCTCGTGACGATCCGCGGGTGGGGTCGGTACCAGCTCCACGCCCCCGTGAAGCAGTCCACGTTCGCGTTCGGCTCGGACGACGTGCGGTCGCTCATCCGGGAGGGCGTCGGCGTCTGGCGCTACGTCGAGGTGCCGGGGACGGGGCTCGTGGAGCTGTCGACGTCGTACACGTACGCCGTGCGGTGGGGGCTCCTCGGGAAGATGGTGGACCGGCTCGTGTTCCGGCGGCTCTTCCAGCGTGAGACGGAGCGGAGCTTCGCGCGGCTGGCGCGCGAGGTGTTCGGCCTCGAGTCGCCGGTGGTGCTCGGAGCGCGGGGGCGGAAGCGCGCGCGCTTCGTTCAGCGCGCGGCGGTGCTCGAGCCGGCGGCCCACGTGATCGCATCGCGGAGCGCGGCCGGAGCCTCGGTGGCGTAGGTATGGCCGACGGCGCCCAGATCGACGAAGCGGGCGGGCATGCCCTCGGCCTCGAGGCGCGCGGTCTCGCGGACGAGCGACGCGTAGGGCGCGTCGCGCGATCCGGCGCCGAGGACGACGCGCTCGACGCCTGCTGCGCGGAGGCGCGCGACGTTCGGGTGGACGTCGGCGCCGAGGAGGACGAGGGCTCGCGCGCGGGCGAGGCGGGTCTTCAGGAGATCGAGCGCGAGGAAGCTTCCCTGCGAGAAGCCGATCACGACGGGCAGCTCGGAGGCCGCGCCGGCGCGGCGCGCGGCGTCGACGGAGGCGCGGAAGACGGTCGCCTGCGCGGGGAGATCCGCGCCCCAGGAGAAGAACCCCGCCGGCCCCTCGACCGGCGCCTCGGGGCAGACGAGCCATCCGAGCTCGCTCGTGCCGGCGCGGAACACGGGGCACCCGCGGTCGGCGCGCCCGTGGATGCCGTGGAGGTAGACGAACGTCTTTGCCGCGGCTTCGGCGTTCGCGCGAGGTGGATACGCGAGGTGCTCGCCGAGGGCGACGGGGGCGGACGGGTAGAGGGACTCGGCGGAGGTGGTGGCGAGCGCCGTTGGCTGCGAGAGGAGAACGGTGGTGCGCGAATCGCGCGCGACGGTGCGCGACTCGAGCGTGACCTCGGCGGCCGCGACGGCGGTGACCGTCGTGCCGAGCGCCGCGAGGACGACCAGCGTGCCGAGGAGACCGCGGAGGATGCGAGGGGACACCGAGAGCATCGCGTGTCCCGGGGGGATGCACGCCGTGGTCCGTCGCCCATCGCCTCGGATTCGCGGTACGCCGACGTCGACCCCGTGTTCGTCGAGCCGCGAACGCGTGGCCGCAAAGCCGCCGACCGCGTGGGGGTACGCGAGCCGACGACGAACCTTCCCTCCTCCTCTACACTCGCGCGGTGACGGCCTTCGACGTCCTCGTCCTCTATCCGCTCTGGGCCTTTGCGCTCGCGATAGGGCTCGTCGCGCTCCGACTCGGCCGCGAGACACGCGCCGGTCTCGTGGCGCTCTCGTTCGCTCTCGCGTTCTGGGTCTCCGGGCTCGTGCTCCTCTCCGCGGGCTACGACGTCGCCGAGCGCGTCGTGCCCGCCGGCATCGTCCTCGGCGGCGCGCTCGTCCACGCCGGCCAGGACGTCGCGCGCGTCCGCGACCGGCGCGTCCTCTACGCCGCCTACGGCTACTCTGCCGCCGTCGCGGCGCTCGGCGCGCTCGCCCCGCGCCTGCTCTACGGCCCTGGCGCGCGCGGGGCCGGTCCACTCTTCTTCGCTGGCGCGGTCGTCTCCGCGATCGTGACCGCGCTCGCGTTCGCCTACCTCGTGCACCTCGCGCGCGCGGCGGACGATCCCCTCGATCGCCGCCGGCGCCTCGCCGTCGCCCTGGCCTGCGCGGCGGGAGCGCCTGGCGGCGGGGGTGTCATCGGCCTCCGCGTGCTCGGCGGCGGCGACATCGCGATCGCCGCGCCGTTCCTCCTCCTCGCGATCCTCCTCGTCGGCTACGCCGTCTTCTCGGGCGAGCACGGCCGCGCGAAGGACCTCCTCCTCCAGGGGGCCGTACAGACCGTCGTGACCGCGGTGCTCTCCGCGATCGGCCTCACCGTCTTCTACGCCCTCCTCCCCGCCCTCACGCCTGGCCGCGGCGAGGCGCTCGGGTGGGTCGTCGTCGTCGTCTTCCTCGCCGCCCTGCCCCTCGAGCCCCTGCGCATGCTGGTCGTCGAGCGCATCGGGCGCTCCCTCTTCCGTCGCCCGACCACCGTCCCCGAGCTCACGCGCGAGGTCGAGGCGACGGAGATCCGCGCCGATCAGGCCGAGCGACTCGCGGAGCTCGGGCGTGTCGTCGCCGCGGTCGCCCACGAGATCCGGAATCCGCTCGGGGTCGTCGCCGCGCAGATGAAGGTCCTCGAGCGGCGCGGCGCCGACGCCGAGACGCTCGACGCGGTGCGCGCCCAGCTCGATCGCGCGAGGCGCTTCCTCGACGACCTCCTCCGCTACGGCCGGCCGCGGCCCCTCGAGGTCCGATCCCTCGACGTCGCCGCCACCCTGCGCCTCGGGGTGTCGACGGCCCGCCAGGCCTTCGGCGCCGAGGCGCCCGAGGTGCACGTCGACGCGCCCGAGGGGCTCCGCCTCGAGGCGGATCGGCACGCGTTCACGGACGTCCTCGTGAATCTCGTGCATAACGCATGCATCGCCTCCCCCACCAAGCCTCCTCGCGTTCGCGCGCTCGCGACCGCCGGCGGCGTGCGCATCGAGGTCGAGGACGACGGCGCGGGTGTCCCGCAAGCCCTCGAAGCGACCCTCTTCCAGCCCTTCGTCACCGGGCGCGGACGGGACGCGCGTCACCCGGGGACAGGCCTCGGGCTCGCGATCGCCGCGCGCTGGCTCGAGCGCCACGGCGGCAGCCTCGTCCACGAGCGCCCCGAGAGCGGCGGCGCCCGCTTCGTCGCGACGTGGCCGGAGCGGCCTAGCGTCTGACGACGCTCCGCGAGAAAGATCCGCGTGCTCGGTGCAGCGCCGCCCTCGCCCGGTCAACCGTGCCGCGCGAACAGGGCCTTCACGCCCGCCGTCAGCTCGCTCGCGCCGGCGCTGCGCTCCCAGTCCTCGACGGCGACCGTCATCGCCGCGAAGAACTGCCGGGCGGCGCTCCCCGCGGGCGCGTCGCCGCCGCCGCGCCGCAGGCGGTCCGCGAAGAGCTTGCTCTGGGTCTCGAACTTCGCGAGGGCCCGCTCGGTCGGGGGGCGCACGACGTCGAGGATGCGCAGCACGAGCTTCAGGACCGCCTGCGCCTCGGCGAGCCCGTGCGTGGCCTTCTTGGGATCCCGCAGCGCGTAGGTGTCGATCTCGTCGCTGTCGAACCAGTAGCCGATGTAGTTGACCGCGCGGTCGTGCGTCGACGCCAGGTCCAGCGTGAGCTGCGGGTGGAGCACCGGATCGATCGCGCAGAGGAGCGTGTCCTTCACGGTGATCGGCGCGAGGCGCGTGCTCTCGAACGGGCGGTCCGGGATCGAGCGGATGAACGTCTGCGCGACCTCGAGGTGCTCGAGCGCGGGGAGGTCGAGCAGCACCTCCGGAAGCGCCCACATCAGCTCCACCTTCTGCCACGCGCCGAACGACGCCCGCACGTAGGAGTAGGGGTTGTTGACGAGCCTGATGCTCTTCAGCTTCACGCAGCGGGCGAGGCTCGCCGGCAGATCGACGATGCAGTTGGCCTCGAGATCGAGCACCTCCAGGTTCACGAGGTTGCCGATCGCGTCCGGCAGCCGCTGAAGCCCGTTGCCCCGGAGCCGGAGCTCACGCAGCTCGACCAGCTCGCCGATCCTCGCGGGCAGGGTGCGCAGCTTGTTGTGCGTCAGGTCGAGCGTACGCAGCGCCCGGAACGCGAAAAGCTCGTCGGGCAGCGTCGTCAGGTTCTTCCCCGTCAGCGCGATCGACTTCACCTTCTCGGGCGCCGCGAGCTTCTTGCTCATCGTCCGGCGGAAGTCGTCGCGGACGCTCGAGAACGCCGGCAGCGCGATCGGCTTTCCCGCCGCGACCAGCGTCCGCGCGGCCCGCAGGTCCGCCGACTCGCCCTTGCGGAGGGCGGCCACGAACACGCCGGCGTGGTCGAAGGGGTTGCTCGCGTCACGCTCGCCCGCCCGCACCTCGTACACCAGCGCGTGCCACCCGTCGAACCGCAGCGCGTCCACAGGGCCGGCGGCGTCGACGGTGTGCTCGGTGGCGATGATGCGGGCACGCAGCGCCCCACCCGCGGACACCCAGCCGTGGTTGTACACGCCGACGATCTCGCGCGCCTCGATGTCCCCGTCGACCCGCACCCGGCCGCCGCCCGTCGCGATCGCGGGCGCGGTCAGGTTGCCCGTCACGTGGAGGAACGGCCCGTAGTCGTCCTCCCAGTTGACGAGCGGCCCGGCCAGCGTCAGATCCCCGCGCACCAGCAGCCCCACGATCGGCGCCTCGTCGTCACGCACCCGCAAGAGCCCCGCGCGAAAGTCGAGCTCGAGCCCGTGTGGCAGCCGCGCGTCGCCGTCGATGACGAGCACCTGGTCGTCGTCCCCCTCGGCGTTGGCCGGGACCGCCACCTCGCCCTTCACGTCCTTCCACAGCGCGCGCCGCAGCGGCACCTCGCTCGCAAAGTAGCCCTTGGCCACCCGCTCGCGGGCCTTCGTGTCGACGAACGCGCGCGCGGCCGCCTCGTCGGCGAGCAGCTTCGTCGCCCGCTTCTCCTTCGTGCCCGCGAGCGCGTCCACGATCACGACGGTCGCGGCCTCGGCGGCGGCGGACCAGCGCGCACCATCGAAGGGCGCCACGAGCTCGATGCGGTACGTCATGCCGGCGGGGAGAGTCGCAGAAGTCGGCGCGAACCGTCGAGAGCGTTCGTACTCCACGCCGAGGGGTCAGAAGTCCGCGACGTACCCCGGAGGTGGCACGAAGAAGTGCTCTCCCGGGGGCAAGAGTCGGGTCCCGCCCGTCACCTTCTGGTCCGTTCGAATCATGGCCGAAGGGCCGACCTCCTCGCGGTACCAGAGCGCGTAGTCGCTCGAGCCGCTACGGATGACGCTGCCCTGTGGCGTGCGTATCGCGAAGCGGACGGCGAGCGACTCCAGGTCGAACGCGACGCCCACGCGCGAGCCCGCCGGCACGACCTCGTAGGTCGCTTGGTCCGGGCGGATCGGAGTCGGGCCGATCGCGAGGATCGGAGCGATGCCGACGCGTGCTTCCGCCGTCGTCTCGACCTCGAAGTAGTGCTTGCCACAGCGCGCCCCGCGCGAGCTGGCGAAGAACGCCGCGGTCTGGTCCTGGAAGCTCACGGTCCTCTGGTCCGCGCTCGTCGTGAGCCCCGCGCCGAGCCCCTTCCAGGTGAGCGGCATCGCGGGCACGACGCACGCATCGGCGCACGCCACGCGCATGTCGTAGCGGGTGGCTCCGGTGCCGACGGGGGCCACGGCCGCGCCCGCGGGACTCCCGACCGTGAACGATGCCGCGTCCCCGGCGCCCTGGAACGTGACCTCGTGCCCCCCATGGGTCGAGCGGACCTGCTCGATGTATGCGGGGAAGCTCGGGCTACTCGTGTCGTTCGACGCGCGCGTCCAACCCGCGACCGATTTCGTCGTGGCTCGGATGGTGACGGGTACACCGGGCACCCCCGTCACGCTCGTGTCCCCGGAGTAGACGGCATCCACCGTGACGTTCGCGACCGAAGCCCCGGGCGCAAGCGTGACGTTCCAGATCGTCGGCTCGTAGTTGGAGAGGACGAGCGTCACCGGATCGGTCCCCGTGACGTGCACCGCGACCGGCCGCGGAACGCGCCCCCGTTCGTCGAAGACCTCTCTCCTGGGAGCGTAGATGGCGATCACGTGCAGGCCTGGAACCGTCGCCTGTGGCTCCGTCCGGAGGCACGCCTCGCCGATGTCGGGGAGGGCGGGTCCGTCGTCGAGGGGCGTCTCCCAGAACGGCGCCGCGGCCGCGGGGAGGGACGGGGGCAGCGGCACGGGCGGCGTCGTCACGACGGGCTCGGGGTCGGACTTCGTCTGGGGCACGTCGGGCGTCGGCGTTGGCGTCACCTTCTCGTCCACGACCGGGGGCGGCGGAACGTCCGCCGTGTCACCGCACGCCGCGAGCGTCACCAAGAGCCCCATCCCGATCCCCACCCCGGCGCGTCGTGTTCGCATGAGGGGCGTGAGGAGCAGGGCTCGTGCCGCTCGGGAGCCGTTGCCGATTCGCGGGTTTCTCGCATGAGTCAGGGCCGCGCCGCGGGCATGGCACACGCGATCGCGACATGGCCGCCAGGTGCAGACCCGACTCCGCGGCTCTTCGGGCGGCTGTCGATGGACCCGGTCCTGCGCACGAGCGCCCCGAGAGCGGCGACGCCCGCTTCGTCGCGACGTGGCCGGAGCGCCCCACGGTCCGATGCCTCTCAGCGCGGGAGCTCCACCAAGGCGGGCGCGTCGTCGATGGTGCGGCGCGTGCCGAAGGCGCGCTCGCCCACGCAACGGACGCGGCCGTCCGCGTGCACCGTGCAGCGCCGCCCCATGTCCGCCGCGACGGCGACGACGTCGTCCATCCCCGGCTCGGGTCGAGGGTTGCACGACCACGTCGTGAAGCGCGGGCCCGCCGCGACGAGCGGCGGGCCGTTGCTGGTCGACGGCACGGGCGCCGGGGGCCGCCGGAACGACGCGGGCGCCGGCACCTCGACCTCCGTGCAGTGCGGCCTCCACGGCGTCGGCGTCGCGGCGCCCCGGCCCGCGGCGACGTTTCGCGTCAGGTTCGTCGTCCAGTCGGGTGTACCGAGGCAGGTGAGGTCGTGATCCGTCGACACCGCACACGTCTCGTGCCGCGACGCCGCGACGCTCGTGTACGTCTTCGCGAGCTCCACGATGCGCACGAGCTCGGGCTCGAAGTCCTCGTGCCACGGGCCTTTGCCGTCCATCTCCTTCTGGGGTCGCCCTGCGCTGCCGAGCTGGCCGCCCGGGTTCCATCCGCGACAGAAGACGTGGCCGGCGTCGTTCAGGAGGCAGGCGTGACCGCTCGCGAACGCCATGTCCTTCACGCGCCCCTCGACGGCGACCTTCTTCGGCGCCGCCGTGTCGCCCTTCCCGCTGTAACCGGCCTCCTGGCTCCCCCAGCAGAAGAGCTGCTCCTTCGCGTCGACGGCGCACGACGTGTACGCGCCGCCGAAGAGACGCGTCGCACCGCGGAAGACGACGGCGGGCTCGAGAACGGGGAGCCAGTTTCCCGTCGCGTCGTGCTTCGCCATCCGCCCGCACTCGCCCGACGTGCTACCGCCCCAGCACGAGACCGCCCCGTCGGGCGTGAGGACGCAGACATGGCTACTGCCGACGAGGAAGTCTTCGGCGACGAGCGGCTTGCCGCCGCGATCGCGCACGCGGGCAGGCGGCTGGAGCCCGCTCGCCACCTTGCGCGTCCCGAGCTGGCCGGACTGGCCTTCGCCCCAGCACCACAGCCCGCGGTCGGCGCTCGCGCGCGCGCAGGCGAAGTTTCCTCCCACCTCGAGGCGATCCATCGGCGGGATGCCATCCACGATTTCGGCCTTCGCGGAGAAGGCGCCGTTCGCCTCCCGTCTCCCCCAACACGCGACGCGCCCGTCCTCGAAAAGCGCGCACGCGTAGAAGAGATCGAGGTCGATGCTCTTCACCCTGGGCCAGGTCGGGGCGACCGGAGCCGCCTTCGCGAGCGGCCCGCCCGCATCGACGTGCGCGACGGCGATCGCCGGAACGTCGAGCGACGGCGCGCGAGCGGGAGCGCCCCCCGGGTCGCGATCCCCCCCGCAGGCCGCGAGGACGAGCAAGCCGCTCGCGATCGACCCGGTGAACGTGCGCCTCGCCCCGACCATCGCGCGAGCCGTCGTATCACGAGCACCTCCTCGATCGCTGCTGCTACCTTCTCTTGCCGTGAGCGCGCGCAGCGAGACCGTCCTCCTCGTCGACGACGACGACGCCTTCAGGTCCGTCTACGTCTCGCTCCTCCGCGAGGAAGGCTACGAGGTCGCGACCGCGGCGGACGAACCGTCGGCGATCGCCGCCCTCGAGACGACGAAGCCGCGGCTCGTCGTGCTCGATCTGATGCTCCCCCCGCGCGGGACCTCCGACGCGGGCGTCGCCGTGCTCGATCGCGCCCTCGCCCTCGCACCGTCGACGAAGGTGATCGTGGCCTCGGGAGCGGGCGAAGTCAGCCTCGCCCTCTCGCTCGTGCGGCGCGGCGCCTACGATTTCCTCGCGAAGCCGGTCGACCCGGACGTGCTCCTCTCCGTCCTGGACCGCGCCGCGGCGCGGCTGCGCCTCGAGGATCGCGTCGGCGAGCTCGAGGCCGAGGTCGCCGCGAAGGATGCGGAGGCGACCGGTCTCCTCGGGACGTCGCCGTCCTTCGTCACCGCGCGCATCCTCGCCGAGCGCGCCGCCAGGGCCGATGTCCCGGTGCTCGTGACGGGCGAGTCCGGGACGGGCAAGGAGCTCGTCGCGCGCCACATCCACGCCAAGAGCCCGCGGGCGCGCGGTCCGTTCGTCGCCGTGAACTGCGGCGCCCTCTCGCCTGCCCTCCTCGAGTCGACGCTCTTCGGTCACAAGCGCGGCGCGTTCACCGGCGCAGTGAGCGACGAGCCCGGCCTCTTCGTCGCCGCGAACCGCGGCACCCTCTTCCTCGACGAGCTCGGGGATCTCGAGCTCGCCCTCCAGGTCAAGCTCCTCCGCGCGCTCGAGAGCGGCGAGGTGCTCCCGGTCGGATCGACGAAGCCGGTCTCCGTCGACGTCCGGATCGTCTCCGCGACGCACAAGCCTCTCGCCGAGATGGTCGCGGCGAAGACGTTCCGCGACGACCTCTACTGGCGCGTGCGCGGGATCGAGGTCGCCCTCCCGCGCCTCGCCGATCGCACGGGAGACCTCGCGCTCCTCGCGCAGCACTTCTTGAACCAGGCGCGTTCGCTCGTCCCCTCGGCAGGGAGACCACGGCTCTCCGCCGGCGCGCTCCGGCGGCTCGAGGCTCATGCCTTCCCGGGCAACCTCCGCGAGCTCCGTCACGAGATGCAACGCGCCGTCGTGATGGCCGGTGGCCGCGAGGAGATCCTCGAGGACGACCTCTCGCCATCACTCCACGGCCGCGCGACGCCCGCGGCGTCACCGGACGCGGAGGGCGCGACGCTCGACGAGAAGGTCGCCGCCCTCGAACGTCGCGAGATCGCACGCGCCCTCGCCGAAGCTGGCGGAAACCGGAGCCACGCTGCGAAGCGCCTCGGGCTCTCGCGGCAAGGTCTCCTCAACAAGATCGCGCGGTACGGCCTCGACTGACTGCGGCACGGCACGGCAGCGCGCGCAGGGTGCTTGACGGCGCGTGTGCTGCGCGGGTGTTCTCGCCGACATGCTGGGTCGCGCACGTCTGCTCACCGCGCTCGTCGTCCTCGCCTCCTCGGCATCCGGCGCGTGCGGCACCCCGCCCGAGCCGAGGCCTGCGCGCACGGCCGCCGCGCCGGACGTCGCGCCGAAGGCGGACGACGAGACCCGGTTCCTCCTCTCCCGCGCGATGCTCGCCCGCGCGGACGCCGTCGCCCGCACGCACGCAGGGACGGGCGCGATGTGGCGGCGCCCCTACGCGCGACCCGATCCGCGTGGCGCCTCGGCGCTCGCGTCGGTGTGGTTCACGGCCTATCCGGCCTCGACCCTGGCGCCCGAAGGGCGCAGCGTGCTCGCGACGCTCGGGGATCCTTCGCTCTGGAAGGCGTTCCGCGATCTCGGCGTGAAGGGCATGCACACGGGCCCGATGAAGCGGTCGGGCGGCATCACCGGACGCGCCTACACGCCCACCGTGGACGGCAACTTCGATCGCATCGAGAGCACGATCGACCCGAGCTTCGGCACCGAGGATCAGTACGTCACGCTCACGCGGACCGCCCGCGAGAGCGGCGCCGTCGTCATCGGCGACATCATCCCCGGCCACAGCGGCAAGGGCGCCGACTTTCGCCTCGCCGAGCGCCGGTACGGCGACTACCCGGGCCTCTATCACATGGTGGAGATCGCGCAGGCGGACTGGGCGCTCCTCCCGCCCGTCCCGACCGGCAAGGACTCGGTGAACCTGAAGCCGGAGGTCGTCGACGCGCTGAAGACGCGCGGCTACGTCGTCGGCCAGCTGCCGCGCACGATCTTCCAGGAGAAGGGCGTGAAGGACACGGACTGGTCCGCGACCGCGCCGGTCTCCGGCGAAGGCGGAAAGACGCGCCGCTGGGTCTACCTCCACTACTTCAAGGAGGGACAGCCGACGTTCAACTGGCTCGATCCGACGTTCGCCGCCCAGCGCCTCCTCGTCGGCGACGCGATCCATTCGATCGAGACGCTCGGCGAACGCGTCCTCCGCCTCGACGCGAACGGTTTCCTCGGAATCGAGGCGGCCGAGCCGCGCGCGTGGTCCGAGGGCCATCCGCTCTCCGTCACGTCGAACCAGCTCCTCGGCGGCATGGTCCGGAAGCTCGGCGGGTTCACGTTCCAGGAGCTGAACCTCACCTTCGACGACCTCGTCGAGATGTCGCGCGGCGGCGCGGACCTCTCCTACGACTTCGTCACGCGGCCGGCCTACCACCACGCGCTCGTCACGGGCGACACGGGCTTTCTCCGGCTCGTCCTCGCCGAGCAGAAGAAGTACGGCATCGATCCGGCCGGCCTCGTGCACGCCCTCCAGAACCACGACGAGCTCACCCTCGAGCTCGTGCACTTCTGGACCAAGCACGCGAACGACACGTTCCCGTTCCGAGGGAAGGAGGCGAAGGGCAGCGCCGTCCGTGACGTGATCCGCAAGGAGATGCACGACCGGCTGCTCGCCGTTCCCTACCACCTCCGCGCGTCGAACGGCGTGTCGTGCACGACCGCGAGCGTCGTCGCGGCGAGCCTCGGGATCCGGTCGCTCGAGGAGCTCGCGCCCGCCGAACGCGAGGCGATCCAGCGCGGCCACCTCCTTCTCGCCATGTTCAACGCGATGCAGCCGGGCGTGTTCGCGCTTTCGGGGTGGGACCTCGTCGGCGCGACGACGCTCCCTGGGGAGGCTGTGAAAGAGCGCCTCGCGGACGGCGACACGCGCTGGATCAACCGCGGATCGTACGCCCTCCTCTCCACGGAGAAGGATCTGACCGCCTCGAGCGCTGGTCTGCCGCGCGCGACCGCGCTCTACGGGCCGCTCGACACGCAGCTCGCGGAGCCCACCTCGTTCGCCTCGCGGCTCCGGAGGATGCTCGCCGTGCGCGCCGAGCTCCGGCTCTCGGAGGGCACGCAGATCGCCGTGCCGAACGCGACGTCGAAGGGCCTCCTCGTCCTCGTGCACGCGCTCCCCACCGGCGGGCTCGAGGTCACCGCGCTGAACTTCGGACGGACGCCGGTGGACGAGAGCGTCGTGATCGAGGCGGCGAAGGACGGCGCCGACGCGTCCGATCTCCTCGACGCCGCCCGTCCGAAGGCCACGCTCCCGGGCAAGCGCCTCCGCCTCCAGCTCGCGGGCCACGAAGGCCGCGCCCTCCGGATCGACTGACGCGATGAGCCGCCCCACCTTCGCCAAGCTCTTCAACATGAGCTTCGGCTTCTTCGGCATCCAGTTCGGCTGGGCGCTCCAGATGGCGAACATGAGCGCCATCTACGAGGTGCTCGGCGCCGACGCGCACCAGATCCCGATCCTCTGGCTCGCCGCGCCCCTCACGGGCATGCTCGTCCAGCCCGTCATCGGCCACATGAGCGACCGCACGTGGAACCGGCTCGGTCGGCGGCGACCGTACTTCCTCGTCGGCGCGATCCTCGCGTCGCTCGCGCTCCTCGTGATGCCGAGCGCAGGCTCGGTCCTCGTCGCGGCCGCTCTCCTGTGGGTCCTCGACGCGTCGGTCAACGTGAGCATGGAGCCCTTCCGCGCGTTCGTCGCCGATCTCCTCCCCGAGGAGGACCGTACGCGCGGCTTCACGATGCAAGCGCTCTTCATCGGGCTCGGCGCGGTCGTCGCCTCCGTCATGCCCTGGTTCCTCGGCGACGTGCTCGGGATGGGCGGCGCGACGGCGAAGGGTGAGATCCCGGTGCCCGTGCGCGTCTCGTTCTACGTCGGCGCGTTCGCCTTCCTCGCCGCCGTGCTCTGGACGGTGCTCACGACGAAGGAGCACCCGCCGGAGGACATGGAGGCCTTCCGGAGGATGAAGGCCGAGCGGCGCGGCCTCCTCGCCGCCGTCCGCGACGTCGTCGCCGACGCGCGCGCGATGCCGCTCGCGATGCGTCGGCTCGCGTGGGTCCAAGTCTTCACCTGGCTCGGCCTCTTCTGCATGTGGCTCTATTTCGGGGTCGCCGTCGCGCGGAACGTCTTCGGCGGCGCGCCCGGGACGCGCGCCTACGAAGAGGGCGTCGCATGGGGCGGGATCTGCTTCGCCGTCTACTCGGCGGTGTGCTTCGCCTTCTCGCTCGTCCTCCCCGCGATCGCCGAGCGGCTCGGGAACCGCGCGACGCACGCGATCTGCCTCGTCGCCGGCGCGCTCGGTCTCCTCTCCGTCGCGATCGTCCGGAGCAAGATGCTCCTCCTCGTCTCGATGACGGGCGTGGGGATCGCGTGGGCGAGCATCCTGTCTTTGCCCTATGCGATCCTGACGCGGACCCTCCCTCCCGGGAAGACGGGCATCTACATGGGGCTCTTCAACTTCTTCATCGTCATCCCCGAGATCGTCGCCGCGCTCGGCTTCGGCCGGCTGATGGAGACGGTGCTCACGGACGACAGCGCGTTCGTCCGCTACGTCGGAGGCGACAACCGACTCGCGGCCGTCGTGCTAGGCGGTGTCTCGCTCGCGATCGCGGCCGCGCTCGTATCGATCGTCCCGCGGGACGACGCGGCGTCTCCGGCGAAGCGCTGAGCGGCGAGGAGGCCGAGCGACATCCCGACGACGAAGACCGCCGCAGGCAGCGAGCCCGACGCGCCGCTGACGAGGCCGGGGCCAGGGCAGAACCCGCCGAGCCCCCAGCCCACGCCGAAGAGCGCGGCGCCGACGAGGAGCCTCGCATCGACGTCCTTGCGCGTGGGGAGCTGGAACGCGTCGGCGACGATCGGTGTCGACCGACGCGCGAGCACGACACGGCTGGCGACGGCGTAGACGGTGACGGCGCCGCCCATCACGAACGCGAGGCTCGCATCCCACGCGCCGAAGACGTCCAGGAAGCCGAGGACCTTGTCCGGACGGGTCATCCCCGAGACGCAGAGGCCCACGCCGAAGAGCGCGCCGGCGACGAGGGCGAGGAGACGAGGCTTCATCACCGCCCTCCGAGGAGATGGCGCACGACGAAGACCGTGAGCATGCCCGTCAGGACGAACGTCCCCGTCGCGACGAGCGAGCGCGGCGCGAGCCGACCGACGCCGCAGACGCCGTGCCCGCTCGTGCATCCGTTCCCGACACGCGTGCCGAGGCCGACGACGAGCCCGGCGACGAGCGCGAGGCCGAGCCCAGGCGTCCAGCGAGACGCGAACGCCGCGGGCCACACGAGCCGCGCGGCGAGCCCCGCCAGCGCGAGCCCGATCACGAACCAGGCCGCCGTGGTCCGTGCCTCGGCTCCGCCGGCGCGCGGCGCGAGCACCATGGTCCAGAGGCCGCTGATCCCCGCCACCCGCCCGTGGGACCAGAGGAAGAGCGCGGCCGACGTACCGATGAGGACGCCCCCGAGGAGCGCCGGGAGTGCGGTGAGATCGTGCATGCGTGGCCTCGCGGAAGACCCTAGCGCGTCTCCGGCGCCGCGGGCTTCCGCCCCGCGAAGGCGACGACGACGAGCACGACCAGAGAGAGCCCAGCCGCCACCACGGCCGGGAGCTGCTTGGCGAAGAGGAAGAGCCCCATCGCGATGACGAGCCACGCGAACGCCTTCCGCAGCGTGTCCGCCGGCACCTTCGAGCCCATGCGGACCCCGACGAGGCTACCGACGACCGACGCGAGCGTCACCGTGCCGACGAGGCGGAGGTCGAGGGTGACGTGAGCGGCGTGGCCCGCGAAGCCGGCCAGCGACTGGAGGCCGATGACGAGGAGCGAGGTGCCGACGGCTTGGCGCATCGGCAGGCCGCCCACGAGCACGAGGGCCGGGACGATCAAGAAGCCTCCGCCTGCGCCGACGAGCCCGGAGAGGACGCCGACACCGACGCCGAGCAGGAGGACGAGAGGAACGCGGAGCGGCCTCGGCGTGGCGTCGTCGGCCTTCCGGCCGCGCAGCATCATCGTCGCGGTCGTCACCATCACGACGCCGAAGAGGACGAGGAGCACGTTCGCCGGGACGAGGCTCGCGACGCGTCCGCCCGCGTACGCTCCCACCATCCCGGCGGCGCCGAAGACGAGGCCGATCTCGAAGCGGACCATCCCGGCACGAGCGTGCGCCGTCATGCCGACGAGGCTCGTCGCCCCGACGACGAGGAGGGACGTCGCGATCGCCGTCTTCGGCTCGACGTCGAGCGCGTAGACCAGCATCGGGAGCGTGAGGATGCCGCCGCCGCCCCCCAGCATCCCGAGGACCACGCCGATGATCGAAGCGAGCGCCGCAGCCAGGACGAGCACGGGCTAGGCTCGGCGACCGAAGAGCTTCGGAAGGAGGAGGCCCGTCCGCGCGACGTACGCGTCCCACTCCGCGTACCGCGACATGCTCGCCTCCTTCATCTTCATGTTCGGGAGGAAGACCTGGAGCCAGACCCAGCCGAGGACGGCCCACGCGAAGGGATGGCGGACGAGCAGAGCGTACGCGGCGTAGAGCATCATCTCGCCGAGGTAGTTCGGGTGCCGGACGCGCGCGAAGAACCCCGTCGTGATGAGGCCGCGCCGCTCCTTCAAGGTGAAGAACTTCTGCGCGTCGGCGCCGAACATCAGCGCGACGCCGACGGTGTGGAGCGCGATCGCCACCGAGAGGAGGGCGGGTGACGCCGGCGCCTCGGGCCCGAGCGCGCCCGAGACGAGGACGAACGGCAAAGACCAGTAGGGCCCGAGGACGAGCGCGAAGGCGGTGAAGGCGCCCCCGAAGGTCACCTTCTTCTGCCAGTTCGGGTCCGGGAAGACGACGTCCTTCAGCACCCAGAGGAGGCCGTAGCTGCCGTGGAGCGCGAGGTACGTGAACGCCTCGACGGACCAGTTCCCGTAGAGCGCCATGAGTCCGAGGACGAAGGGGGCCGTCCCGCCCTTCTGCGCGTTGATGACCCACGCGAGCGGGAGGACCCGCGGGCCGCCGAGGAGGTCCTCGCTCATGTAGCGGTTCAGCGCGGCCTGGAGCTGGAACACGCGGGCGGCAGGGCGAGCGGGCATCGCGGCGCGAGGCTAGCAGGCGTCCGGGTGGCATCGAGACGGCCTCGTGGCCCGCGGAAGGGCGTTCCCCGACGTGCACGCACCCATCGGCAACACCACGAGATAACAGCCCTTCGTGCAGGGAGCCGACGAGCGCCTCAGCCGGCGCCGACCCCACCTGGTCGGACGGGCACGCACCGAAATGCAGCGTGCGGCGCGATTGCATCTCTTTCGCGTCTCGTCCTTCCGTAACACTTCCCCCCCTCGTTCGGCGCCGTTTCTCCGCGGGCGACGACGGCGAGGGGCCAGGCTCGAGGGGGCCGGGCTCGAAAATCTGCAGGAAAGGGTCAGGTTCCAATGTCCAGAGCTCGATCGCGTGCGACTCACTCGACGCTTCGTCTCGCCCTTGGTCTCGGAGTGGCGACGCTCGCCCTCACGAGCACACGGGAGGCTCACGCCTTTCCCGGTCTGTCGTTCGACATCCGGAGCGTCTCTTCCCGGCCCGACGTCGTGACGGGCGGAGACACGCTCGTGGAGGTCGACATCCCGCGCTTCTACCCGACGCGCATGGTGAGGGTGAAGCTCAACGGCGACGACGTCACCGACCAGCTCGAGGTCGACGCGTCGGGCAAGAAGCTCCGCGGGCTCGTCCACGGCCTCGTCGACGGGACGAACCGCTTCGACGTCTACGCGAACCGCTGGGGCCTCGGTCGCCCCGCCGCGAAGCTCGAGGTGACGAACTACCCGAAGGAGGGACCGGTGATCTCCGGCCCGCACGAGCAGCCGTACATCTGCCAGACCGAGGCGTTCCTCATGCCCGACGGGACGAACCTCGGCGCGGCGCTCGACGAGTACTGCAACATCGCCACGCGCGTCGACTACTACTACCGCACCGCCGCCGGCGCCTACCGCAAGATGCCGGACACGACGGCGTACCCGCCCGACATGGCGCGCACGACGACGTCGAAGGGCAAAGACGTCCCGTACATCGTCCGCATCGAGACGGGCACGCTGAACCGCGCGGTCTACCAGACCGCCGTCCTCCACGATCCGATCGCGGAGGCGTCACCGGAGCCTTGGCAGCCCTCCCGCGGCTGGAACGGTCGCCTCGTCTACACCTTCGGCGGCGGCTGCATCAACGGGTGGTACCGGCAGGGCGCCAACACCGGCGGCGTGCTCGACGACAACATCCTGAAGCAGGGCTACGCGATGGCCTCGGCGTCGCTCAACGTGTTCGGCAACAACTGCAACGAGCTCACGGCCGCCGAGACCATGATGATGGTCAAGGAGCGCTTCATCGAGGCCTACGGCTCCCCCGTGCACACCATCGGCTGGGGCTGCTCCGGCGGCTCGTACCAGCAGCACCAGATCGCCGACAACTACCCGGGGCTCCTGGACGGCATCCTCCCGGGATGCAGCTTCCCGGAGGTCGGCTTCGCGACGATCCAGTTCATCACCGACGCACGTCTCCTGAACAACTACTTCAGGAACACGGCGCCCTCGCTCTTCGCAGCCGAGCAGCAGCGCCAGGTCACGGGGTTCCTCACGCTGAACACGATGCCGAACATCTCGGTCGGGGCGGGCCGCATCTCGCCGACCGAGTTCTGCCCCTCGGTGCTCCCCGTGGAGCTGCGCTACAACGCGATCACGAACCCGACGGGCGCCCGATGCGACGTCTACTCTCACACGATCAACGTCTACGGCACGGACCCCGACACCGGTTTCGCACGCCGACCGCTCGACAACGTCGGCATCCAGTACGGCCTCGCCGCGCTGAACGCCGGCACGATCACCGTCGACCAGTTCCTCGACCTCAACGAGAAGATCGGCGGCTACGACGTCGACGCGAGAATCGTCCCGACCCGTAACGTCGCCGACCCGATCGCGACGAAGGCGGCGTACCGCTCCGGTCGTCTCACCAACGGCGGGCTCGGCATGCGCGAGGTCCCGATCATCGACTACCGCGCGTACTCGGACGACCTGCCGAACGGCGACATCCACCTGCGCTACCACTCGTTCTCGATGCGCGAGCGTCTGAAGAAGCAGAACGGCACGTACGACAACCAGGTCATGCTGGTCGAGGACTTCCGTTACAACTTCTACAGCAGCGCGAGCCCCATGCTCCTCGGTGCGCTCGCGCAGATGGACCAGTGGCTCGACAACATCGACGCGGACGACTCGTGCGACCCGAAGTACGTGAAGGTCATCCGCAACAAGCCGGCCTCGCTGCGCGAGGGCTGCAACACACGTGACGCGAACCCGACGTTCATCGCCGAGGACTTCGAACGAGGCGAGGGCGCTTGCGAGGCGATTTACCCGTCGCCGGGCGCGCCGCGCGAGGTCGCCGGCGCCGACGTCGCGAGCGACGTCATCAAGTGCAAGTTGAAGGCGGTCGACTGGAGCGACTACGACGTCGCGTTCAACGCGTCCCAGGCCGCGCGACTCCAGAGCATCTTCCCGAGCGGCGTCTGCGACTGGTCGAAGAAGGGCGTCCACCAGCAAGACCCGAAGGGCGTCTGGCAGAAGTTCTGAGCCCCGAAACGTGCTAGCCGAGAGAGGGTGAAGACCGCCCTCTCTCTCGTCCTCCTGGCGGCCGGCGTGGTCGCGTGCACCGTGACCACGTCGGGCTCGCCGGAGCCTACGACCGCGCCGTCTCCGGAAGGGGACGGCGGGGTCCCCCCTGCCCGAGACGCGGGACCAGCTCCCGACGCGGACGGAAAGACCGACGCGGGGAGCGGGGCGTGTGACGCCCCGATCACGGCGCCCCCCGCGTCGCTCGGGCTCGACGCGTTCTACGTGAAGTACCTCGACGCCGACGGCTTGCCCGTGATCGGCTCCGGGAAGCCCTCCGACGCCGCCCTGAGGCAGGCGTGCCGCATCGTGCGCCAGATGCTCTCGTTCCGGCCGGAGATCCGGACCACGATGATCGGCAACGGGGCGCGCGTCGCCGTCATGGCGCGCACCGAGGTGACGACGGACATCCCGGAGCACGCGGATCTGAACACCGCCTTCCCCGGGACCGACTGGGACGAGCGGGCGCGCGGGCTCGGCGGGACGCTCCAGCGGCCAGCCACCTCGTGCGCCGAGGAGAACCTCCTCTGCGAGGCGACCGACCCGTACAAGGGCGAGAACATCCTCGTCCACGAGCTCGCGCACGGGATCGACCTCCTCGGAGTCCGGCCGAGCACGCCGACCTGGGAGGCGAGGCTGAAGGACGCCTACGCGAAGGCGATCGCGGCCGGGAAGTGGGAGGACACCTACGCCGCGACGAACATCGACGAGTACTTCGCGGAGGGTGTCCAGAGCTACTTCGAGACGAACCTCGAGGCCACGCCGCCGAACGGCATCCACAACGACGTCGACACCCGCGCCGAGCTCCTCGCCTACGACCCCGCGCTGCACGCGCTCGTCGCGGAGGTCTTCGGGCCGGCGGCCTGGGCGCCGACCTGTCCTTGAGGCGCATGACCCACCTCCTGCCTGGTTCGTACGGCGTGACGCTCGACGTGCGAGCGTTCGGGGACGGCGTGCCCGTCGCTCTCCTCGCGGCGCACTGGGAGGCGACGTGACGGACCGCACCTCGAGCCACGGCCTCTCCTCGAAGGTCCCGCCGTCCTTCGACGCGCTCGCGGCGCAGCACCAGGTCATCGCCACGTTGCTCCGCTCGGAGGCGCTCCTCCGGGGTGACTTCGAGGAGGCCGTGCGTGCGATCGTCGAGGCGGCGACGACGCTCGTCGGTGTCCAGCGCGCCGGCATCTGGCTCGTGCGGGACGGCGGCAAGCTGATCCACTGCGTCGATCTCTTCGACGCCGAGACGCGCGCGCATTCGCACGGGCTCGCGCTCGAGGAGCACGCCGCGCCGGCCTACTTCGCCGCCGTGCACGAGGCGCGCTCCATCGCGGCGCACGACGCGTGCGCCGACCCCCGCACGCGCGAGTTCGCGGCGAGCTATCTGGAGAAGAACGGGATCGGCGCGATGCTCGATGCGCCCATCCTCGTCAACGGTCGCGTCGCCGGCGTCTTGTGCCACGAGCACGTCGGCGCCCCGCGTCGCTGGCAGGGGCACGAGGAGCTCATCGCCGGCACGCTCGCCGATCTCGTCGGGACCGCGATCGCCGCGTCGGAGAGCGCGCGTCAGGCCCGCGAGCTCGAGGGTCTGAAGATCGGCCTCGAGCGGATCGTCGAGGTGCGCACGGAAGAGCTCGAGGCGTCGCGGAGGAGCCTCCAGCGTCTCTTCGAGACCCTCCCGGTGCCGATCGTCGTCACGAGCGTCGACAACGGCCGCGTCCTCTTCATCAACGATCGCGCCTCGCAGCTCTTCGAGGTCCCCGTCGCGGAGGCAGAGGGACAGCTCGCGCCCGACTTCTGGGTCCACCCGGAGGATCGCGAGAGGCTCGTGAAGCTGACGATGGCGACGGGACGCGTCGACGACTTCGAAGCGGAGATCAAGACCCGTTCGGGCCGGCGCATCTGGGGCTCGCTCTCCGCCTCCGTCTTCGACTATCGCGGAGGGCCGGCGTTCGTCGTCGGCGTCCACGACGTCACGGCGAAACACGAAGCAGACGCGCTCCTCCGCGAGAGCGAGGAGTCGCTCCGCACGATGCTCGAGGCCGCTCCCCTCCCCCTCGTCGTCACCGGCCTCGACGACTCCGTCGTACGCTTCTCGAACCAGCGCGCGGCCGACATGTTCGAGATCCCGATGGAAGACTTCGTCGGCCGGTGCGCTCCGGACTTCTACGTGCACCCGGACGATCGCAAGGCGTTCGTCGAGATCCTCCGCGCCGACGGCAAGGTCGGGACCTTCGGCGCTCAGCTCCGCACCCAGAAAGGCCGCTTCTTCTGGGCGATGCTCAGCGCCCGGAGCCTCACGATCAAGGGCGAGAAGGTCTTCATCGTGTCGTTCGTCGACGTGACGGAGCAGCGCGAGATCGAGGAGCGACTCCGCGAGGTCGCGATCCGAGACCCGCTCACGGGCATCTTCAACCGACGACACTTCTTCGAGGTCGCGAACCAGCTCCGGGAGATCGCGATCCGCCACCATTGGCCCCTCAGCGTCGCGGTGCTCGACGCCGACCACTTCAAGGCGATCAACGATGCGCGCGGTCACGCCGCCGGGGACGAGGCCCTCCGCGGGCTCGTCCGCGCAGCGCGCAAGAACCTCCGCTCGAGCGACGTGCTCGCGAGGATCGGCGGGGAGGAGTTCGTCCTCCTCATGCCGGAAACCGGCATCGAGGAGGCCGTCCTCGCCGCGGAGCGCATGCGGAGGGCGGTCGAGAACGAGCTCATCGCCTACGACGGCGGCCCGATCGCGCTCACGGTGAGCATCGGCGTCGCGACGCGCGCGGCGGACGAGAGCGTCGAGGCGCTCCTGAACCGCGCCGACGCGGCGCTCTACCGCGCGAAGGACATCGGCCGCAATCGCGTCGAACGGGGGTGACGGCGCGCGACGTGTGACGTGCAGGTCTGCCTCGACTGGGCAGGTCTGCGCGCGGGCTCTCCCCCCCAGGCCCGGCGAGTCCGCGGGGAAGCGCGAGGGCTCCCGTTTTGCACGCTCGCGGCGCATGGGTCTCACGTCGAAGAAGGGCTTCGTGCTCGCGCTCACGCTCGCGCTGGCGCGCGTCGTGAGCTCTTGCTCTGCCGACGCCGCTGGGCGCGATCCGTCGGAGGTCACGCCCGCAGGAGACGCCCCTCCCGACGAGCCGGGCGCGCTCGGCGAGCCTCCGCGTACGGCCCCCGGCCCCGGCCCCGTCCCCGGTCCCGTCGCGGAGGGGTCCACCGCGCCGCTCTTCGTCGGCCGGTTCGACACCACGGATCCGACCGGTCCGCGCGCGACGTGGCCAGGCGCACGCATCCTCGCCCGCTTCGACGGGACGGCCGTGTCGGTGACGTTCAGCGAGCGCGCCGAGACCTGGATGGAGGGCGCGCCGAGCTACTGGGAAGTGCGCATCGACCAGGGCGCGTGGGTCCCGATCGCGATGATCCCGGACGACCAGCCCCACGTCTTCGATCTCGCGAAGGATCTGCCGAAGGGCGCCCACGAGATCGAGCTCTACAAGAGGAGCGAGACGCAGACCGGCATGACCCAGTTCCTCGGCTTCGACTTCCACGGCGGGACGGCCCTCCCTCCGCCGCCGCGCCAGACGAGGCGCATCGAGGTCATGGGCGACTCGCAGTCGACGGGCTTCGGCATCGAGATGACGGACGCCCCGAACACGGAGTGCCCCGGCGCGAACCACGGCGGCCGCTGGCAGAACTTCCGGAAGGCGTGGGGCGCGCGCCTCGGCGAGCGGTTCGACGCGGAGGTGCACGGCATCGTGTACTCGGGGAAGGGGGTCGTCCAGAACGTCTGGCCGACGGACGGGGACACGCTCGTCCGCTACTACCCTCGCACGAATCCGAATCCCGCGATCCAGAGCTCGAATCCGCAGCTCTTCGACCTCGCATCCTGGGTCCCCGACGTGATCGTGCTGGCGCAGGGCGCGATGGACTTCAACTCCGGCGTCGACTTCGGGACCTTCCGCGCCGCGTATCGGTCGTTCGTGATCGACGTCCTGCGCGCGCGGGGCAAGGACACGCACATCTTCATGGCCGTCCTCGGGCGCGGCGGGCGGGACGCCATCCCGGGGATCGCGCAGGAGATCATCCGCGAGCGCGCGGCGGTCGGCGACGACCGGATGCACGCCTTCGTCGCCGACGACTACGTGTGGACGGAGATGCTCGCCTGCAACGGGCACGGCGTCCCATCGTGGCACCAGCGCATCGCCGACGCGCTCGCGAGCGAGATCGGAGCGGCGACCGGCTGGCCGTAGCCGCCACGGTACGCGAGCCCGCGCCTCAGCCTGGCCGGCCGATTGCATCGTGACCGCGAGATGCGCCCTGCCGAGCCCGTCGAGCTCCGAATCCGCGCCCGCACGATCTGGATGGTCGCGTTGAACGTGCTCGGGCTCGTCGCGGCCGTCACGGTCCTCCGACGCGTCTCGTTCGTGGTGACGTGGGTGCTCGTCGCGCTCGTGCTCGCGCTCGCGCTCGATCCCGCCGTGAGCTGGCTCGAGCGAAAGAAGGTCAGGCGAGGATTCGGCGTGGTGCTCGTGGCCGTGGGGCTCCTCGCCTTCCTCGGCGGCGTCGGCGCCACGGTGGCCCCGATGGCGCTCGATCAGGGGCGGGCCCTCGCCGAGAAGGCGCCCGAGCTCGTGGACAAGCTCCAGCGGAACGAGGGGCTCGCGGCGCTCGACGCGCGCTTCGACATCCTCGAACGTGCGAAGAGCGAGGTCGGAAGCGGCGCCAAGCTCGCAGCGGGCTCGCTCTTCGCCGTCGTGGGCAGCGTCGCGTACGGGGTCACGGGCACGGTCACGGTCTTCGTGCTCAC
This sequence comes from Polyangiaceae bacterium, assembly GCA_022842465.1. Taxonomy (GTDB): domain Bacteria; phylum Myxococcota_A; class Polyangia; order Polyangiales; family Polyangiaceae; genus Labilithrix. The sequence continues at coordinate 13,047 of JALHPN010000054.1, read as the reverse complement.
GATCTTCATGCTCCTCTACGGCCGACCGCTCGTGGGCTCGGCGCTCGAGTGGGTCTCTCCCGACCGTCGGCCGCGGCTCCTCGAGCTCGGTCGCCGCACGCGCAAGTCCGTCGGCGGGTACGTGGCCGGCTCGCTCATCATCGCGTCGATCGGCGGCGTCGTGAGCGGCGTGACGTTGCTCGTCCTCGGCGTCCCCTACTTCCTGCCGCTCGCGCTGCTCATGATCGTGCTCGGCATCATCCCGTACATCGGCCCGTTGCTCGGCGGCGCGCTCATCGTGGGCACGACGTTCCTCTCGTCCGGCGTCCGGAGCGGCGTCATCGCGCTGGTCGTCTTCGTGGCCTACCAGCAGCTCGAGAACGAGATCCTCCAGCCGCTCGTGCAGCGGAAGACCATCCGGATGAACCCCCTGATCATCGCGCTCGTCATGCTCGCCGGGACCGCGTACGCCGGCATCGTCGGCGCGCTGCTCGCGCTGCCCGTGGCCGGCGCCGTGCAGGTGGTGCTCCAGGACGTGCTGGAGCGACGCAAGGCGCGCTACGGCGACGCAAACGGCGACGAGCAGCCCGGGGCATCCGCCGAGCCGCCCGACAGGAGCCGCCCGATGCGCCCTGCGACCACCTAGCTGCGTCGCGAACGGAGCGGCGATCGAGTGGGCGTAGCGATACGCTCTCGGGATGAGACGTCGAGCTCTCGTGCTCCTCTGCGTGAGCGTCCTCGCGGGATGCAAGCGGCACGAGGACGCGACACCGAGACCGGCGCCCGTGTTCGTCCCGGCCCCCGACAGCTCGCTCGCGCGGGCGCTCGGGGCGGACGACGCCGGCCGCGGCGTGTTCCGCGCGTTCGACGACGGCCCCGCCTGCGGGAACGGACCCCGCGTCGATCGGAAGAAGCAGCTCGGGAGCGGCGTGACCGCGCACGCGGGCAGCTTGATGGCCGCCGCGCCGGAGACCCCGTTCGGCTTCTTCGAGCTCGATCGCGTCCCGGTCGAGTCCGCCCCGGCGAGAGAACCGCTGCGCCTCCTCCTCACGGGACCGAAGAAGGTCGCTCGCGGAGCGCTCTTCTCGCTGAAGCTCGCCCTGAAGAGCGAGGGCGAGTCCCCGGCGACCTACGTGCGTGCGATGGACGGCAGCTTCGAGCACTGGCGCGCACCCTTCGTGGACCTCTTCGCGAAGGACCTCGCGTCGGGGCGCGCCTATCGGTGGACGTACGGAGCGAGCTACGGACGCTGCGGCAACACGAACGCCCGGAGCCCAGACGACTTCGTCACGATCGCCCCCGGGCAGCGCATCGACGAGCCCTTCGGGAGCTGGGCGAAGGTTCGCGACGCGATGATCGACGTACCCGGGAAATACGCGCTGTGGGTCATCTACGCCGCGTGCGAGGGCGTCGAGCTGCGCCGCGGCATGGGCGGCCCGGACGCGCCACTTCCGAAGGACGTGTTCGAAGGCATCCTCGTCAGCGACAAGGTCATCGTCGAGGTGGAGTGATGACGCATCATGGCGCCGGCCGCGCGTCCTCGAGGCGGAGGCGCGAGGCGAGGGCGGCAGCGAGGAACGCGAGCCCGGCGAGCCCGAAGAAGCCGACGCGGTAGCCCCAGAGGTCGAGGACTCGCCCGAGCGTCACGCCTGCGAGCGCGCTCGCGACGTACCCGATGCCGTCGATGAAGCCCGCTGCGCTCGCCGCCGCGCGCTCGCCGCCCGCGGAGAGCGCCACGAGGCCTCCGAGGAGGCTGAAGGGGCCGTAGACGAGGAAGCCTACCCCCGCGAGGAGCATCGTCGCGCCGAGCGGACGGGTCGCGACGGAGGGGAGCGACGCGATGGCGAGGCCGAGCGCGACGAGCGAGCCGACGACGAGCCACGTCCCCCGCCTCGCGCCGAGCGCGGTCCAGGCGGCGGCCATGACGACGATACCGAGCCCGCCCGCGACGTCGAAACCGACGGACTGGAGCGCGGCGGCCTCGAGCGCGGCCCGCCCGCCGTTCGACTGCACGAGGAAATCGATGCTCCACGTGTTGAACGCCTCGCGGAGGAGGGTCACGAGAAAGCTCAGCGCGCAGCCGAGCACCATCGTCGGGTTCCGGAAGAGCGCGAAGAAAGGCACCTTCGCCGTCGCACCGGCCTCCTTCACGTCCTCCCGCACGACGAGCGGGCCCTGCCTGACGAGGAGGAAGAGGAGCGGCAGCATCAGCGCGATGGCGAAGGCGGGCGCGCCGAAGACGGCCCGGTACCCTCCTCCGTGCTTCACGACCTCGCGCGCGAACATCGTCGCGCCGAAGCCGCCCGCCACGTAGCTCAGGCTGAGGACGGCGACGGCCATCGCCGCCGCCCGGCTCGTGAACCAGGTCGGGACGAACTTGAGCATCGCCCCCCACGCGCCCGCGGCGACGGCGCGGTTCGCCGCGTAGCCGGCGACGAGGAAGGCGAGCGACGGGGCGAGCCCGGTGAGGCCCGAGCAGAGCCCGACGGCAGCCACGGAGACGAGGAAGCCAGCGCGACCCCCGACGCGGTCGACGAGGGGCCCGAGCCCCACCTTGCCGACGGCGTACGCGAGGGTGCCGGCGCTCGCGATGACGCCTGCGCCCTCTTTCGTGATGCCGAGGTCCGTCTGCAGGAGCGGGATCGCGACGGCTAGGTTCTTCCGCGCGAGGTAGATGCCGATGTATCCGAGCGAGAGCGCGGCGAGGACCGCGGCCCCGCGCGTCGTGCGTGACCGATCCTCGCCTCGTAGGTCTCCGCCCATCGAGATCAGGGGCGTTTCAGGGTGCGCGGGGCGACCCAGTAGATCTTCCCCAGGGTGTCGTCGGCGACGAAGAGCCGACCGTCCGGAGCGAACACGACGTCGGTGGCGCGACCGTTGGGCTTTCCGAAGCCGCGGATGAAGAGCTCCGGCTTGGCGGTGGGGCGGAGGGTGACGGGGTCTTTGCCGAGCCAGACGACGCCCGTGCCGCCGAACGACGTGAAGACGCCGTGGAGCGCGACGAAGAGCCCATGGCGGTACGGCTCCGGGAAGCCGCCCCGATCGAAGTCGAGCCCGAAGTTCGTGTCGTGGAGCGGGATCGCGACGAGCTCGCGGCCGACGTTCGCGCAGCTCGTCGCGCCGGCGCCCGGGTGCGGCTCGTCCCGTCCCACGCAGCACGGGTAGCCCCAGCTCTCCCCCGGCGCTCCGAGGAGCGAGAGCTTCTCCCGCCCGCCGACGCCGCCCCAGTCATCCCCCGACAGCTCGCTCGCGTAGCAGTCGCCGCAGCTGTTCGGCGCGCAGCGGAGGTACATCGGATTGCGGAAGCCGTCGGCCACGAGGTCGGGGACGAGGGGGAGCTTCGGCGCGCCCGCGACGTGGAGAGCGAAGACGGCGCCACGGGTCATCTCCTCGGCGCTGCACGCGGACGAGTCGGAGCGACCGCGGGAGACGAGGAGAGCCCCGTCCTTTCTCCCCTCGAGAGTGTGCGTCCAGCGGGCGTCCGGGATCGCGGCGACTCCGAGCGTCGCGACGAGCTCGCCCGGCCCCGCCGGCGCCTTTCGCTGGCCGGGCTCGTGCGGCCAACGCCGGACCTCGTCGCTACGTGTAAAGTACAGATGACCGTCCTGGAAGTGGAGGCCGTGGACGCACGCGAGGCTCGCGGGAGACTCCGCCTCGAGCGCGGCGCACGTCCGGCCGTCGGAGACGGACGGCCCCGCGTAGGTGACGACGGCGTCGGCCTTCCCGTCTCCGTCGTCGTCGGGGAGGACGACGACCGATCCCGGGCCCCCCGTCGCGCCACCGACCGTCGCCATCGACGGCGCGGCGACGAAGAGGTCGCCGTTCGGCGCGAATCGGAGGACCCGCGCCTCGCCCACCGGCGTGGTCGTGAACTCGCGCACGCAGAACTGTGGCGGGACGACGAGGTCGGGCGTGTCGGTCCCCGGGAGATCGCAGAAGGGCGCTCCCTTCCCTTCGGGTAGATCCGCCGCCGCGCAGGGCGTCACCACGGCCGAGTCGCCGCCCTCGGTCATGCCTGCGTCGGCCGCGGGCCCCGCATCGAGCGTGGGCGACGCCGGGATCTCCTCGTCCGAGCCGCAGGCCACGACCGCCGCAGAGGCGGCGCTCACGACGAAGGCGACGGCGACGACCGAGGAGCGACGCATCGGCCGGATGGTACCGGCCCGTCGGCCGCGCGTCCGCGTGCTCGCCCGGATACCCCTCATTTCAGGAGGTTCGGCGGGTGACGGATCCGGCATTCGTTTTTCCGGGGGTGATCACGTTGCGCACATCGGAGCACATGCTACCCCCCTCCCATGCGTTCGATCCTCGCCGTCTCGCTCTTCGCTGCCCTCGGTGTCGTCGCCTGCTCGAAGGCCCCCGGGGACTCGGGTGTCGGAACCTCCGAAGCCCAGTGGCGAGAGCGGCCCGCGGAGTGGACCTGCGCGGCCTGCCAGGCAGGCGCGACGCGCGCTTGCGCGGGCGCCCTCATCGCCCAGCCGCCCTTCCCGGCGCCGAGCCCCGCGAGCTGCGGGATCAGCTGGAGCGACTTCCCGGCCAAGGCCCAGACCTGCGACGAGGACGGCAACTGGGGCGCCTGCAGCTTCCCGAAGGAGACCTTCGACAAGCTGATGTCGACCGCCTGCGAGGTGAAGCACTTCGCGAAGGAGGGCGGGAAGGTCGCCACCGTGAACAGCTTCGAGCCACGGCAGATCGAGGTCGGGGCGAAGGAGAAGGGCAAGATCACCATCAAGGGCTCCGGCTTCTCGGGCAGGAAATGGCTCGACACCGAGTCCGTCTTCCGCGCGGGCGACGCGATGGCGCGCGTCAACGAGGTGAAGGTCGTCAGCGACGAGGAGCTCGAGATCATCCTCCCCGAGGCTCTCGACGAGATCGGTCGCAACCCTGGCTACCTCTCGCTCGCGGCCTGCTCGGAGGACACGCCGAACTGCTTCGCGCCCGCGATCCTCACGGTCGGCCCGATCGCCTACCTGAAGAAGCAGCCGTTCGAGGTCTACGACACCTGCCCGGATCCGGCCGACGGCACGGGCGAGAAGCCGGTCCTGCTCTCCGGCAGCGGCTTCGACAAGGTCGAGAGCATCGCGTGGGGCGCCGAGGGCGGAACCGTCGTCAACACGAACTACCTCCGCTTCCAGCCGGCCTCGAACGAGACGGCAGAGACCATCCGCCACGACGTCGAGCTCACGTTCAAGCAGCGCGAGGGCGGCGACGGCACCTACCGCCTCCCGATGCCGATCACGATCGCGCCGAACCCCTACCGCATCGAGATCACGGACGTGTCGCCGACCGACGTGCCGGCGAACCAGCCGACGACGATCACGCTCAAGGGCCGCGGCTTCGCGTCGGGCTCCGTCATCCGCGACGTGCGAGCCTTCAAGGGCGCCTCGAACGTACAGGCCGTCTCGAACGACGTGCTCACCTTCACCTTCGACCCGGCGAAGGCCGGCGACACGCGCGCGCTCTGCGCGCAGGTCGAGCTGACCTACTCGCACCCCGAGTCGGAGAGGACGAAGACCATCACGTCGACGAAGTGCATCAAGGTCATCCCCGCTCCCTGAGCGGGACGCCTCACGCGGCGCGCCGCGCGTAGACCTCGAAGCGCTCGCAGATCCCCCGCGCGATCTTCATCGCCACCGCCATCACGGGGAGCTGCGAGTTCACGCCGATGCTCGTCGGCAGGACGCTCCCGTCCGCGACGAAGAGGTTGTCGACGCTCCAGGTCTCGCCGGTCGGCTTCACGACGCCGGCTCTCGGATCACGGCTCATCTTGGCCGACCCGAGCGGATGAAACGACATGCACTCGACCTTCTTCGCCGGCGGCGGGCTCGCCACGAGCGCGTGGAGCTCGGCGCGGGAGCGGACCGGCGCCATCCCGAAGATCGGGAGGAGCACGGCGCGAGCGCCGGCGGCGAAGGCGAGCTCGCCGAGCACCTCGATTCCTCGGAAGAGGCGGAGGCGGTCCCGCGCGCTCATGCGGTAGGTGACGAGCGGTTCGCGGGAGAGCCAGCGGCGCACGGTCCCGCCCGGGTCGTCGTGAATCATGGCGCCGAAGAAGGCGAGGTGCGGGATCGCGCGGACGAGCGCGCGATGCGAGCGTCCGACGCCCGGGAAGGCGGCGGCGAGCACGCTCGGTGCCGTGTACGCGCTCACGAGCGTGAGGCCCTCGTCGGCGAAGTGGTCGGAGTAGACGCTCTGCATCGCCCCGTCCCAGCCCTCGACGCGCTCGTCGAAGAGCGCGCCGACCCGGAAGGCGGGATGCAGGGTGAGGTTCCGGCCGACGTGCGCGGTGCCGAGGCCGCTCTTCCGGAGGAGGAGCGGCGTGTGGAGCGCGCCGCAGGCGGCGACGACGACGCGGGCCCGGATGGCGAAGCGGACGCCGGTGCCCACGAACGTGCCCGCCACGCCGCGGGCGGCCCCGCGCTCGACGTCGATCGTCTCGACGAGCGCGTCGGTGAGGATGACGACGCCGCGATCCCGCGCCTCCGGGAGGACGGACACGTCCACGCTCATCTTCGCGCCGTGAGGGCAGCCGAAGTTGCAGCGCGACGCACCCTTGCAGCGAGGCGCGTTCCGCTTGAGGGACTTCATGACGACGCCCATCTTGTCGGCGCCCTCGACGAAGAGCTCCGTCGACCGCGAACGCATGGCGTCCGCGACCGTCTCGATCTGGAGATCGCGCTCGAGCTGCGCGAAGTAGGGATCGAGCGCCTCGGGCGTCATGTCGCCCAGGCCGAGCGCGGTCGACCACGCGTGGAGGACCTCGTCGGGGATGCGGAAGCACACGCCGCCGGTGAGGACGCTCGATCCGCCGACGCACTTGCCCGCCATGACGCTCATGAGCGGCGTATCCCCGAGCCCCATCGCGATGCCGAGGCCCGCCTCGCGCGCGAGGTTCTTCAACGCCTCCGACGGCGTCATGCGCGCATACGACTCCGGCGCGTGATGCGAGCCCTCCTCGACGACCAGGACGGCGTGCCCCGCGCGGGCGAGCTCGCGCGCGACGATGGCCCCCCCGGCGCCCGAGCCGACGACGACGACGTCGACGTCGGCGGAGAACGGCGCGCCGAAGTCCTTGCCGGCGAGGATGCTCATGCGACCTCGTCGCGGCGGATCTCGTGCTCGCCCGTGTCCGCGAGCCCGTCGTCCCGGAGACGGACCCCGCTCTCGAGCGGCGCCGGCGCGCTCGGGAGAACGGGCAGCGCGCGCTTGTGACGATGGCGCTCGTCGCTCGTGTAGCCGAGCGCGCGGAGCTCCGACGGATCTTCGTAGAAGACGAGCGTCGCGATCGTGCGCCAGCCGACGAAGGCGAGGCAGAGCGGGAGGAACGAGGACCGCTCGAGGCGCTCGAGGAAGCGGACGCGCTCGGCGAGGGGGAGACGCTCGAGCGTGCGCGCGTGCGCGAAGCAGAGGAGCGGCGCCACCTGGAGCAGGACGAGCGCGACGTGCAGGCCGAAGCGTACGGGCCACGTGGCGGCGGACACGACCGCGAGCGACGCACGCAGACGGGCTTCGAGCGTGGCCCGCGGCACCTCCCCGTCCTCCGCGAACATCGCCTCGCCGATCGCGAAGAGGACCCCCGGGACGCGGACCTCCGAAGGAGACCTTGCTACCAACTGCACAAGATCATGGTAGCTCTTTCGGTGCGAAGCGCAGGTGGCGGTGCGAAGTAAATTTCGCAACGCCTCGCGTCACACCTCAGGCACGGGCGGCGCGCTTCGCCCACCGCGCCTTCGCGCGCTCCCGCTCGAGCTCGCGCGTCCGCGGCTCGCTGCGGCGCGCGAGCCCAGCCAGGAGCTTCGTCGTCGCGCGGGTCACCTCGTCGACGGCGCGCGCGAAGGCGACCTCGTCGTGGCGGTTGGGCTTCACCGTCCCGCTCACCTTCCGCACGTACTGCAGCGCGGCGGCGCGGATCTCGTCGTCCGTGGTCGGGGGCTCGAAGTCGTGGAGGACGCGGATGTTTCGGCACATGGGTACGCTCGTTCGGACGACGAGCGTAGCGCGCTCACGGGCCTTCGTGCGCCCAGGCGGGGTCGTCGGACGCGAAGCGCTGGAGCCAGGCGTAGAGCGGCACCCCGCTCGAGGCGACCGGGAGCGGGTTCTGCTTGAGGAGGACGTGGTCGTCGCTGTCCACGTAGTACATGCGCTGCTTGGGCCCCGCCGCGGCGCGGAGCGCCATCATCTCCTGCTCGAAGTCCTGGGGGACGAGCCGGCCCGAGAACGAGCGGATCGTCTTGTCCTTCGTGTAGCCGAGCAGCGCGAAGCGGCCGTCGCCCATCGTCGCGGAGAGATACGGGAGCACCTTCGCCGCGTCGTCCTCGCATCCGGTGCAGGCGGCGGGGATCTCGAGCTTCCACGCCTCGCGCATCGACGTCCACGTGTTTCCGGCGGGATCGATCGGCGGGCCGCAGTCGTTCAGGATGTCGATCCGCGACGTCGGCCAGGCGGTGCGGAAGCGGTGGAGCCCGAACATCGCGCCGTAGCCCCCGCCGCTCGCGCCGGTCACGTAGATCTTCGACGGCGACGCGTAGGTGGCGAGGAGGCGCTTCACGACCGCGTCCGTGTTCCGTGCGCCGCGGTGATGGACGGTGACGGTCTTCGTGAGGAGCGAGTACGTCTTCTGGGCGTCGCCGCCGTGGAGGTCGCCGGTGCAGTACGGGATGAAGACGAACGACGCGTCCTTGAACGGGTTCTGCGCGGCCTCGCGATCGAACAGCGCACGGACGCGCGGGACGTCCCCGAGGACCTCGGCCGAGCCGACGTCCGAGTCGATGAACGACGCAGCGCCACCGAGGCACGTGAGCGCGTCCCAGCAGGCGCCGCCGCCCATGAAGAAGACGAGGAGCGGCGCGTTCGGCGCGCTCGACGGGTTCACGGCGATGCCGCTGGCGTTGCCGTTACCGCACACGAAGTCGGCCATCGGGACGTAGGACCACTGCCCCGCGGGCGCCGCGATCGGCGCGCCGCCCGCGTAGGGGTTCGGCGTCTCCGGCGAGGGGGGCCCCGGAGGCGTCGTCTCGGCCGGCGGCGTCGCCGGGGTCGTCGCGCTCGGCGGCGCATCGGACGCGGTCGCCGTCGCCGGCGTCGTGCGCGGCTCGGTCGACGTCCCCGACTCCCCGCTCGCGCCGCACGCGGCGAGGAGACACGAGAGGAACCCGGCGGAGAGGAGGGCTACGATCTTCATCGGCGCGGGGATTAGAGCAAACGCTCTAGCCCCCGCCACGCGATATGCGCCTGAGGCTCTCGTCGAGACGCAACGCAGACGCCTACACCCGGCTACCTCTCAGGGGCGGACGAAGACGCGGCCGTTCTCGGCCACGAGGGTCGCGTTCTCGCCGCGCGTACGCGCATAGAGGACGTACTCCGTCTCGGTGTACTTGCCCGAGGCGTCGGCCTTCGTCGCGTGGGTCGGGCTCTTCGCACGGACGTGGTCGGCGGCCACCTTCACGCTGAGCGAGAGCGAGGCACCGCCCATCGTCTGCACGTCGCTCGCGTACGAGTAGCAATTCTGGGTGCGGTCCGCGCGCCAGTAGCAGGACGTCGTCGACGTCTTGAGCCCGCACGCCTTCGACCCGTCGATCGCGCAGTTTTTCGCGTTCATCGTCGCCTGATCGCTCTTCAGAGCGAAGACGACGTTGCCGTTCGCGATCTCGAGCCAGGTCTGGCCCGTGATGACGCCGCGCGGGACCGCGCTCGAGGTCGGGTTCTCGTGCCAGCCGCCGGTGCCCGCCTGGAAGCGGCCCGAGAGCGAGACGTCGTTCGTCGCCGTCCAGCCGGCGCAGCCCGTCACCGTGTTGCAGGTGCGCGTGCGCTGGGCGAAGACGAAGCTGCCGAGGTCCGCGCGCGCGGCGCCGGCCGCGAAGAGCGAGACGGCCTCGGCCTTCGTGAGCGGCGCGCCCGCGAAGGCGGCGTCGTCGAAGAGATCGACCTGCGCAGGCTTCGGCGGCGCGCTCCCGGAGGCGAGGTGGACGTCAGACACGAGGGCGCGCGTGTTGAAGTCGAGCGCCGAGAAGCGGAGACGGAACGGCCGATCGCGCGGCAGGAGCGGCGCGATGTCGGTCGCCGCGACCTTGAAGTCGGTGTGGGTCGCGAGCTGCGTCGACTTCATGGCGCCGACGGTGATGCCGCTCGCGCCGCCGAGGTGTCCGGCCGCGAGGAGCGCGCCGTCCTGCCCCAGCACCTCGACGAGGAGAAAATCGTCGATCTCGAACGGTGCGCTGCCGTCGGCGCTCCCGGAGATCACGACGCGCCCGCCGCCGGCGAACGTGTACGTTCCGGTCGTCTTCTGCGCGAAGATCCGCGGGACCGTCTCGAGCGCAGCGTTGCCCCCGGTCTCGATCTGGATCTCGGCGCGCCGTCGCGCCGGCGCGCGCTTGTCCGCGGGGAAGAGCCTCGCCGCGAGGAGCTTCTGCGACTTCCCGCAGGTCGTCCCGAGCGCACACGCCTTGGTGAGATCGCTCTCCGCGACCTCCGTGTCCTCGTCGAGGAACGCGTCGTCGTCGGGTGCGGTCTCGGCAGCGCACCCGCCGAGGATCGAGGCCAGCAAGAGGGCGGAGGAGAGCAGCGCAAGCTTCATGGCCCCGTGTACGGAGCTTGCTCACACGATCTTCCCCGTCAGCGGGTCTTGTCGCGCTCGATGGCGATCCGGACGCACGCGACGAGTGCGCCGATGGCCGTCCTCGAGGTCCCCTGGAGCGAGACGAAGGCATCCCGGGAGGCCGTCCGCTCGGCCTCGGCCTTCTCGTAGAGACGCTCGGTCTCCGCGAGGCGCGTCGCGAGGTCGGCCTGGGCGACGCGCTCGGGGTGCCGCACGCCCTCTTCGGCCGCGACCGGCATCCCGACGTACGTGTCGCGGCGCTTCGTGGCCGCCACACGCAGATCGGCGAGCGCCGCCTCGAGGACGAGCACCTTGTTGTCGACGTCCTGGACCCTCTCGGCGGCCGTGACGAGATCCGCGCGCTTCGAGGCGACCGCCTCCCGCGTCACCCAGAGCACCGTCGCGGTCGTGTCGTCGACGGAGTGCCGGTGCCCTCGGCCTCGGATCCAGCCCGCGAGCTCGGCGCGCGCCACATCGGGGCGCCCCGCGCGGAAGAGCGCGGCGACGCGGCCGACGGCGGCGCGGTCGCGCGCGTCGAGCGTGCTCGGCAGCGTCTTCACGCGGCTCGCGCGGCCGACGAGCTCCGCGTCACCACGCGCCGAGAAGAGGACCTGGTCGGCGACCGACGGAGGAGGCGCCGCGGCCTTCGCCCTCCCCTTGTCGGCGATCGCAGGGGACGCGACGAGCGTGAGGGCGAGAGCGGCGAGGACATGGTGAGGGCGCATCGGGAGCGCCACGTCGCAAGGGAGATGCCGCGTCGCGATCCCGTGGGCTCACCGAGGATTCCGCCCGCCCCCTGCGTGGCCGGAGCCTCGACGCGGGTCCTCCCGGATCCACGGAGGTCTCCCGCGCACATCGACTCCTCGCGCTCAGGTGCCGTCGTCGTCGTCGCCGTCCGCGCGCAGGCCGAGTCGCGCAACGAGGCGCTGGAGGAAGCGGCGATTCACGCCCGCGAGCTCCGCGGCGCGTGTGACGTTGCCGCCCGTCTTCTCGAGCATCGCGCGGACGTAGATGCTCTCGAACGCGCTCGTCCAGGCGAGCCGCGCGTCCTTCAGCGGGAGATGGAGCGGGACGATGGCGTCCACCCCCGACGGGAGCGCCGCCGCGGGCGCGCTCGTGAGGCCGACGGCGCCGGGATCCGGCTCCGTCATCCCGAGCGCGACGGCGCGCTCGATGAAGTTACGGAGCTCGCGCACGTTGCCGGGCCAGGGACGCGCGACGAGGGAGGTCACGAACGCGTCCGGCAGCGCCGTCGTCTTCCCGGTGAGCTTCGCGTGGAGCTCTCGGGCGATCGCCGGGATGTCCTCGCGCCGCGCGCGGAGGGGCGGGAGGGAGACCTCGACCACGGCGAGACGGTAGTAGAGGTCCTCGCGGAACGTCCCGTCGTTCACCATCTGCGCGAGCTTGCGGTTCGTCGCGCAGACGATGCGCACGTCGACCGGGGTCTCCTTCGGCGCGCCGACGGGCCGGATGCTCCGCGACTCGATCGCGCGGAGGAGCTTCGCCTGTAGCGCGAGGGGCATCTCGCCGATCTCGTCGAGGAAGAGCGTCCCGCCGTTCGCCTCCTCGAAGGCGCCGACGCGATGTCCGAGCGCGCCCGTGAACGCGCCGCGGACGTGACCGAATAGCTCGCTCTCGAAGAGCGTCTCGGGGATCGCGCCGCAGTCGACCGGCACGAAGGGACCCGCGCGACGGGGCGACTCGGCGTGGATCGCGCGAGCGACGACGTCCTTGCCCGTGCCCGTCTCTCCCTGGACGAGCACCGTCGACGCCGTGGCAGCGACGCGCTCGAGGACGGCGTACGCCTGCCGCATCTCGAGGCTCGAACCGACGACCTCACCGAACGACGTCCGCTTCGAAATCGCGACGAACGACGGCTCGTCGGCGACGTCGATCCGGAAGGCGGAGCCGCCGAGACGGACGACGGCGCCGGCCTGGACGTCGACGTCGCGCACCCGCGCATCCCCGACGACCGTGCCGTTGCGGCTCCCGAGATCGCGCAGCGTGATCGCGTCCCCCGTCACCGACACCTCGCAGTGCAGGCGCGACACGGCGCGATCGGGGATGCGCAGATGAGCGGCCTCGCCCGAGCCTATGCGAACGGCGGCGCCCCCCTCGACTCGACGACGCGTGCCGCGCCCGGGGCCTTCGATGACGAGGAGGTCGAGGGTGAGGACGGTCCGCTGACCGCGAGCCCCGGAGAGGCGCTCGGTCTCGTCGAGGACGAACTCGCTCATGGGGCGATGGTAGCGGAGCCCCGCGGACCGCGCGCTTCACTCGTACGGATTCTCGGGCGGCCTTCGCGCGGAGGAGGCCTTCGCCGCGCTCTTGGCGGGCGGTGGTACGTGCGCGGGCTGCGCCTGTTTGACGGGCTTGGCGCTCGCGACGACGCTGGAGGCAGAGAGCGGCGGAGGCGCGGGCGCGGCGGCAGACGACAGGGCGAGCAGAGGCGGCGCGCTCGCCGACGCGGCGCT
>JALHPN010000053.1 GCA_022842465.1 Polyangiaceae bacterium | reverse complement strand
CAGAGCCCGCAGCACGCGGGCGCTCGCGCCGCCGCCCAAGGTCACGGCTGCCCTCCCCGGCGAAGAGCAGCGCGCGCGCGCGGCCCGCCTCGTGCCGACGAAATGCGAGGACGTCGCCACCGAGGCGCTCGAGGCGCACGTGCGCGAGATGAGGCAGGCGGTGCGCGACGCGTACCTCGGCTGGCACGCCGAGCAGCCCGCGTGCTGGGCGCGAGACCGCGAGGAGGCCGCCGAGCGCAGGCAGCGCGAGCGCGACGGGCTCTCGGGCAGCGTCGGGTACGGCTCCGGTGCCGGCCACATGTGGGGCAGCGAAGTCGGCGTGTCGTATGGCTTCGGGGGCCTCGGCGTGTCTGGGGTCGGCTCGGGCGGGGGAGGCGCGTCCGGCTCGGCGCGCGCGACCGTCGCTCCGTCCGCCAGGTCGTTCTCGCGAACGAACAACCAGGTCGCCAGCGTCGACGAGGCCGACATGGTGAAGACGGACGGCCGCTACGTGTATGTCGCGAGCAACGGCGCGCTCCACGTCGCCCTCGCGACGGACCCGAAGATCCTGTCGGTCACGCGGCTCGGGTCGGGCACGGTCCGCGAGCTCTTCGTGGAGGGGGACCGCGCCGTCGTCTACCGCTCCGGCGCCGGAAGCCGGGAGCGGTGCACCTACGGCTACGACTGCTCCTTCGCCGGCGACGGCTCGGACACGACCATCGCCGTGCTCGACCTCAGAGACCGGCGCGCGCCGCGCATCGTGCGCGAGCTCCGTCTCTCCGGCTCCCTCCTCGCCGCGCGTCGCGTCGGTAACGCGGTCCACTCCGTCGTGAGCGACGGCGACATCGGCGGCCTGGGCTACGAGACCTGGCCTGGCGACCTCGAGACGTGCGGCAATCCGGAGTCCGTCGTCCGCGAGCGCTTCGCGAAGCTCCAGAAGGACAACGAGCGCCGCATGCGCGCGGCGGCGGCGCGGTTCCCTTCGGTCCGCGAGAACGGGGTGGAGACGTCGATGTGCGCGAACCTCGTCCGGACGCCGCTCCGAGACGGACGCGCCTTCACGAGCGTCGTCTCCTTCGACCTCACCGACGACAAGGCCCCTCCCGTGACCGCGACGGTCCAGAGCCGCCCCGGGGCGGTCTTCGCGTCGGCCGACGCGCTCTACCTCTCCGTCGCCCACCGCCGGGGCGAGGGCCGCGACGCCGAGACGAGCGACATCCACAAGTTCCGGATCGGCGAGCGTCCGAGCGACACGCGCTACGTCGCGAGCGGCTCGGTCCCGGGGCACGTCCTGAACCAGCTCGCGATGGACGAGTGGTACGGCTACCTCCGCGTGGCGACCACGCGCGGCCGCGTGCCGGATCCGAACGTCTCGAGCAGCGTCTCCGTCCTCACCGAGGTCGACGGCCGCCTCGTGCGAATCGGCGCGATCGACGGCATCGCCAAGGGCGAGGACATCCGCGCGGTCCGCTTCGATCGGGAGCGCGGGTACGTCGTCACGTTCAAGAAGACGGATCCGCTCTTCGTGATGGACCTCCACGAGCCCGCCAAGCCGCGCCTCACCGGCGAGCTCCACATCCCCGGGTTCTCGACCTACATGCATCGCATCGACGACGATCACCTCCTGTCGATCGGCTTCGACGCGCACGACAAGGGGAGCTTCGCGTACTTCGACGGCGTCATCCTCCAGCTCTTCGACGTCGCCGACGCGGCAAGGCCCAAGCTGCTCCACAAGGAGAAGATCGGCACGCGCGGCTCGAGCTCGCAGGCCGCGACCGACCACCTCGCCTTCACGTGGTTCGACGCCGAAGGGCTCCTCGGCGTGCCGATGACGATCTGCGAGGGCGGAGGCGAAGGAGTGAACGGCGATCGCCTCGCGTTCAGCGGTCTCCTCGTCTACGACGTCGACGTGGAGCGCGGCTTCACGCGGCTCGGCGGGGTCGACCACGGGAGGCCGGAGGAGACCGCGGGGGCCCCCGTGAGCTGCAACACCTGGTGGTCGAACGCGCGCTCCGCGGTCAAGCGGAGCGTCTTCCTCGACGACCTCGTCTACTCGGTCGCGCAGGATCGTGTGAAGGTCCAGCGCACGAGCGCGCTCGGCAAGGACGTCGCCGACCTCTCCCTCCTGCCTTGAGGTGACTCCGCCTCCAGCTCTTGATGAGGAGGCCCCCTCGTGCGAGGACTGAGGGCATGGTCCGTCGCTTCGCCTGCCTCGCTCTCTTCGCCGCGGCCTTCGCGTGCAGCTCGGACGGAGACGACGGCGGGGCCGACCCGAGCGGCGGTCCCGACGGAGGACCGAGCGGCTCCCAGGACGGAGCCGTCGGCGACGGCGGCACGGACGACACGGACAGCGGCACGCCGGTCATCTCCGCGACCCATCCGCGGATACTCTTGAACGACGCGGCGCTCCGCGCTGCCCTCGAGGCGCGGCTCTCCGGGAGCCCGTCGGGAACCCGGTTCGGCACGCTCGTGGACGGCGTCGTCGCCGGCGGCTCGAGCTACGCGTTCGAGCCGTGGTACGCCGCGCTCGTCGGCGTGCTGAGGTCGTCGAAGGCGCACACGGCGTACGCCATCGCGAAGACCGACGACTTCGTGAAGAGCGAGGAGGCGCGGATCGCCGCCGGGCAGGTCCCCACCGTCGCGGGCGACAGCTACCTCGAGGTCGGCGACCGGATCGGGAACCTCGCCATCGTCTACGACTGGTGCTTCGCGGACCTCACGCCCGAGCAGCGAACGCGCTGGCTCGCCTACGCGAACCAGGCGGTGTGGAACGTATGGCACCACGAGACCGCGAAGTGGGGGACGGGCACGTTCCCGTGGTCGGGCTGGTCCGTCGACAACCCGTCGAACAACTACTTCTACTCGTTCCTCCGCGCCACGATGCTCCTCGGTCTCGCGGAGCACGGCGAGGACCCGCAGGCCCAGACGTGGATCGACACGTTCCGTCAGGAGAAGCTCGAGAAGCAGCTCTTCCCCACCTTCACGAACGATCTCCAGGGCGGCGGGTCGCGCGAGGGCACCGGCTACGGGACGGCGATGAAGAACCTCTTCCAGCTCTACTGGTGGTGGGAGCGGTCGACGACGGAGCGCGTCGCGATCCGCACGCCGCACACGCTGGCGAGCATCCCGCACCTGATGCACGCGATCGTCCCGACGCTCGATCGCCTCGCGCCGACGGGCGATCACGCGCGTGACTCGAGCGCGGAGCTCTTCGACTACCACCGCGAGTACCTCATCGCCGACATGGCGATCTTCCCGAACGAGCGGCTCTCGCGCGTCGCGAAGTCGCTCCTCGAGCAGTCGACCCTACCGCGCATGACGCAGGCCTTCCTGTTCGTCAGCGACTTCCTCTACGACCCGGCAGAGGTCACCGCCGAGCCGCTCACGAACCTCGCGACGACGTACTGGGCGAGCGGCACGGGCCAGCTCGCGATGCGCTCGGCGTGGACGAAGACGGCGACCTACGCGAACTTCATCTGCGGGCCGTACACGGAGAGCCACGCCCACAAGGACCAGGGGAGCTTCGTCCTCCATCGTGGCAGCTGGCTCGCGTACGACCAGAACATCGCGACGGCGTCCGGCATCGAGCAGGACGAGGCGATGCACAACCTCGTGCGCATCCGGAGCAACGGGACCGCCGTGCACCAGATCGAGGGCGCGCCACGGTGCGAGATGACGGGGCTCGTCGATCAGCCGAGCTTCACGTACGGCGCTGCGCGCGTCACGCCCGTCTACAAGAACGCGCCCTCCGTGCAGAAGATCGAGCGCGATTTTCTCTTCGTGAAGCCCGACACGTTCGTCGTCTTCGATCGCGTCGACACCACGAGCGGTGCCGAGCGCATCTGGACCCTCAACGTCCCCGGGACCCCGACCGCGAACGGGGATCTGCTCTCCTTCGTCGCGGGCGCGAATCGGATCGACGTGCGACGGCTCTCGCCGACCGGCGTTCCGAGCAACATCGTGTCGTGGGCGAGCGCAGGCATGGGCACCGGCTCCCGCGTCGATGCGACGCACGCGACGGGGACGTCGACGCGCTTCCTCCACGTGCTCGGCACGAACGGCAGCGCGCCCACGGCCGCGCGATCGGACGCGGCCGGGACGATCGGCGCGCAGATCGGCCTCGCCGACGGACGGAGCGTCCTCGTGCGCTTCTCCGACGCGGGTACGGGCGGGACCCTCGAGATCCGTCGCGCCGACAGCTCGGTCGAGTGGTCGGGGCCCCTCCCCACGACGATCACCGCACCCCCGCTGTTCGCGAACTGAGACGCGCGCTCCACCCTGGGTGGCGTGGAAGCGCACCTCCTCCCACGCTCGCCCCGTCGATGTGCGGCCTCGTCCCAAGGCGCCGGCGGCGGCGGTGTCCGAGACGCTCAGCGCCCTCGGGGGAGCTCGGGAACTTTCGTGGCGTAGGATTGTCTGGGGCCTATGCTTGGGTTTCCGAGCGGGAGCGCGGCGCGAGGCGAATGACGCAGACGAAGGGTCTCAGAGGTTGGAACGTCGCGGTTCTCTTCGGGATCGGCGTGATCTGGTGCGCCGGCTCCACGCAGCGAGAGAAGCGCGTCGTCGGCGATCTCCACGAGGGCCGCGTCGCGTCGCTCGAGGATCAGGCCGCCGCGCAGCCGACGGACCCCGCCCGTGTGCGGGAGCTCGCCCAGGCCTACCTCGACGCCCGGCAGCCCGGCATGGCCGTCGCCACGATCGAGCGCTGCCCGACGTCGCTCCGCGAGGAGCCGAGCGTGGAGCACCTCTACGCGCGCGCGCTCCTCGACCAGGGCCGCTCGCGGGAGGCGCTGGCGGCCGAGCAGCGCGTGCTCGCGCGCTGCGCGGAGCCGCTCCCCGGCACCGCCCCGTGCTCGTCCTACCTCGTCGCGTCGGCCACGCGCCGCGCGGACATCCTCGGCCAGCTCGTCCAGCTCGGCATCGAGGACGCCAACGCTCATCCCGAAGCTTCGGGTCTCGCTTATCTGAACGCCACGCGCCAGGTCAGCCTCCAAGTCCGCTGAACGCTGCTCCGACCGGCGCCTCCCGACACTCATCCGCATCGACTGCTTGTAGTGTACACATATTACGAAGACGTCTCGCGAGCAGCCGCGGCTGGCTCCTCGTAGACCGACGCGTAAGGATGTCTGTTCACCGCCGTCGCCGTCACCGCCCTGGGAGGCCCGTTGAAACGCTCGCGTGCGCGCTCC
Source organism: Polyangiaceae bacterium (assembly GCA_022842465.1). Taxonomy (GTDB): domain Bacteria; phylum Myxococcota_A; class Polyangia; order Polyangiales; family Polyangiaceae; genus Labilithrix. Next base: position 38,991 of record JALHPN010000053.1, on the reverse strand, counting down.
GTCTCCTCACGTGCCGTCCTGGTCTCCCTCGGGGCCGCGTCCCTCGGCGGCCTCGTCGGTTGCGGGCCGGGCTTCCGGTCGGCCCGCGTCCAGGTGCGCCCGTCGTCGTCGCAGGAGGAGTTCTCCGCGGACGAGCGGCTCCTCGCGCAGCCGTTCGCGCTGGCGGTGCCCGAGGACGCGATCGTCCGGGTCATCGGGCCGAACGCGACGTGCAGCGGGACGCTGATCGAGGACGACCTCCTCCTCACGGCTCACCACTGCGTGGTCGAGCGGGGGGCGCGCGGGGAGTTCACCAAGAAGAACCTCGAGGCGGGGCAGATCCGCGTCGAGCTCGGCGGCGACTACTTCGCGTGGGGTGAGGTCGGCGTGCGTCACGTCGTCGCGCCGCCGTGTGGAGAGGGAGGCGGGGCCGGCGACGTGGCGGTGCTCGTCCTGTCCCGCAAGCTTGTCGGGCTCGCGACGATGACCCCGCGCCTCGAGGCGCCGCCGCGCATCGGCGAGGACGTGTCGCCGGTCGGCTTCGGGCGCTGCGCCCTCTCGCCGGACGGGATCCGGAGGAAGGAACGGACGGGCGGCCTCGTGCGCGCGCTCACCAACGAGACGATGCACCTCGACGCGGCGGTGTGCCCGGGGGACTCGGGGGGGCCGGTCTTCGCGAAGGGCTCGCGGGAGATCGTGGGGGTCGTGAGCCTCTCGGCGATGGATCACGACGAGCGGACGCGCGGCGCGTCGGTCATGGCGCGGCTCGACGCGTATCGGTCGGTCTTCGCGCACGCGAAGCTGGTGGCGGACGGTCAATCGCCGAACGAGCTCCCGCCGCTCGAGTGCGCGGAGTCGGACGGCCCGGCGCGACCGCGCCGCTGATCCCACGCCAGGCGAGGCCGTCACTTCTTCTTCGCGAGATCGATGCGGACGATCGAGCGAACGTACTCCTTCTCTCGCTCGCCATCCTGCATCGTCGTGACGAAGACGTCGTCGCCGACGACGGACAGCGCGCTCGCCTGGAGAAAGGCCCCCTTCTTCGTCGGAGAGAGCGCGCCGACGCGAACGGCGTTCCCGCCGCTCTTCTTCTTGGCCCACACCGCCTCCTTCGTGTCGACGTAGAACACCCTCGTCTCGTCCTGGGCGATCGCGCTCGTCGTGGTCTTCGCGAACACGGTCGTCTTGCCGTCCTTGTACTGGATGACCCCCTTGTCCCTGAAGGCGGCGTAGACGCTCTCGCCGTCGGCGACGACGCCGTGGATGTCGTCGTCCACCATGCCGTCGGCCGCCCCGAACAACGGAAGGACCTCCGTGCGCCCGGTCGCCTTCGAGGTACGCGTCACGCGCGAGCCTCCGCCCGTCGCCTGCTCGGCGACGTAGACGGCGTCGCCCTCCATCGCGAGCTCTTCGACGTTGCAGATCTTGCCGCTCATCGCCCCGCCCTGGCAGATGGACCCGAACCTCTCGGCGGCGCCGCCCTTGACCGACACGCGGGCGAGCTGGCTCGGCTTCGCCTTCTCGAGCGCGACCCACACGAGGTCCGTTCCGTCGGTGGAGAGCTGATGGGCGCGCCCAGCCGGAGCGTCGTAGGCGCCCACGGTCGTGAGCTTGGTCTTCTTCGCGCCGTCGAACGCGTAGAACGTCGCGGTCGCGTCGTCCCGGATCCCCCAGTAGACGGCCGCGCCGGCTCCGGTCGCGCCGACGACGCGCATCCTCCGGTCGGACTCGTCGACCACGCGCGTGTCGCTCGCCTTGCCGACGCCGGCCTCGACGATCTCGCTCGCCTCTCCGGCGACGACGTAGATCTTCGCCTTGGACACCGCCGCGAGCTCGAGCGGAGAGGCGAAGCCGACGGTGTCGCGGTAGACGACCTGCGTCGCGTCGCTGCCGGAGCCGCTGGACTGGGCCGCCGTCGAGTCGTCGGCGTCTTCTTCGATAGGCGCGGCGCAACCGATCGCCGTGCCCGCGGACACGATGGCGAGGGCGCGGGCGAGCGAGGCGAGGGAGGCGAGAGTGAACGGAAGGTGGACGCGAATCGAGGGGTGCATGCCATCCCGGATTGCAGCCTGGGTGCCAAAGTCCGACGTCACGGTCCACAACGCCGCGCCCTCGGCCCCCGTGAAGAGGTCGAGCGAGCGCAGCCCCCTGTATTTCCTCGTCTCGAGCGTCCCGGCCACACCGACGTCACGCGCGTCGACGCGACGTCTCGTGACCCCTGTCACGGGACGCGGCCAAGGTCGGACCGATCCGGCCTCGTTCGCGCGTCTCGGACCATGGGCGCGCGCCCGCCGGGCCTCTGGCGAGGGAGGGCGCGTGTCGCTACCCTGGGCCGACCATGTGCGGCATCGTCGGTTACGTCGGGGCGAAGGACAGTGCACCCATCCTCGTCGAGGGGCTGCGCCGCCTCGAGTACCGGGGATACGACTCGGCGGGCTTGGCGGTGCACACGGGGCGCGGGATCGAGATCGTGCGCGCCGTCGGGAAGCTCGCGAACCTCGACAAGGCGCTCGCGAAGGCCCCGCTGAAGGGCGCGACCGGCATCGGGCACACGCGCTGGGCGACGCACGGCCGGCCGAGCGAGGCGAACGCGCACCCGCACGTCGCGGGGAAGATCGCCGTGGTCCACAACGGGATCATCGAGAACCACGTCGAGCTCCGGCGTGAGCTCGAAGGCCGCGGCGTGAAGTTCTCGAGCGACACGGACACGGAGATCGTCGCCCACCTCGTCGATCAGGCGATGACGGAGGGCGAGACGGACCTCGAGACCGCCGTGCGGCGGGCGCTCCATCGCGTCCGAGGCGCCTACGCCATCGCGGTCGTCCACGGCGAGAAGCCCGACCACATCGTCGTCGCGAAGCAGGACTCGCCGCTCGTCCTCGGCCTCGGTGAGGGGGAGAACTTCGTCGCGAGCGACATCCCGGCACTCCTCGCGCACACGCGCGACATCATCCTCCTGGCCGACGGGGAGATGGCGGTCGTGAGGAAGGAAGGCATCACGATCACGACGATCGCGGAGGCGACGCCGGTGACGCGCGCCTCGCGCCGCATCGACTGGTCGCCGACCCAGGCCGAGAAGGGCGGCTACAAGCACTTCATGCTCAAGGAGATCCACGAGCAGCCGCGCGCGATCGAGGACACGCTCCGCGGCCGCGTGGACCTCGCGACGGCCGACGTGCTGGCGGGCGAGATCGGCGTCTCGGACGCGCTCGCGAAGAAGATCACGCGCGTCTATTTCGTCGCCTGCGGCACGAGCGCTCACGCCGCGATGGCCGGTCGCTACTGGATCGAGCAGCTCGCGCGCGTCCCGTCGACCGTCGAGATCGGCAGCGAGGTCCGCTACCGCGAGCCGGTCTTCACCGACACCGATCTCGTCGTCGCCGTCAGCCAGAGCGGCGAGACGCTCGACACGCTGGCGGCGGTGAAGACGGCGAAGGCCGCGGGCGCGACGATCGTCGCGGTCGCGAACGTCCTCGACAGCGCGATCCCGCGCGCCGCGGACGGCTCGCTCTACACACACGCCGGCCCCGAGATCGGCGTCGCGTCGACGAAGTGCTTCACGACGCAGCTCGCCGCCCTCCTGCTGCTCGCGGTCTACCTCGGACGACGCCGCGGCACGCTCGACACCAAGAACGCGCACCGCATCCTCGACGCCCTCTGGCACGTGCCGGCGCAGATGCGCGACGTGCTCTCCAAGGCGGAGGACGTGAAGGCCGTCGCAAAGAAGCACCTCCGCGCGCGCGACATGCTCTTCCTCGGCCGCGGGACGCAGTTCCCGATCGCGCTCGAGGGCGCGCTCAAGCTGAAGGAGATCTCGTACATCCACGCGGAGGGCTACGCCGCTGGCGAGATGAAGCACGGGCCCATCGCGCTGATCGACGAGGACATGCCCGTCGTCGTCGTCTGCCCGAAGGACGCTCACTACGAGAAGACGCTCTCCAACATGCAGGAGGTGAAGGCGCGCGAGGGCCAGCTCATCGCCGTCTGCACCGCGGGCGACCACGACGTCGCGCGCGTCTGCATGGGGGACGCGCCGCCGCGGAGCACGCGCCACGGCAGCTACCCCCCGCCCTCCGCGCCGGACATCTTCGAGGTGCCGGACGCGGCGCCGGAGGTGCTCCCCCTCCTGACGGTCCTGCCGCTCCAGCTGCTCGCCTACTACATGGCCGATCTCAAGGGCACGGACGTCGACCAGCCCCGGAACCTGGCGAAGACCGTCACCGTCGAGTGACCTCGGCCGACGACGCACAGGACGAGCTCGCGCGGGTCTCGGCCGTCCTCCTGACCGAGCGCCCGCTGGACGAGGACTGGCTCACGCACGCGGCAGAGCCCCTCTCTCCGATCGCGGACGAGGCCTTCCGGAGCCTCGTCTCGCTCGTGAAGACGTCGTCCGTGCGCGCCGACGCGCTCGCGGCGATGCGGCCGCTCCTCCTCCACCCGATCTCCGCGCGGCGCGTCCACGCGGTCGCGAGCGCGTACCTCGAGGACGGGGAGGAGGCCGTTCGCAAGAGCGCGATCCTCCTCTTCTCGCTCGGCGGCGGGACGACGGAGGATCTCGCGACCTTGACGCGCCTGATGGAGCGCGACCCGTCGCACGACGTCCGGCTGTGGGCGGCGTCGGCGGTCGCCATGCAGATCCACGTCGACCGACTGCGGCTTCCCCTCGGGAAGAGCGCCGTCATCGACGACGACGAGCTCCGCCGCGTGCTCGACACGGTGGAGCGCGTCGTGGCCGATCGCGAGGGCGCCCGGGCCGAGCTCTGCGCCGCGGCGATCGGCATCGTCGAGGCGCTGGTGGACGAAGCGCTCGGCGAGGACGTCGGGCTCGCGCGAGCGGCGATCGCGCGATGGCGCGAGGCCCACCCGCCGTTCGACAACGGCCTCGAGGGCGACTAGGACCGGGCGCTCTTCTTCTTCCGCTGCTCGCGCACCGCGCCCGGAGTCGTGCCGCGATGGCGCCGATAGAGCGCGACGAGGTGCGAGGCGGAGCTCGCGCCCACCTGCGCCGCGATCGCCTCGAGCGCGAGCTCCGTCCGCTCGAGGAGGCGCTCGCTGACGCGCAGCATGTACCTCTGACGCTCGATGCGGAGCGAGCTGCCGGACGCGGCGAGGTGGCGCTGGAGCGACCGCACGCTCATCCCGACGCTGCGGGCGATGACGCCGAAGCTGACGCGTGGAGGCATCGTCTCCAGCGTCGACTGCACGCGGCGGACGATCTCGGGCGCACGCAGGAGCTCGTCGCGGAGCGCCTCGACCGCCTCGCGTTCCCGGCTCGCCCCCACGGCCTCGTAGGCGAGCACGGGATCGTCGAAGAACGTCACGGGGTGGCCGGGGCGGAGGAACTCGAACATGCCGGCGACGGTCGCGTGCGCGAAGCCGCCGCGATGAAGGACCGCCTGACGGGACACGTTCGGCGACCACGCGTCGCGACGCTTCTTCAGGTACGCGAGCAGCCGCTCGAACGCGAGGAGGTCGACCGACTCGAGCGCGCGGAGGTCGACGAGCGAGGTGTGACCGCGGAAGAGCGGATCGGCGCCGACCTCGTGCGCGGCGCAGATCTCGTCGACGTCCGCCTCGTCGGGCCTGCCCCACAGGATGATGCCGAACACCCTGCGCTCCGCCTGCCAGTAGGCGAACGATCGCCGGACGACGTAGCGCCACGCGGGCGGCCCGAAGAAGGTCTGGAGGTCGTGGGTGGCGACGAAGGCTGCCGACACGTCGTCTCTCGGAGACGGTAACGCGTCGCACGGACGGGTGACAACGTCCCTTTCGGTCATCGAGGCGCGCTCCGCCCGCCTTTTCACCGTACGAACATGAAGACGAACGTAGTGTCCACGAAGGGGGGTTGGAAGCGGACGGTGAAGCGCGCGGCGGTCGCGGCGGGAGCGGTCGGCACGCTCTTCGCAAGCTGGGTGTACGGCTCCACCGAAGCGCGGCTGCAGGCGCGCTACGACGTCCGCGTCGCCCCCCTCGCGGTGCCGAACGAGTACGAGACCATCGCCCGCGGGGAGCACGTGGTGCGCGCGCTCGCGAAGTGCACGGACTGCCACGGCGACGACCTCGGCGGCGGGATCATGGTCGACAGCCCGATGGTGGGCCGCCTCGTGGCGCCCAACCTCACCTCGGGTGAGGTCGCACGGCGCTCGGACGAGGACCTCCTCCGGGCGCTCACCCACGGCGTCGCCCCCGACGGCCGGCCGCTCGTCGTCATGCCGTCGCACGAGATCGGCGAGCTCGGGGAAGAGGACCTCGCCGCGATCATCGCGTACGTCCGGACGGCGCCGCCCGTCCGCCGCGAGCTGCCGCCCCTCCGCCTCGGGCCCGTCATGCGCGTCCTCTTCGCGACGAAGCAGGTCGACCTCCTCCCCGCCGAGAAGATCGACCACGCGAGGGCCCGAACGAAGGCGCCTTCCCCCGAGCCGACGCCGGCCTACGGCGAGTACCTCGCGAAGTCGGGCGGCTGCTACGGCTGCCACGGCCCCGCGCTCGCGGGCGGTCCGATCCCCGGCATGCCGCCCGGCTCGCCCGCCGCCGCGGACATCCGCTCGGAGAGGATCGGGACGTGGTCGTTCGAGCAGTTCGACGAGACGCTCCGCACCGGCGTGAACCCGGAGGGGCGGACACTCGCGGATCTCATGCCCTGGCGCGCCACCCGGAAGATGACCGACGTCGAGATGCGTGCGCTCTACTCGTATCTCGCGAAGAAGCCTGCCGGGGCGACCGCGTCGAACCCGTGACCGTCAGCCGAGGCGCTCGAGGACGGCGATGACGTTCTCCGGGCTCCGCTCGCAGAGCTTCGCGAGGCGGCCGCCGTCGAAGAACGCGACCGTCGTGCCCGGGCGTGCGATCGCCGTCACGCTCGGCGCGATCCGGTGGATCGTGTCGCGCACGCCGTAGAAGGAGTCGGCTTCGACGACGGCGAGGGGCTTGTCGGGCTTCCCTTCCTCGAAGAGCGCGATGCTCCCGCGCGCGACGAGGCACGCCACCTCGGGGATCTGGTTGGCGAGGAGGAGGATCGTCTCGTCGTCGAACGTCTCGAGGCGCTGGATGCAGGAGAGCATCTCGTCGCGGACCTGCACGTCGAGCTGGCCCATCGTCTCGTGCATCGAGAAGAAGGAGTCGATGCGGTGGAGCTGCTTCGTCTCCGCGATGCGCTGCGCGAAGGCGAGGTCCTCGTTCATGATCTCGCGGAGGGCCGGCGCGGGGATGATCCACACCTCGCTGATGCGCTCGGCGCGGAGGGAAGCCGTGCAGCGCGCCCCCTCTCCACCCAAGACACTCGACTCCCCGAGCAGCCAGCCGGGGAAGCAGCAGCGCACCATCCAGGAGCCGCCGGAAGGCTTCTCGAGCCACACGCCGACGAGGCCGCTCTTCACGACGAAGACGGCGCGCGACGGCTCGCCCTCCACGACGAGCATCTCCTCCGGCGCCAGCGTGCGGATGACCGCGTTCATCTCGATCCGACGGCGGGTCGACTCGGAGAGGTTCGCGAAGCTCCGCGCGCCCTCCAGCGTCTCGAGCGGCTTCAGACGCGAGCGGGCCTGGTCGAGCAGGACGTGCACGGGCGAGCCCTGGAAGGCATCCTTGCCGAGGACGTCGAGCGAGAGCGTCGCCGCCTTCTCGAGGAGGGGGAGATCGAAGCGGTCGGCGAACTCGCGCGCCGCTGCCTCGATGTAGCCGCGGGCGAGCCCCTTCTCGCCGAGCCGGAGCTCCACCTCGGCCATCGTGAGGAGCGTCGCGCCCCGGGTCTCGTGGTCGGTGAGCTGACGCGGGAGGAGCTCGCGAGCCTCGCGGAGGGACGCGGGATCGCCGCGGGAGATCGCGGCCGTGATCCGGACGTCCACGGGCTCCTCGAGCATCTCGAGCATCTCGAGCAGAGGCTCGTCGTCGTCGTCGTCGTCGTCACCGAAGCCGGCGAGCTCGTCCGGCGGAGGGGAGACGAGCGACGCGCGCTCGGCCCGCCGCACCGACTCGATGACGTGCGCCGCCGTGATCACGGGCGCCATCGCGCCGCTCTCGTCGACCGTCACGTCCGCGACGTGGAAGTCCTCGCCGTCGCCGTGGAGGACGACGGTGACGTTCCACGCGTCACCCGCCACGCGCCGCACGCGACGGACGTCACGGACCTCCAGCAAGCGGCCGAAGTCCCCGCGGAGACGCTCCGCGACCTTGTTCCAGACCTCCTGGCGCGTCACGAGCCGGATGATACCGGTTACGAGCGGGAGAGCGCACGGAAGTGCGCGACCAGCGTGCCGCGATCGAGGCTGTCGTTCTCGGCCGCGCGAGGCCCGCCGTTCTCGAGGACCAGCCGCAGACCGCGCGGTCCGACGCGATCGCTCACGATCCCGACGTGGTCGAGCTTGCAGGGGACGGGCGCCCCGGCCGGAGAGCAGCGGGTCCACGCGAAGAAGACGATGTCTCCGGGTCGGAACGCGTCCTGGTCGTTCACGTCCGTCGTCAGCTTCAACGCGTTGCGGGCCAGGTACGCGTGCATCGTCGAGATGCGGCGATGGTCGATGTTCGTGTCGACGACGCGGAGGTCGTACCACGCCGGCGCCGCCAGGATGTCCTCGTGGACGAGGAGCTGGAGGTCCATCTTCGCGGCGCGGAGCGACCGCACGACGACGTCGGTGCACGCGCCGCGGTCCTCGGGGATGTCGCCGTTCGGATAGCCCGACGTGGCGAGGTAGCCGTTCGCGTAGCCGACGTTCCGCACGACCTCCTCGCGTGCGCGCGCGGTGATCGCCGCCTCGAGCTCGAACGGCAGCGCGTCGGGCGTGGCGCGGTCCCCGGCGAAGATCGTGCCGGTGCGCGCGTCCCAGGCGCGCGGGGCATGGGCGGGCGGCGGGCGGAGGGCGAGGCCGCGACCCGAGCCCGCGACGAGCGAGGGGTCCGAGGAGCCTCCGTGTGTGACGACCGCGTCGCCGGGCACGACGGCAGAGGCTGGCGCCTCGGTGCCGGCGTGCGCCGTGGGGACGAGCCCCCCCTTCTTCATCGCCGGCCACACGAGGGTGACCATCCCGAGCAAGAGCGTGACGCCCGCGGCCGCCTCGTGGAGCCTCGAACGGCGGGAGAGGGACATCCGAGGGGATCCTACGGGGGCGAGAGCGTCCCCCTTCCCTCGGACGCGCCACGTCGTCGCGAACGGGGCGTGACGCGAGACGTCAGCGAACGCGGACGTTCGACACGGCGCTCGCGAGCTGCCGGAGCGCGCTCTCCTGCGTGCGAGCGGTCTCCTCGATCTTCCCGGCGGACGAGAGGAGCTGCTTCGTGCCGTCGAGCTGGGACTTGTGCGAGGAGTTGAGGGCCGTGACCATCCCGGAGATGTTCTCGATCGCGCTCGTGATCTGACGACCGCCCTTCGCCTGCTCCTGCGCGCTCCGCTCCACGTGCTGCGTGATGAGGCGCATCTTCTCGGCGCTCTTCATGATGAGCTCCGACCCGCGGGCCTGCTGCGCCGTCGCCGCCGCGATCTGCTGCACAGTCTCCGCGATCCGGCCGATCGCGTCAGTGACCTGCTTCGAGCCCTTCGCCTGCTCGACGGTCGCGCGCGCGATGGCGCGGACCATGTTGGTCGACTTGGTGCTCGACTCGAGGATCTTCTTCAGGGCTCGCTCCGCCTCGTTCGAGACCTCAACGCCCCGATCGACGTTCTGCGTGGCCCTCTCGACGGCGCTGATCGCGTTGCGGCTCTCGGACTGGACCGTCTTGATGAGGTCGGTGATCTCCCGCGTGCTCGCGCCTGCGCGCTCGGCGAGATCCTTGATCTCATCGGCGACGACGGCGAAGCCCTTGCCCTGCTCGCCGGCCTGCGCGGCGATGATGGCGGCGTTCAGCGCGAGCAGGTTCGTCTGCTCGGCGACGTCATCGATGACGTTCACGATCTGGCCGATGGCGTCGATGCGGGATCCGAGCGCGCTGATCGCCCCGACCGCTTCGCCGGACGACTCCTTGATGCGGTAGATCTCGCTGATGGTCTTGAGGATCGCCTCGGCGCCCTTCTCCGCGTCGAGGGCGACCTCCTCGGAGAGGCGCGCCGTCTCGTTCGCGTTCGACTGGACCTGGTCGATCGAGACGTCCATCTCGTTCATCGAGGAGCTCGTCTCCTCGGCGGTGAGGGAGAGCGCGTCGACGTTCTTCGCGACTTCCTTGATCGAGTAGGCCATCTCCTCGATCGAGCTCACCGATTCGCGCACGCTCGCCGCCAGCTCGCCGAGGTTGTCGGCGACCTCGGAGCTCGTCGCGGTCATCTCGAGGATCGAGGAGCTCGACTCCTCGGCGTTCTGGGTCAGCGCCTCGACGCTCGACGCGAAATCGCGCATCGCGCCGGCCATGTCCTTGATGAGGCGAGCGGTCTCGTCGGCGGCGGAGAGCTGCGCGCCGATGCCGTCCTGGAGCCGACGCGACAGCGTCTCGAGCTCGGACTGCGCCTTCTCCAGGGAGCGCTGGCGCTCGCCCTCCTCGTCGGCGACGCGGGAGATCTCGTCGTAGATCCGCGCGACGTCGGCCGGCGCGCCGCTGGGCGCCGAGACGCGATCCCCCCGGCGAGCGCGGCGCACCGCGTCGGCGAGGCCCGAGACGTCCTGTGCGCCGCTTCCCGCAGCCGAGACCGCGATGAAGACGCCGACGAACCCGAGCCCCAGGGCGATGAGACCAGCGACCGTGCGATCGAGCGCCGGGACGAACGCGAAGGCCGCGCCGACGAGGATCAGGCCGAAGGCGAGGAGTTTCTTTTCCGTGGTCATGAAAAGCTTGCGCCCGGGTCAGGGTACGCGGCCGGGGTGCGCCGAGGCAAGGTGACGATCAGGCGGTCCGGCGCGTACGGCCGGGCTCTCGGGTCCCCACGCCGGGGCCGACCTTCGCGAGACGGATGCCTCCCGCAGCGAGCCGCTTCGCCGCGACGTCGAACGCGACGTCGCTCTGGTCGATGCCGACGAAGGTGCGCCCGAGCCGCGCCGCGACCGCGAGCGTCGTCCCGCTGCCCGCGTAGGGATCGAGGACGATCTCGCCCGGGTCCGTGAGAGCCGTCACGAGGCGCTCGAGGAGCGCCTCCGGCTTCTGCGACGGGTACCCCGTCCGCTCCCGGGAGATGGGCGCGATGACGCCGATGTCCCAGACGTCGCCCATCGGGACCCCCTTCGTGGGCTCGTCCGTCGAGCTCGAGCGCGCGCGCCGGCCGTCCTTCTCGAAGACGGCGCGCTGCTTCGTCGTCCCCCACGTCGCGATCGTGGAGGGCGCGAGCGGCTCGTAGGGCGTGTTCCAGCGCGGCTTCGCCTTCGGATCCTTGCGGTAGCGGAGGAGGACGTCATGGACGCGCTGGAAGTTCGGCGTCTTGCTCGGCCACCGCCTGTAGCGCCAGACGATCTCGCTCGCGAACGCGTCGTCGCCGAAGATCTCGTCGGCGAGCACCTTCACGTAGTGGCTCGTCTTCGGGTCGACGTGCACGACGACGCACCCGTGCGGCGCGAGCAACTCCCGCACGAGGACGAGGCGACGCCCGATCGACGCGAGGTAGTCGGCGCGGCCGTCCCAGCGATCGTCGAACGCGAGCTTTCGCGGCCGCGCCTTGAGAGGACCCGATCGGGGGGCGTCGCCGTCCGGTCGCGCGATCGCGTCGAAGGTCCGGTTCGTCAAGAAGGGCGGATCCATGTACGCGAGCGTCACGGTCCCGGCGTTCGCTTCGGCGAGCGTCTCGAGCGCGGCGGCGTTGTCCCCGTGGAAAAACCTCCCCTGCCCGTTCTCGGCGACCCACTCCTCGGGCCGTGCGGCGACGGGGGCCCCACGGCCGGCGAGCGCCTGTTCCTTGCCGGACCACGAGAGGCGCGGGGGCGCGTTCGGCTTCACGAGAGCGATCGTCGCAAACCGACTCGCGCGGCGGCCACTTTCCTGCAGAGACGGCCCTCGCTCAGCGAGCGGGGCACGTGACGACCCTCGAGCACGTCGGCGGCTCGCGAATCGTCCTCGCGAGGGGTGGACGGAGGCTGCCCGGAGCAACGTCGTAGAGCTCCGCGCGCATCACGAGACCGAGGTGGGTGCACGGGACGCGCGCCTTTCCGACGTCTCCGGCCTTGACGTCGAGCCGCGGGTTCGACGCGAGATCGCGCGCCGCGCACGTGGCGGCCAGGATGGTGTCGAACGCCGGCGTCTCGCAGATCGCGAGCGGCTGCTCGCCGACGTCGATGTTCGCGAGATGCCCCACGAGCTTGTCGGCGTCGACTCGGCCGGTCAACGTGAGCTCCGTCAGACGCGGGTGGAGGGGGTCGGGGACGACCTTGCCGAAGCCGCGCGGGAGCTCGAGCACGAGGTCGAAGGGCCGCCGATCGGTGCTCACCGGGATGTGGAGCGTGACCGCCTGCGGAAAGGTGACGACGAGGACGCCCCCGCGCACCCAGCCGCTCCCTCGCGCGAGGCCTATCAGCGTGGCGGCCTCCGCGAGCGCGACGCTCTCCGTGTTCGGGTAGATCACGTCGGACGGCCCGAACCGGGGACGCGCGGCCATCGACGAGCCTTCGAGGTTGCCGGGGGTGAAGACGCGCCGCAGCTCGATCACGTCGAGGGTCACGTCGTCGTCGTCCAGCCCCCCGTTGTACTCGCGGAGCAGGAAGAGGATGCCGTACTCGCCCTGCTTGATCCTCGCGTTGATCCGCGTCGAGCTGAACACGAAGCCGAGGGGACCGGTCAGCTCGGTTCCCGTGCTCTCGATCTGCGCGAGCGACGCGAGGAGGGCGTTGTCGGCCCCTCCGACACCGTCGAGGTACGCGTTGGGGCTCGCGTTGTCGGGCAGCAGACAGGACGACGAGCCCTCGTCCACGGTGCAGCGGCCGTCGAGATCGGCCGGGATCGGGATCCCGGCGTCGGCGGGCGAGTCGAGGCTCAGCGTCGCGGCGTAGACCGGCTCACCACCTCCCCCCGGGCCCTCGGGTCGCGAGGGGACGGGGTTCGGAGAGCACCCACCGCCGTCCACCTCCGAATCCGTCTCCGGCTCGCGCGAAGCCGCGGGACCGGCATCGGGCGGGCTCGAGAGCGGATCGAGGCCGAGGAGCTCGACGCACGACGCGGAGGCGAGCGCGGCGACGAGGGCGAGGAGCACGAGGGCCCCCGCCTCGACACACACGGTCCGCGCGGATGTCCTCGCCACGAAGGCGAACGGTACACGCGCGCGGACGCGGGCGCGACAGGGAGGCGTACGCCGACGCTCGCAGATAGGATGGGTCGGCGATGACGCTCCCTCCGGACGACTACGTGGGACGGGCTGGCGAGACGATCGGCCCGTACGAGCTCTCGGCCGTCATCGCCAGCGGCGGAATGGGTGAGGTGTGGCGCGCCCACGACCCGTCGTTGAACCGCGACGTCGCCGTGAAGCTCCTGGCGGCGCAGGGCGACGTCGACGCGGCGCTCCGCAAGCGCTTCATCGACGAGGGCCGTGCGGCGGCCGCCATCGCGCACCCGAACGTGCTCACCGTCTTCGGCGCGGGGGATTCGGGCGGACGGGCGTGGCTCGCGATGGAGCTCGTCGAGGGCGCGTCGCTCCGCACGTCGTTCCCCGACGCCTCGCAAGAGCTTCGCATCGCCTGGATCGTCGACCTCGCCCGGGCGCTCGTCGCCGTTCATCGCGTCGGCCTCGTGCACAGGGACGTGAAGCCGGACAACGTGCTCGTCACGTCGGAGGGCCTCGCCAAGCTCCTCGACTTCGGGATCGCGAAGCTGCCACGTCCGTGGGACGAAGCCGCGGAGTCGTCGCCCGGCGTCCTCGGTACCCCTCGCTACCTCGCTCCGGAGCAATGGAGGGGCGAGGCGGTGACGGCGCGGACGGACCAGTTCCAGTGGGGACTCGTCGCCTACGAGGTCCTCGCCGGTCGACACCCGAGCGCGACGACCGAAGGCTTCGGCTACAAGGACGACTGGCGCGTCGAAGCCCATCCGCTCGCCGCCTTGGTCCCGACCCTGCCCTTCGGCGTCGGCGCGATCGTCATGCGCGCGCTCGAACGGTCGCCGGGGAAGCGATTTCCGCGCATGAACGAGCTCGTCGACGCGCTCGAACGGCGGGTCGGGAACGTGGAGAGCGCGCGGCGCGCCGCGTTCGGGGTCGGCACGCAGGAGATACCGCGGACGCCTCCCGATGCCGGGGCGACGGACGGCGGGGCCGGCCTCGTGTCCACCCGCGTCGGTGCTCCCGTGCCCGCGAACAAGCGGCGACGGGGCTTTCTCGCGGCGCACGCAGAGGAGCGGCTCGGGACGTGGTTGAACGCGAAGTACCGCCTCGACGAAGTCCTCGGGATCGGCGGGATGGCGATGGTCTTCAAGGCGACGCATCGCAACAAGGACGAGGTCGCCGTGAAGATGCTCGATCCGCGGCTCTCCTCGAACGCGGAGCTCCGGAAGCGCTTCGTTCGCGAAGGGTACGCGTCGAACTCGGTGAAGCACCCCGGCGCCGTTCGCGTGATCGACGACGACATGTCGGAGGACCGCGCGAGCTTCCTCGTGATGGAGCTCCTCCGAGGAGTCTCGTGCGACAAGCTCCGCGAGGAGCGCGGCGCTCTCCCTTTGCTGCCCGTGCTCGCGATCGGGATCGAGCTCCTCGACGTCCTCGCCGCGGCGCACGCGAACGGCATCGTTCACCGCGACATCAAGCCGGGGAACCTCCTCGTGACGCGCGACGGGAGGCTCAAGGTCCTCGACTTCGGAGTCGCGAAGGTGCGCGACTTCGCGGTGACGAGCAGCACCGAGACCGGGGAGACGCTCGGAACGCCTGCCTTCATGGCGCCGGAGCAGGCGTCGGGCGCTTCGCTCGCGGCAGACCCGCGGAGCGACCTGTGGTCCGTCGGCGCGACCCTGTTCACGCTCGTCTCGGGCACGACGGTGTTCGAGGGTGACGCGCGGACGATCGCCGTGGCGAACGCGACGATGCCGGCTCGTTCCCTCGCGACGGTCGCCCGCGAGACACCAGCGCCCGTCGTCGCCATCATCGACCGGGCGCTCGCGTTCGAGCGTGACCAGCGCTGGTCTTCCGCGCAAGAGATGCGGGACGCGCTGTCCGGGGCGCTCTCGGCTCTCGGCGCAGGTCCGGAGGCCCTCCGCCCCCTCCTCCTCGGCCTCCTGTCCCCCTCGCCCACCGGTCAGGTCACGCTTCCGCTCGCCACGTCGCCCGCGCGGCCCCCCGTCGAGGTCCCGCGGCCAGAGCCTCGGCGCGCGCCGACGCGGGCGCTCCTCGCGCTCGCGCTGGGCCTCGCCCTCGCCGTCGCGGTGACCACCGCGGTCCTCCGCTGCTGAGAGGGGCAGCTTTCGTCGGACCTCTCACTCCCATTCCCTCCGGAAGCCGCCCGGCAACGTGGGAGAGGGCGCCGAGGACGCGGGGGGGCCCGTCGCGGCCGCGGGAGCCGACGGGGGCGGCGACGCAGGTGCGCGCGCGGAGGCGGAGGGTGAAGCCCGCGTCGATTTCGACCGCGCACCTGGCTTCGCGACGCGCAGAGACGCCTCGGCTGGCGAGGCATGCTGGGCGGGCGGAGAAGATGGGGGGGGCGGAGCAGTGGGGGGGGGCGGAGCAGAGGGGGCGGGCGGGGTCGTCTCGGCGCTCTGGAGAGTGAACGACACCGACGGCGAGACGGCGCTCGACGGCGCGGTCCGGCGGTCGCCTCGCAGCGCCTGCGCCGTTCCTACGACGACGGGAACGAGCAGACCGACCGCGACGAGGAGCGCGACGAAGGGACGACGACGGCGCGCGCGAGGAGCCGCCGCTTCGGCGCCGTTCGCGGCGGGCGCGAACGTGGATCGCCGCCGAGGGCGCGACGTCGCCGGCGGGTATGCCGACACGTGAGGTGCGCGGACCGACCAAGACATCGCCCACGCGCGCTCCTGCGCCCGTGCGTACGGCGCGAGCGCGCGACCGAGCTCGACGACCGACTCGAATCGCAGGTCGGGATCGCGTTCGAGGCAGCGCGCGACGACGGCGTCGAGACCGGGGTCGATCTCGGGACGGAGCGTCCTGGCCCGCGGCGGCGCCTCCTGCGCGATCTTGAAGCAGAGCGCCGACAGGTTGTCCGCCACGTACGGTCGGGTCCCGGTCAGCAGCTGGAACAAGATCACGCCGAGCGACCAGATGTCGGTGCGCTCGTCCACGTCGCGCGCATCCCGCAGTTGCTCGGGAGACATGTACGCGGGCGATCCGACCACCGCGTCCTGCGCCGTCAGCGTGGTCTCCATCAGCCCCGCCGCCATGGGCTTCGCGATCCCGAAGTCGAGCACCTTGATGACGGGCTCGCCGCTCGAGTCGACCGTGAGGAACAAGTTGTGGGGTTTCAGATCGCGGTGCACGACGCGCGACGCATGGGCCTCTGCCACACCCCGACATGCCTGGAGGACATAGGCGACGGCGAGGTCGACGGGGAGGACGGCGTGCTCCTCCAGGAGCGACGCGAGATCTCGGCCCTCCAGGTGCTCCATCACGAGGTACGGCTCGCCAGACTCCAGCTCTCCCACGTCGAGCACCGCCGCGATGTGCGGGCTCGTCAAGCCGGCCACCGTGCGTGCTTCACGAACGAGTCGCTCGCGCGCATCGGCGGACGCCGTATGGTGTGCTCGGAGGAGCTTCACGGCGACGCGTCGGCCGAGATCCAGCTGGACGGCGGCGAGCACGATCCCGACGCCGCCCGACCCGAGGAGCCGCTCGACCCGGTAGCGACCGGCGAGCACGGTGCCGGCGACCGGCACGCGCAGCTCCTCGTCCGACAGGGGCCCCTCCATTCCCCTTCATTCCAGCACGGCTGGCGGCGCGGAGCACGCTCACCGCGAGGGCAGGGCGACTGCGGCCACGACGCCGCGCTCGAGATGGGCTCCGTGGGAGCGACGTGACCGTGACCGGAAGCGTGACCGTGACCCGCCGTGACCGGCGGCGTGGCGGCTCCTCCAGAGGCCGGATTCCCGCGAGACCAGCGATTCTCCCGCCTCCGGCTGGGCTCGGCGCAGCGCTTGCTCCGAGGCCGGGACATGCCGCATCGCTCCTCGTGCCTCGTGCTCCTCCGCCCTGCCCTCCTCGCCGTGATGCTGCCGCTGATCGGCTGCGCGTCGATGCCCGAGCCGGTCGCCGTCCGCACCGGCGAGCCGCTCGAGGTCCGGGAGAAGTCCGGCGTCTCCCACGTGAGGGTGAAGGAGAAGACCGGCGAGATCCGCCACCGCGACTCGCGCGGTCGCGCTGGCGGCACGAGCACGATCTACAGCGATCGGATCAAGGCGGTGCGCTGGCACGAGTGGGCCGGCTACCAGGGGGACACGCCGGTCTCGGACGACGATCTCTATCGGCTCGCGAACGACGCCGCCGCCGAGGAAGAGGTGCGGTCGCACCGATCGTCCGGCGTCTTCCAGAGCCGGCTCGGCCTCGGGATGGTGGTCGGCGGTCTCGGCGCGGCAGGCGCGGGCTACTACTTCGCGTCGAAGGAGCCCGAGGAGGGGGGCTCGGCGATCCCGGCCTACGTCATGATCGGCGGCGCGGTCCTCTCCTCGATCGGCATGTACCTCATGGTGAACGGGGTCTCGAAGACGAAGGAGACGCACCCGCTGCCGCAGGATCGCGCCGAGTCGGCGGTCGACCGCTACAACCGGACGCTCCGGAGCGGCGGTGGCAGAGCGCCCGAGGACGAAGCGGCCGCACGCTGACCGTCCGCGCGCGAGCCCGCCCTGCTAGACTGCCGCGCCGTGAGTCCAGAGAGCCCTCTCGCGACGACCCTCGATCCCGACGCGCCCCGGAAGCCGAAGCCGCGCGTCTTCTCCGGCATCCAGCCGACGGGAGAGCTCCACCTCGGCAACTGGCTCGGCGCGGTGCGCACGTGGAGGGCCCAGATCGAGGAGGGGCGGGACGACACGATGTTCTGCGTCGTCGACGCGCACGCCATCACGGTGCCCTACGAGGCCGCCGAGCTCCGCCAGAAGATCGACGCCTTCGCGATCGACCTCATCGCCTGCGGGATCGATCCCGAGAAGACGACGCTCTTCGTCCAGAGCGACGTTCGCGAGCACACCGAGCTCGCGTGGTACCTCGCGGGCGTCACGCCCTACGGGGAGCTCGGGCGCATGACGCAGTTCAAGGAGAAGGGCGAGGGCAAGGACTTCGTCTCGACCGGGCTCTTCACCTACCCCGTGCTCATGAGCGCGGACATCCTCCTCTACAAGGCGACGATCGTCCCCGTCGGCGAGGACCAGATCCAACACCTCGAGCTCGCGCGCGAGACCGTGCGCCGCTTCAACCACCGCTTCGGACCGGTCTTCGTCGAGCCGCAGCCTCGCCTCTCCACCACGCCACGCGTGATGGGGCTCGACGGCGAGTCGAAGATGTCGAAATCGAAGGGCAACACGATCAACCTCTTCGAGCCGAAGGAGGAGTTCTGGCAGAAGCTCCGGACGGCCTTCACCGACCCGCAGCGGCTCACGCGGACGGACCCGGGACGGCCAGAGCTCTGCAACATCTTCACGATGCACAAGGCCGTCAGCGATGCCCAGACCCAGAGCGAGGTCGCCGAGAACTGCACCGGCGCGAAGTGGGGCTGCGTCGATTGCAAGAAGGTGCTCATGGAGGGCTTCGAGCGCGAGCTCGTCCCGCTCCGCGCGAAGCGCGAGGCGCTCTCGATGAGCCACGTGCGGCAGGCGCTCGGGGACGGCGCGGAGAAGGCCCGTCGCATCGCGACCGAGACGATGAAGGAGGTCCGTGAGGTGATGGGCCTCGGGAGCCTCGCGACGTGAGGGGCCTCGCGGTCGCGACGGCGATCGCGGCGCTCCTCGCCTCGGCGCCAGGCTGCTCTCGCGCCGCGCCGGACGCGACGCCGGAGGGGGCGGTGCGCCTCTTCGTCGAGAGGATGGAGTCGTCGGTCGACGACGGGCACGCGGTCAAGGAGGCCTACGCGCTCCTCGGTCCCGTCGCGCGGGCGAACCTCGAGGAGCGTGCGCAGCGCGCCAGCCGGGGTCAGGGCCGGCGCCACGAGCCGTGGGAGATGCTGGCGGAGGGCCGCTTCGGGCTGAAGTTCCGTCCCTCGCGGATGACCTCGCGCATCGAGGGGGACCAGGCGACCGTGGAGGTGCTCGGCGAGAGCCCGGAGGACAAGGCCTCCGTGCGATGCGCGCGCGAGAAGGGCACGTGGAAGGTCGAGCCCGAGCTGCCGGAGCCCGCCGCGCGGGCGCTGCGCGGCGACGCGGGGATGTGACGATGGCCGAGAACGCACGCGTGGCCCTCCTCGTGGCCTTCGCCACCGTCGCCTCCTTCTTCCTCTTCCGAGGGACGAGCGGCACCGCGAGGCGCGCCGACGTCGAGGACGCGGTGCCGAGGGGCGCCTTCCTCGTCGCCACCCTCGAGGTCGAGAAGCTTCGGACGTCGCCCGTGATCGACGCCGTGCTCGGCACGGACAAGAACCGCGCCCTCGGCACGAGCGCGATCCGCGACGCGTGCGGCTTCGACCCGATCGCACGCGTACGCCGCGCGTCGATCTCCGTCCCCGAAGACGAGTCCGATCGCGGCGCCTTCGGCCTCGCCGCGACGGTCGACGTGACGTCCGACGAGCTCCAGCGCTGCGTGGCGAAGCTCTCCGCCGAGAAGGGCGCGCGCGCGACGACGCGCGAGAGCGGGAGCTTCGTCGTCCTCGATCGCGAGGCCCCCGGCGTGGGCGCCTCCGGAAAGCGTCCGCCGGCGCAGATCGCCTACGGCAAGGGCGGCCTCCTCCTCGTCGGTCAGGGCGCCTGGCTCGAGGCGATGATGAAGGCGGCCGACGGCAAGGGCGAGACGATCGCGACCGACGAAGCGCACGCCGCGATGAGACGAGCCCTCGCACGGCGCGAGGAGGGCGAGCCGCTCGTCCCCGCGCTCGCGACGGTCACGATGGTCCTCCCGCGCACGCTCCGGGACCGCCTGCGCGGCGAGATGGCGGACGAGGCGCGGGCGAACGAAGGGGCGACGATGATGCGCGCCGTGCTCGCCGTCTCGTCGGCAGGCCTCGTCGTCCGCGCGTACCCCGACGGAACCCTCGGACTCCGGGCCCTCTTCGTGTGCGAAGGCGAGGACGAGGCCGCGCAGCTCGTGAAGCTCTACGAGCGGAGCCGGCTCGACGCGTCGCGCGACCTCGGGATGCGCCTCGTCGGGGTGAGCGCGCTCGTCGACGGGCTCCGGCTGGCGCGGGCGGGCAGCACGCTCGAGCTCACGGGCTCTTTCCGGTCCGACGTGCTCGCCTCGACGCTCGAGCGGGTGATGCGCCTCCGCGGCGGGCCCAAGCGCCCCGGCGCGCCGCCGGGCCAGGCCGGCCCCCCCGGCCTGGCGGACTGATTCCACGGTGCGAACGAGGTGCACCTGGATTTCACCCGGGACCTTTCCTAGGCTGAGCTGTCTCTCGCGTGGAACGGCACGACGGACCGACGGCGCAACGCCCACGACGTCACGACCATCCCACCTCACACGGGCCCGTTGCTCTCTCGGGCCCTCGTCTCACCGATTCGGAAGGAGGCCGTCATGGCCGGGAAGAACGTCATCGAGCTCACCGACGCGAACTTCGACGCCGAGGTCCTCAAGTCCACCGTCCCCGTCCTCGTCGACTTCACGGCGACGTGGTGTGGGCCCTGCAAGGTCCTCGCCCCCGTCGTGGAGGGCCTCGCCGACGAGTTCGCGGGCAAGTACAAGATCGGCAAGCTCGACATCGACGACGCGCCGACCGTCACCCAGCGGTACGGCGTCCGCGGCGTCCCCACCGTCATGGTGTTCAAGGGGGGCGAGAAGAAGGCCCAGCACGTCGGCGTCACCAACAAGGAGACGCTCGTGAAGATGCTCGAGAGCTGAGCGACGCCCAAATCGTACGAGGCGAGGCGCCGCAGGCCCCCGAAAGGCCCGCGGCGCCACGCATTTTACGGCTCTTTGTTTCCCGGCGGCCCCCCCGTATCCTCGGGAGAGGGAAAGGATGACGCAGGCCGCGGACCCACGCCTCGTGCCCTTGCGGGACTCGCTCACGGGTCAGACGCTCCGCGGCTCGGGCAACGTCACCTACCACGTCGCCGAGTGCATCGGCGAAGGCGGTCAGGGCTGGGTCTTCCGCGCGCACTGGGACGACCCTTCGGGGCACGTCGTGATCGTGAAGGTCCTCCGGCCCGACGTGATCGGGAGCGAGGCGCTCCGGCGCTTCCAGCGCGAGGCCGAGGTCCTCCGCATGCTCTCGACCCAGGGGCGGCCGAACCCCTACGTCGTCCGCTTCTACGATCACGCGGTGGCGCAGATCCCGTCGCCGTTCGGGAAGGACACGCTCGCGCTTCCGTTCACCGTCCTCGAGTACGTCGACGGGACGAACCTCGAGACGGTGCTCGTGAAGCAGCGGAGCAAGGGGATGGCGCCCGAGCGGGTCCGCCGCCTCGTCCGCCAGATCAGCCAGGCGCTCGACACTGTGCACGCCCAGAAGGTCGTCCACCGCGACCTGAAGCCGTCCAACATCCTGCTCGCGACCGAGGCAGGGACGGAGATCGCGAAGGTGACCGACTTCGGGCTCGTGAAGCTCGTGGACGTGAACCTCCAGAAGACGGCCGCGCTCGCGGGCGCCTCGCTCGGCTATGCGCCGCCCGAGCAGTACGAGCAGGGAAACCAGCGCGTGTCCCCGCGCACGGACGTGTTCTCGCTCGCCGCCGTCGTCTTCGAGATGCTGTCCGGGAAGCCGGCCTTCCCGTTCAACGACGGAGAGAACCCGCTCCTCATCCTCACGCGGATCCTGAACTCGCCGCGCCCGACGCTCCTCAAGGCGAAGGGCGAGCTCGCCGAGGAGCTCGCGTCGAAGAAGGAGCTCGTCGACGCGCTGGATCGTGAGCTCGGTCGCGCGCTCTCGGCCGATCCGAACGCGCGTCACGAGACCGTGATGGAGCTGTGGAACGCGATCGAGCCCACGCTCCGGGCCGCCGCCGCGACCACGCGGACGGAGGACTCGTACGTGGGTCCTCGCAGCCACGTCTCGCCGTGGGAGAGCACGGTCCGCGCCTCGAACGAGGAGGTCCCGCAGCAGAAGTCCGAGGTCCAGGTCCGCGCGAGCGCGCCGGCGATGCGCGCGGCTCCGAAGGCGCAGCCGGCGCCGCCCGCCGCGCAGCCGAAGCCCGTGCCCATGCGCGTCCCCGAAGCGCACGCGGCGAGCCCCGTCTCGTGGCGGTGGACGACCTTGACGGCGCCTCTCGCGGCCGGCGCCCTCCGGAGCGCGACGTTCACCCCTGGAGGCGAGTCCGCCGTCGCGCTGACGGCGTCCGGTCTCGTGCGGTGGGAGCGAGGCGCGTGGGTGCCGAGGGCGTTGCCCCCGCACGTGCCCCGTCACGCCCTCCGCGGCGTCCGTCCGATGCGGGACGGCTCGTGGCTCGTCTTCGGCTCGGGCGGGATCGTCGGTCGGGTCGCGCCGAACGGCAGCGCGATGCTGTGGCCCGTGCCCGACCCCGAGATCACCTTCCTCGGCGCGCACGTGGAGGACGGCACGACGACGCTCGTCGGCGAGCGCCCCTACCGAGGGGGCGCTCCGCGGCAGGTCGCCGGTCCGACGGCGGGCGTCGTCGCGCAGTTCGCGGGCGATCGACTCACGATCATGAGCGACGCGATCGCGACCTCGCGGCTCCGCGCCGTGACCCGCCTCGCGGGCGGCGTGCTCGTCGCGTGCGGCGACTGGGGCTCGCTCTTCCGCCTGGAGCTCGGCGTCGTCGAGCACGTGGGCGCGATCTGCGGGGGCCATCTCACGGCGGTCTCCGCGACGGCGGACGGCGGCGCGCTCGTCGTCGGCGCCGGAGGGCACGCGCTGTCGTTGAACGCGAAGCTCGAGCACCAGCTCGAGGCGGTCCAGACGACGAAGGATCTGCTCGCCGTCGCGACGACGGACGACGGCCAGGCGTGGGCTGGCTCCGCACATGCCCGCCTCCTCCGCCGCTCGAACGCGAGCTGGATACGGATGACGGGTGAGCTCGGCTTCACCTCGAGCATGATCGCCGTCGTCGCGGCACCTCTCTCGGTCCGCGCGATCGGCGACGACGGAGCGGTGGTCGAGGGGCGCGTCGCGTAGTAGATCGCCTTCCTTCTTGTCCGCGCCCTCCAGTCTCCCGCCGCCCCACGCGGGCGCACGCGTCATCGGGAAGCGTCCCCGGATGTCGAAGTTCCTCCGCGTCCTGCTCGCGATCACGGCGGCGTGCCACGTCCCGTTCGTCGTCGCGGTGGGGGAAGGGACGCGGCGGCTCGGGCTCGCGTCACCGCTGTGCTGGCTCCTCGGCGTGGCGCTGGGCGTCCTCGGGGTCGTGCTCTTCCTCGGTCGTGCGAAGAACGGCATGCACGACGACAAGCGCCCCTGGCAGGAGACCTTCCTCGTCGACCTGCCGTACTACATTCACTGGTCGGCCTGCATCTGGTGCCTCGTGCCCTCGGTCGTCTACCTCGTGCTCGAGCCGATCGTGGACGCAGCGCGCGGCGCGCCGATCGGGCCTGTTCCCGGGTTCTTCCTCTGGACGTACCTGAGCGGCTTCGTCGTGTGCGCGTATGCCGTCACCGCGCGGCGGTGGTTCTTCCAGGTCCGCGAGCTCGACATCCCCGTGCGAGGGCTCGATCCGTCGTTCGACGGGTACACGATCGCGCAGCTCTCGGATCTCCACATCGGCGCGAACACGCCGCTCTGGTGGGGGCTCCGCTGGGTAGAGGCGACGAACGCGGCCAAGCCCGACCTCGTCGCGATCACGGGGGACATGGTGACGAGCGGTGTCGTCTTCCACGAGGACATCGCCGAGCTCGTCGGCGGGCTCGAGGCGAAGGACGGCGTGGTCGTCTCGATGGGGAACCACGACTACTTCGGCGACGGCGAGCCGCTCATCACGCTCCTCGTCCAGAACGGCGCGCGCGTGCTGCGGAACGAGGGGATGACCGTCGCGCGCGAGGGAGGGCGGCTCTTCGTGTCGGCGATCGACGACACGTGGACGCGTCGCGCGGATCTGACCCGCGCGCTCGAGGCGCGCCCCGACGGCGTGCCCGTCGTGCTGCTCGCGCACGATCCGGATCGCTTCCCGCAGGCGGCGGAGCGCGGGGTGGACCTCGTGCTCAGCGGGCACACCCACGGGGGCCAGATCGCGGTGCCGTTCCTCGCGCGCTGGATCAACGCCTCGAAGCTCGCGCACCACTACCACCTCGGCATCTACAGGATTGGCTCGTCGATCCTGCACGTGCACCCCGGGCTCGGCACGACGGGCCCGCCGATCCGGCTCGGGGTCGCCCCCGCGATCGTGCTCTTGCGGCTCCGCGCGGCCTGAGCGCACCGTCGGCCACAGGTGGGCCCCGCTCCGCATGTGCGGGCGGACGGGCTCGTTGACGGCCGAGCTGTTACCTTGTCGGGGTGCGGGTTCGATCGCTCCTCACGTCGGTGACCGTCGCGACGGGGATGACGGGCGCGTTCCTCGCGGCGTGCACCGCACCGTATCGACCGGCGGGGAACGGGCAGGAGGCGCTCGACGGCGAGGGAGAGACGGCGTCCGTCACGATCGACGACGCGAGCTTCGTCCCCGTGAGCGACGCGGGCAGCGGTCCTCCGGGGGACGCGAGCGCGACGGCGGACGCGGTGCCTCCGTGCGCTCCGGGAGAGAAGGCAGAGCAGACGCGCTCTCCCCAGAGCGTCGTGACGGTCACCTCGCTCCAGAACGTGAGCGGCGGGACGATCTCGTCGCAGGGGATCCCCTGGACCGCCCCCGAGAACGCGAAGGCCAGCGACGACGAGGCCGCGTCCGTCGCGCTCGCCGGGCCGACCCGCGCGACGAACTACATGGTCCTCACGAACTTCGGCTTCGCGATCCCCGCCGGGGCGGTGATCGACGGCGTCGGCTACGAGGTCGAGCGGCGCGCCGACCAGCTCGGCGCCGTCACCGACCTCGACGTCCGCCCGCTCGTCCTCGGACGCGCCGTCCTCTCCGTCCAGCTCGCGTCGAACGCCCCGTGGGGGAACTTCGACGGCGTCGCGTCCTACGGCGGGCTCGGCGCGAACTTCGGCGTGAACTGGACGGCGGAGCGCGTGAACGACGTCGGCTTCGGCGTGTCCTTCCGCGCGTGGAGCATCGTCGACGCGAGCGTGCCGACGGCGCGCGTCGATGCGGTGAAGGCCACCGTCTTCTACACGTGCCCGTGAGGAGCTAGAGGAGGGCGCGCGGGCGGCCTGCCCGGATCCACGCGCTCTCGCGCTCCATGCTCTCGTAGAACGCGCGCATGCGGCCGCGGAGATCGCTCTCGAACGCGTGCGCCTGATCGGGCAGCAGCTCGGCGCGCTTCGTGAGGTAGGCGCGCCAGAAGACGATCTGGGCGCGCTCCCAGTGCTGGAGGTGGTGGATGGTCGCCTCGCGCGCGTGCTTCGCCGCGCGCTCGGCCTCGATCATGGCGACCCAGGGCTCCCACGACGCCTCCTCGCAGAGAGGATGCACGCAGACCTCGGCCATCCGGATTCGCGCACCGGGCTCGAAGCCGTTGACGGTCCTGCAGTGGCTGCATGGCACGTTCTGCGCGCGGAACGTGAACGGTACCGCGAGCGGAGCGCCGCAGCTCGTGCAGGAGAGGCCTTTGCCCATCTCGGCGAGCGCGCGCTGGAAGAGCGCGCGGCCCGCGTTCGCGTAGATGCCGATGCGCGCCTTCTCGCGCTCGAGATCCATCCAGTGACGCAGCGAGTCGCCCTTCATCCGCTCGCTCTGGACCTGCTGAGGCGACGCCCCGGCGGCCTCGAAGGCGGCCTCGACCTTCGAGGACCACGTCTCCTCGATCTTCCGGCCGAGCTCCTGTGCGCGCTGCTCGATGGCGTTCCAGGCGTTGCCCATCGGCGTCGGATCGAAGCCGGCCTGCTCGAGGAGCGCGGGGCACCCCTCGTGCGCTTCGCACATCACCTGGACGAACCGCTCCCGCACCTGGGCGAGGAAGCCGTCCCAACGCATCAAGACGTCGTTCATGCCTTCGTGGCCTTCGGCTGGAGAGTCGTTCCGCAGTAGCGACACGCGAGGGGCCGGTCCTCGGCGCGCTCCCGAGGCGCGCCGCAGTTCGGACAGAGGAGCGTGTTGTGCATGCCGGCGCCGGCGGCGGGGCCCTCGGCGGCATACGTCGGGGTGGACGCGAGCGCGTTGCCGAAGATGCCACCGAGGAGCGGCTTGCCGCTGCCGCCGCCGTGACCGTTGCCGGCGCCGTTCATCTCAGAAGCTCAGGTCGCCGTCGTTGGAGGTGGCGTACTTCTGGGCGTAGAACGCCTGGAGCTGCGAGTAGCGCTGGTGGAGCTCGCCGTTGTTCTTCATCGCGTTGTGGGCAAAATGCGTCGACCACCAGGCGCCGGCGTTGCTCCACGCGAGGGCGTTGAGCCCGTGCTGCGCGAGCACGGCGTTCGGATCGCGTCCGACGCGCGAGGCGGCGCCCATCGCCTCCTGGAGCTCGACCCACTGCTCGAGCGTGATGGGCGGCTGCTGCGCGTCGGTGGCGCCGACGTTGCCGAGGCCCTGCGCGCCCGTCTGTGCCGCGGCGGAGAACATGCCTTGCCCCGAGGAGCTGAAGGCCTTGCCGTACTCGGTCGCGACCGTCGCGGTCGTGTCGCGCGACATGCGCGCCATCCACTCCTCGCTGACCTTGTCCCACGTCGCGCGGTCGAGGTTGATCTTGGAGAGGATCACGTTGATGTCCGTGCCGTTCGCGAGGGCGGCCTGCGCCTGCGCCCAGACCTGGAGGCTGACGCCGGAGACGGGCCCGAGCTCGCCTGCGAGCTCGCCCTGCGCGCGCTGCTGCATCTGCCCCATGGCCATCTTCGTGTAGACGTTCATCTGGAGCTGGGAGAGTGTCCCCATGTCCATGCCGAAGCGCTCCCGCTGCTGGGGGTGCGGCGCGTACTTGTAGACGGTCTGGCGGAGGCGATCCGCCTGCGCCTTGCTGTCGATCGAGAGCTCGCGCTGGAGGCGATGGAACGCGTCGGCGTAGGGCATCGCGTTCTCGAGGAGCACGCCGGCCGTGAAGCGATTCACGGTCTCGACGACCTGGTAGTAGTGCTGCTCGTTCCGGATCCCGAAACGCTGGAAGAGCTCGTAGCGCTTCGCGCGATCCTCCCACGCCTCTTCGAGCTGCCGGTTCGCGGCCCACCACCCCTCGATGTCGTTGCCGAGATCGAAGGACGCCGCGTCGTCGTGCGCCTCGAGCGCGTAGTCGCGCGTGTAGTCGTCGCCGCTCGACTCCTCCTCGACCTGCTGCTGGACCTGGTGCTGGGGGTACGCCTGCTGCGGGTAGCCCTGCTGCTGCGGGTAACCCTGCTGCTGCGGGTAACCCTGCTGCTGCGGGTAGCCCTGCTGCTGCGGGTAGCCCTGCTGCGGGTAGCCCATGTGCTGCTGCGCGTGCTGCTGCGCCTGGTTCGCGAGGTCGCCGGCCTTCTTCTTGAACGAGTCGAACATGCCCATTTCGGTCTGTCTCCTGCGCGTCCGGGGTGGTTGCCGGGGGTGGGTTCGCAAGGCGTGTGCCCTACGTAAGATGCTGGAATCAGGCAGGTGCCTGCGGGTTGCTTGCCGGGCTCGGCAACGCCTTGCCGACGCGAGGGATCGCCCGAGCACGCCCGCGATCGGAGCGGAGCACGAGAAGCAGCCGGTGACGAGGGTCTCCTGCTCCGCCTGCCGCGCGGTGGCGATCGCTCGCCTCGAAGACCGCTGGGCGAGTGACGTCGCACCTCACCTGATAGCTTGGTCGGTGCGCACGGCGTCGGGGGTCCCGCGCGCTCTTGGAGGTGACGCGATGGCGAGCTCGTTCCCGTGCAAGCGTTGGTTGGCCGGCGGCTTCTTGCTCCTCGCGGCGGCGTGCGAGTCGTCGAGCCCGAGCGGCGGCGCCGGTACCGTGTTCCCCGACGCCTCGTTTCCGCTCGCGGACGCCGGCCCCGGCGGGGTCGGCGAGGCGGGCGTGGACGCCGCGCCGGACGGCGGCGGTGGCAGCGCTTCTTGGACCGTCCAGATCGGCTCATCGGCGGAGGACGGCGCGCTCGCCGTCGCGGTCGACGCCTCGGGCAACGTCGTCCTCGCCGGAAGGACGGCGGGCGTGATGAAGGGCGCCCATCAGGGCGGCTACGACGTGTTCGTGGTCAAGCTCGCGTCCGACGGCAAGGAGCTCTGGCGGTACCAGAAGGGCACCGCCACCGATGACGAGGCCACCGGGGTCGCGATCGACGCGAGCGGCGACGTCGTCATCGTGGGCACGACGCAGGGCGATCTCTTCACGACGACGAACGGCGGGGAGGACGCGTTCGTCGCCAAGCTGAACGGCACGACCGGCGCCGAGATGTGGGGCGTGCACGTGGGGACGACCGGGGGCGACGAGGGCGAGGCTGTCGCGCTCGACGCAAGCGGCAACGTCTACATCGCCGGGATCACGGACGGCGGCTTCCAGGGATTCACCAACGCAGGGAACGTCGACGCGTTCGCGGCGAAGCTCGCCGGGTCGAACGGCGACGTCGCGTGGGTCTACCAGATCGGGTCGGGGAGCGCCGATCGTGCCTTCGGCATCGCCATCGCGAGCACCGGCCACGTGGTGCTCGGGGGCCTCGCGGCCGGCGCGCTCCCTGCGCAGTCGAAGCCGTTCGGCTCCGGGACTCACGCCTTCGTCGTCCGCCTCACCGCCGCGGGGCAGCACGACTGGACGAGGCAGTTCGGGAGCGACAGCACCGCCCCGCCGTACGACGTCAGCGCTCGTCGCGTCGCCGTCGGACCAGGCGATGATGTCTGGGTCGTGGGCGAGACCCGCACCAAGATCGGCAACGACGACCACGCGGGGGGCGGCGACGTCTTCGTCGCGCGCCTCGCTGCCGCGACCGGCGCGACGACGTGGCTCCGGCAGGTAGGGACTCCCGAAGTCGACCGGCCGCGCGGGCTCGCGCTCGGCGCCGACGGGACGTCCTGGGTCGTGGGCTTGACGCAGGGCGATTTCCACGTCCCCGTCCGTGGCGCCGAGGACGCGTTCCTCGTCGCGTTCGACCCGAGCGGCGTCACGCTCCGCCGCGACCAAATCGGGAGCGACGAGAGCGACCAGGCGAACGCGGTCGCGCTCGGCAGCGGAGGCGTGGTGGTCCTCGCGGGAGAGACCGATGGAACGCTGGGTGCTCAGAGCTTCGGTGACAGCGACGCCTTCGTGACGCGGCGGACCTACTGACGGAAGCCATGGTCTGAGCGACCTCGCACGGACCTCCTCGGTCGCGCCGGACGAAAGCGGAGCTTCCCTGCCGGCCTCCTCACCGCCAGTCGAGGCTCACTGGCACGAGGGCCCCGTGAAGCCGGCGCTGCAGATGCAGTTGCCGGCTGCGTCGCAGGTGCCGCGGCCGCTACAGGTCGTGGCGGCCGAGCAGAACTTGCACGCGGGGAAGCCGAAGTGATTCGAAGCGCACGCGTTGCAGGTCGCCCCGGTGAAGCCGGCGCTGCAGAGGCAGCTTCCGGCCCCGTCGCACGTGCCGCGCCCGCCGCAGGTCGTGGCGGACGAGCAGAACTTGCAGGTCGGGTAACCGAAGAAGCCCGTCGCGCACGTATTGCAGCTCGGGCCCGTGAAGCCCTGGGCACACGTGCAGCCGCCGGTTGCGTTGCACGCACCGTGTCCGCTGCACGTCGTCGACGCGCTGCAGCTCGACCCGGCGCTCGCCGTCGGCGGCGTGGGGGCCGACGACGATACGACCCGAACGCCCGTCAACAGGAGGGCGCCGCTCGTCGCGCTCAGCGTGCCGCCCGACGTGGTCTTGCCGCTCGAGGCGAACGTTCCGCCGGCGATCTTCACCGCACCCCGCATGCTCCCGTCGTCCAGCACGATCCAGCCGCCGAGGATGTCTTGGTAGCTGCTGCTGTCTCGATAGACTCCTCCCGACGCGATGGCTCTGGCGGCAGGGAAGGCGTGCTCGCTGCCGTCGGCGAAGGTCACCGTTCCGCTCACGCCGGCGCCCGCCTTCGTCGCCCGCACCCGAACGCCCGGCGCGCTCAGGTCGAACCCGTCGCTCGACGCTGGGCCGTGCATCCACTCGGCGACGGTCGCGCCCGTCTCGGTGCCGTCGCACACGTAGACGACCGCTTGATCGGGGCCGAGCACCATACCGATGAGCGCATCCGTCCCCTCGATCGCGGCGACGAGCTGCTGCGCCTCGGCGGTCTGGGAAGGGCTCGTGGAGCTGCACGCAGACGTCACGAGCGTGAAGAGGACGGCGGCGCGAAGACAGAGGCGGGCGAGCGAGACGTGCATGTCCGACAAGACTACATCTCGCGGCGACCTTCGCCTCGCTGACGCTCCGGCGACCTGTCGATCTCCAGCCCGCGCCGTCGCCGCTCGAGACGGTGGGACGAGGCGTGTCTCCAGCGCGGTCCTGATCCTGCCCCGTGAGCAGCGCGGTCAGTCCGCGTACGCCTCGGCATGGGCGCCAGTTCCGTCCACCCGGACGGAGACGCGCGTCCTCCCGTTCGACGAAGAGGCGTGCGCGTGCGCATGCGCGTGTCCGTTCGAGGCGACAGTCTCGCGCGGGAACGGCTGGGCGGGCCGCGCGCGAGGCGCGGGGGGCGGGAGCGGGCGCGGGAGAGCTCGCGGAGACGGCACGGGCGCGGGCGCGGGCGCGGGCGCGGAGGGAGGATCGATCTTGGCTTGCGGTGCGGGGAGCGCGGGCGGGGGGACGGACGCGTCGAGGAACGGCTGCAGGAATGCGCGATGCCGATCGGTGCGCACGGACCGCACTCGACCATTCGAACACCGGGTCGACGTCATGTGCGAGGTCACGGCCACGACCTGCTCGCGTCCGTCGATCATCGCCAACGTCGGGCCTCCAGAGTCGCCGTAGCAGACGACCCCCCTCCGATCGGACTCGATGAACTCGCTCGTCGTTCGACTCGCGAACTCGACCGTGCGCTTCTTCTCGTCCTCGAACCGCGATCCCGTGAGGCCGAAGCCGACCACGCGTGCGTCACGCACGCTGATGGCAGCTCGCGTGTCGAGGTTGACCGGTATGGGCGAGACGCTCGCTGCGCGGGCGAGCTCCAGGACCGCGATGTCACCGGAGCCCTCGCTCCGCCCCGTCGGCCGGTCGACGTGGGTGCGCGTGACGGCGATGCGTGCGGGACGGGCTCCCTCGTCGACGAGGACCTCGAGCCGCCCGCTCCCGGTGCAGTGTCGCGCCGTCAGCACGAAGCGAGGCGCGATCAGCGTCCCCGTGCAGACGCCCAGACCGCCCCGCCCGTGGTGGCGCTGGACCTTCACGACGGCGGGGTCGGATGCCGTCTCGCGGCCGCGCAGGATGATCGGCACCGCCAGCTCCGTCTCGTCGTCTTCTTCGGCGCCGCCAGCGCGGTGGTACGTCGTCCAGAGTCCCGCGAGTGCCACCGCCACGCCGAACGCCACCGACGCCTTACCGAATGCGGCCACATCGGATAGACGTGCCCCCCCATGCGTCGTTGCAAAGCGTCGAGCGGCGCGAGCCTTGCGTGCTGCCCGTAACGGCGCGCGATCTCTCGCAGTCCACGACGCGCGCTCCGAGCGGTGCGAACCGGGTCGGTTCCTCGGGCCGCGAGCCTAGAACGCGTCTTCCTCGTCGCGGCCGATCGTGTCCTCGACCGGGACCCACTCCATGCGCGCCAGCGCCTGCCCATCGCCGTAGAACGCGAGCGGCGCCACGCTGCGGAGCACCTCGCGCACCTGGACCGGGACGCCCTCGATCGGGATCCCCGAGCCCGCCTTGAAGCCGGCGAGGCCGAGGGCGACGTCGAAGAGGCTCTTCTCGACCGGCGGGTACTCCACGATCGGCGCGTCCTCCGGGAGGTGCGCGGCGTCGCGCGCCGCCGCGAGCGCGTGACGGAGGCCGCCCATGTGATCGACGAGCTTCTGATCGAGCGCCTGCTGGCCGGCCCACACGCGGCCCTGGCCGACCGCGTCGACCTGCTCCTTCGTCATGTGGCGCCCCTGCGCGACGCGGTCGAGGAAGACGTCGTAGAACTGATGAACCTTCCGGTTCAGCTCGACCTTCTCGTCCT
The DNA here is from genome assembly GCA_022842465.1 of Polyangiaceae bacterium. Classification (GTDB taxonomy): domain Bacteria; phylum Myxococcota_A; class Polyangia; order Polyangiales; family Polyangiaceae; genus Labilithrix. Next base: position 7,032 of record JALHPN010000053.1, on the reverse strand, counting down.
CGGTGAAGCCGCGGAAGAGCGACTCGGCGTCGGCGCGCGGCGTGGTCTTCCGGACCTCGACGTTCACGCCGATCTTCCCGAGCAGCTCGCTCACGTCGGCCTTGCCGTAGAAGATGCCGATCGACCCCGTGATCGTGAGCGGGAGCGCGAAGATCTGACGGCACGGCGCCGCGACGTAGTACCCGCCGCTCGCCGCGATCGAGCCCATCGAGGCGATCACCGGCTTCGCGGCGTTCAGCTTGTAGAGCTCCCGCCACATCACGTCGGAGGCCATCGACGAGCCGCCGGGGCTCTCGATCCGCACGACGACGGCCTTGACGTTCGGGTCGTCACGGAGCTGCTTGATCGACTCGGCGATCGTGTACGAGCCGACGAGCTTCATGTCGAGGATCGGCACGTTCCGGGATCGACCGTCGATGATGTCGCCGTCGATGTAGAGGAGGGCGACCCGCCCGCGCGGGCCGAACGTCTTCGGCGCCGGCGTGTCCTCCACGTGCTTCACGTAACGGATCTTGCGACCGACGACGTCGCGCGTGACGCGATCGAGCTCGTCGTCGAAGGCGAACCCGTCGACGAGCTTCGCGTCCTTCGCCTCGCTCGCGACGAACGGCCCCTTCGCCGACACGGCGCGGAACTGGTCCTCCGGGATGCCCCGGTAGAGCGCCATGTTGCGCGCGAAGACCGCCTCGTGCTGGCGGAGCATGTCCTCCTGGTCGGCGCGCGCGGTGTCGCTCGCCTTCTCGTTCATGAACTGCTCGGGCGCGCTCTTGTGGGCGCCGATGCGCACGAACTCCGCCTTCACGCCGATCTTCGAGAGGAGCCCGGCCAGGTAGATGTGCTGCGTGCGGAGGCCCGAGTAGCGGATCCCGCCGGCGGGGTTCACGACGATGCGGTTCGCGCTCGCGCACGCGAAGAGCGACTTCGGCCCCGCGTCCTCGAAGCTGCAGACGACCTTCTTGCCGCGCGCCTTGAGGACGCGGAACGCGTCGGCGAGCTCCTCGGCGTGCGCGTACGAGGTCGCGATCTCGGAGCGGACGACCATCGTGACGGCCTGGATCTCGCGGTCCTCCGCGATCTTCCAGAGCCGCCGGAGGAGCCGCACGTGCGAGCGTGAGCCCGGCGTCGACTCGAGCCGGATCGAGACCGCGCGCTCCGGCCGCGGCACGCCCGGGCTGAGGTATCCCGCGATCGACGCCGTCGCGTACCCGCCGACGTCCGCGTCGCGACCGAGCCCGCTCCCGAGGAGGGCTCCGCCGCCGGCGGAGACCTTGTCGAAATAGATCTCCGCGCCGGCCGTGGCGAGCACGCCGCGACGCGCGTCGTTCGCGACGTCCTGCACCTCGATGTCGCCTCGGATGCGCCCCATCCCGGGGACGTCGATGCCGAGCACGCCGCGCGGTCGCCACGAATCGGTGCCGTCGAAATACCGGAGCTCGCCGCCGAGCTCCGCGGCGCGCGTCCCGAACGGGCGGAGCGTGAAGGCGCCCACGTACGACCTGTCCATGATCGCGGCGGTCGTCGTCGGCGAATACTGCGTCTGGACGCGGGTGCTGCTCGGGCCGTTGAAGTCGTGCGCGACGAGCGCGAAGCCGAAGTGCGTGTTCGGCCGGTACGAGACGCCCGCCGTGATCCCGAAGAGGCCGTCGACGAACGGATTCGACGAGTAGGACCCCTGGAGCGAGACGCCGACCTGCAGCCGCTCGGAGAGCTTGTAGCCGAGGCCCCACGTGACCCACGCGTAGTCGGATCTGTCGAACGGAAACCCCGGCCCGCGGACGCCGCTCGGCGGCATCACGTAGTCGACGCGGAAGCCGGTCGAGAGACCGAAGAAGAGCGGCGTCGCGAGATCGATCGCATGGCCGCAGGCGACGCGGCGCGTGTCGGGGCAGAGCACGCCCGTCCAGCGCACCTCCTGGGCCGGGAGGTTCGCGATGTTCGCGGGGTTGAGGACGAGGGCCTCCGCCGAGTCCTCCGTCGCGGCGCTCCTGCCGGGCGACAGGATCCGCTCGGCGCGCGGCGTGAAGGGCTCGGACGCCTGGGCGTCGCCCGGGACGGAGGCGAGGAGCGCGGGGAGCGCGGCGAGCAGGGCAGCGGTGCCGGCTCTCGAGAAGGTAGGGGCACGCATCGGAGTCTGTTCCTCGTCAGGTGAGCGTCGCGAGGTCGCGGATCGTCTCGGCTTCCGCCGCGAAGGTCTTCTTCACCTCGGCGACGATGAGCTTCTCGGCCACCATCTTCACGAGCGGTACGTGGAGCTCGACGCTCCCTCTCACCGTCCGGCGGCTGCGACCGCTGCCGAGGGCTTCGAGAACGTAGGTCCCCTTCGCGGCGAAGTACTTCCGCCACTCCGGCTTCACGTGGGGTCGGATCGTCCACTCCGACGTGTGGCGCGGGATGTCGTAGGACGAGTGCTCGTCCCACGCCATCATCTCGGGCGTGACGTGCTTGCGCGCGAAGGCCGGCACCTGCACGTTCGCGCGGTAGCTCCACACGCGCTCGAGCCGGTTGTCCTTCAGCACGTGCTCCTTCTGTTGCACGATCGAGATGTTCGGCAGCCGTTGGGCGAGCGCCTGGTGCAGGTTCGGCGAGATCACGGCCAGCTCGAGCGCGTCGAGCGGGATGTCGAACTCGTGGACGAACTCGAACTGCACGGGGGAGCCGAGGCTACACCATGCCGCGCGCACGTGCGACCACCTCGATGGTCGCGCGGCGCTTCGCGAGCTCGTCGTGGTCCTTCACGGGGAGGAAGCGCGACGCGACGCCGTCGCGCGGCACCTCGACGTAGGCCGTGGACATCTGGGCGGTGATCTCCTGGACGAGACGCTCGAACTGGATCGCGCTCCGTCCGTCGACCTTCTTCTCGACCTCGAAGAAGGTCCACGTGAGGGGTGTCTTCGCGAGCGGCTCGGCGCGCACGAGGAACGTGTTCACGTTGAAGACGTCCACCGTGCTCGGGTCGAAGCCCGCCGGGAGCCGGAACTCCTCGAGGACCTGCAGCTTGCCCTCGGCGTGGACCGGAATGCCGCCCTTGTCGGCCTCCTTGCGGCACACCTCGGTGAGGACATCCTTCTGCGTCTCGAGGAAGAGCCCGAGGAGGACGGGATCGAGCGTGGCCCCGAGGTTGTCGACGTTCGTGATCCACACCGCCCTGCCTCCGTCGGCGAGGAACCCGTCGAGCAGCTCGCTCCTCCGGAGCGCGTCGACGAGGTCACCGTGCCCCGTCGCGTGGATGCTCGGCTGCCCGTCGTCGGAGACGAACAGCGTGCCGTCGGGGTTCAGTCGGAGCGAGAGGTCTTGCATGAAGAGCCGGACGTGCGGCGGCGCGTTCATGTCGCGGAGCGCCTGCTTCAGCGCGACGTGGGTGGCCTCGCTCGTCATCAGCCAGAGCGGCACGGGGCGCCCGGCGCGCGCGCTGGCGGCGCGATTCTCCGCGAGCCGGAGCGAGAGGAACGAGTGATCGTCCCAGACCTTCGCGAGCGCCTTCACGATCCCGCCCATGCGGGTCGCCATGCCGCCTGCCATCGTGCAGAACGCGACCTCCCCCTTCCGGAGCGCCTCCTCTCCCCGCGCGAGGAGGCGAGCGTGCTCGGGGGAGCCCTCCTCTGGGACGGTGAGGATCTCGCCGGGACGCGGCGGGGTGACCTCACCCTTCACGGTGTTCCGGGTCCTCCGCCGCGTCTCGGGGTCGCCCTCGGTGAGCGACGCGGCGAGCGCGAGGAAGCGATCGCGATCGAACCCGGCGCGCTCGAGGCGCGCGCGGACGGAGGGCTCGAGAGACGCGAGAGCGGTGACGAGCGAGGCAGCGGGCGCCGGCATGCGCGCAGCATAGCGGATCGCGGGTGCGCGCATGTGCTCCGGCTGCGCACGCCAGACGGCCGGAGGAACACTCTCGCCGCACCGCGCGTACCACGCAGGGCGCGCCGAGATTGCGCAAAACCCCGTGAGGGTCAGAATGAACGCAGCGAGGCGAGCGCCAGGGGGGCGACGATGACGGGGTCGGGGGTTCCGCAGAGACGACGAGCTCGAAGGGTCGCGGCCGCGATCGCGGCCGCGATCGGCCTCGCGGCCAGCGCGTGCGTGGTGAACGAGCCCGAATCGCCGGCGCGAGGTGTCGTCGTGAGCGGCCCTCCGCCCGCGCCGGTCCAGGAGCAGCCCCCTCCTCCGCCGGGCCCGCAGGCCTCCTGGGTGCCGGGGTACTGGCACTGGACAGGGATGCAGTATGCATGGATTCCGGGGCACTGGGAGAACCCGCCCCCGGGGACGGCGTGGGCCGCGCCGCAGTACACGACCCGTGACGGCCGAACGGTCTACGAGAACGGCGGCTGGCGGCCCTCCGGGCCAGGCGCGAGCCGCAGCGCGATCCGCTGACCGCGGAGCTCACGGACAGACGAGCTTCGCGACGCGGAGCTCGGCGGGCTTCCCGGCGGGGATCTCCTGCCATACCGCGAAGGCGTTCGCCGGCGCCGCGGGATCCGTCGCGAGGTAGGCGCGTCCTCCTTCGACGGCGTCGGTCGACAGCGTCGTGATGCTCTCCGGCGCGATCGTGCCATCACAGGCTCGCCCGAGCTTCGTCGCCGTCGTCTTCCCGGAGCCCTCGACCCAGGAGACGAGGAAGCACCCCGGCTGGCTCGCCGGCGCGATGCCGGGGCCCTGCGCCGGGAGAGCGCCGGTCGGGAGCTCGGACCGCTTCAGGTTCGTGTCGCCGGACCACTCGACCATGGCGACGCGCCACGGGTCGGTCGCCTTCGCACGCTGGGAGAAGAGCGTGACGACCTTCGCGCCGTCCGCGGCGGCGACGGGCGCCCCGACGAGCGCTCCCTTCGCCGAGAGGTCGACGGGCTTCCCCTTCCACGCCTCGTCGAAGCCGGCCCTCCGTCCGCGGATCGCGCCCCGGAAGCGGTAGACGACGGCGGCCTCGTCCTCTCCGACCGGCACCGCGGAGAGCCCGTCGGCCTTGCCCGTGTCGTCAGGCGTGTACGGGAAGGGGTAGCTCTTCTTCTTGCCGCTCACCCGTGACGAGAACGCGAAGAGCCCCTGCCCGGCGGTGTCGGGGACGAAGAGGAGCACGTCCTCCTCCTTCGTCAGCGCCGCGATCCCGGGCTTCGCGGGGCCCCCGACGGAGATGCCGCCGAACGCGAGGAGCGGGACCGGCTTCGCGTCCACGGCCGGGGCGCGCGTGCTGCAGCGGTAGTTGCCGCTCGGCGCGCCGTAGAAGCAGCTCACCGCGAGGAGCTCCGCCGCGCGGACGACGGGCGCCGCGCCGGAGAGGGGCGAGTCGGCGAACTCCGTCGCGTCGACGACGACGCGCGGCGCGACGGTGGACGTCGCCCCGTCGAAGACGTGCGCGACCGAGGTCGTCCCCCCGATCGCACCGCTGCCTTCGTAGGGCTCCGTCCACGTCACGAGCGACCTCGAGGAGGCGCCGGCGATGCGGACGTCGACGGCGCGCGCCGACGCCGGCAGGACCGCACCCCCGGGCGGCGAGATCGCGCAGGCTCCCGTCGTCGGCTTCGACCCGGTGACGGCCACCGCGGCGGCGTCCCCGGCCGCGCTCGGCGCGGACGTGGCGCCCGCGTCGATCGCCGCGCTCGCCGGCGGCTTCCCCTTCAGCGCGTCACAGCCGACGAGAGCAGCGAGGAGGGCGACGAGCGAGAGCACGGGGGGACGCTGCATGGCAAAAACGGTTCTACTACCGCGCCCCCCCGCACCGTCCTGGGAACTCGCGTGCCCCCGATTTGTCCTACACTCCTCCTTCGGTCTCCCGCATGCGTCGCTGGCTCCTCCTCCTCCCCATCGTCTCGCTCGCGATCGCGCCGCCGGCGGGGGCGCAGCGCGGCGGGACGCCCGTCCTCCACGTGCCCGTGAGCGCCGACGCGCGCGAGGACGTGGCGATGGGCCTCGCCCTCGACGGCGACATCCCTGCCGCGCTCCAGACCCCCCGCGGGCTCGTCGCGGCGCCGGATCCCGCGCGTCCCGTCGGCGCGGGCGAGAGCCCGTACTCCCCGCAGGCCCGGAACGACGACGGGAGCTTCCGCCCCGATCGCGACACGCGTCGGCCCGACACGCTGCCGTACGACGATCCGTTCTCGCCCTCGACCGCGCCGTTCAAGCGGCTCAACGCCTACGACGCGATCGACGGCAACTACACGCTGTCCGTGAACGACCCGCGCACGTCCACGGTGACGGTCTCGTCCGTCCCCGCCCCGGATCCGAACGAGGAGCTCTTCTACGCCGACATGGTCGTGGAGCTCGCGCCCGGACGGAAGGTGCGCATCCCGAGCGTCGGGGCGGGCGCGAGGGTCCTCCGCGCGCGCGCCGGCCTCGGCACCGAGGACGTCCCCGTCCGTCTCTCGCGCGACGGCGCGGAGAACTGGTTCGTCGAGGGAGACACGACGACGAAGGCTCGCCTCGTCATGGAGCTCGCCGCCCCACGCGCCACGTTCGGCGGCGACTTCGGCAACCCGACGTGGGCGGAGCTATTGCCCGTGAACGCGCTCCCTCCCGCGATCGCGCGCTCGGCCGCGGAGGTCTCCGGGCGTCTCGGCGTCTCGCGGTCACAGCCGCCGCGCGAGGTGGTGACGAAGCTCGTCGCTTACTTCCGGAGCTTCGTCGAGTCGGAGGAGCCGCCGACCTCGTCGAAGGACATCTACCTCGATCTCGCGCTCTCGCGGAAGGGCGTCTGCCGCCATCGCGCGTTCGCGTTCCTCGTGACGGCGCAGCACCTGCGCTTGCCGACGCGCATGATCACGAACGAGGCGCACGCGTGGGTCGAGGTGCACGACGGGCGGCTCTGGCGACGGCTCGACCTCGGCGGCGCGGGCCGCATGCTCCGGGATCCGAGCTCGCGTAACGTCCCCTACGAGGCGCCGCCGGATCCGTTCGCGTGGCCGCAGGGGTCGACGCGCGGTGAAGACCTGGGCGAGCGCTCGCGACGGGCCGGCGACGGCGCGCCCTTCACGAGCCCGAGCGCGAGCCCGAACGGGCCCGGCTCGAACCCGAACGCGCCGGGCCCCCCGAGCGCGAGCCCGACGGGGG
>JALHPN010000052.1 GCA_022842465.1 Polyangiaceae bacterium | reverse complement strand
GGCGCCCACGCCGCGCTCTCGGCGGCAGCGGTGGCGGCGGCCGTCGCTCTCCGGCGGCGGCGGCGGCGCGCGACCGCGGCGTGAAGTCCTCCGTCGCGATCGTCCTCGCGACGGCGACGCTGCTCTCTGGCACGCGAGCGCTCGCCTTCTGACGCGGCGCGTCTGCTCCCCGCCGCGGCCACGGAGGCCTGGTCAGGAGGGCGTCCTGTACTAGAGTGCGCGCATGGACAGCGAATCCGCGCCCCGCGGCCCGAACGGCAACGGTCATCACGCCCCTGCCGTTCCCGTCGGAGGTGACTTCGCCGCGCACGGCGAGGTGCCGGGCGACCTCGAAGCCCTCCGCGCCGCGACGGAGGCCTGGAGGAAGGGCCCCCTCGCGAAGAGCAAGGCGAAGATGCCGGAGCGCCGCGAGCGATTCTCGACGTGGAGCGACATGGAGGTCCCCGACGTCCTGACCCCCGCCGACGTCCGGGTCGATCACGCGAGAGACCTCGGCCTCCCCGGCGAGTATCCGTTCACGCGCGGCGTGCAGCCGACGATGTATCGCTCGCGCTTCTGGACCATGCGCATGTTCGCCGGCTTCGGGACGCCCGAGCAGACCAACGAGCGCTTCAAGTATCTCCTCTCGCAGGGGCAGACGGGTCTCTCGACCGCCTTCGATTTCCCGACCCTCATGGGCTACGACTCCGACAGCCCGCGCTCTCTCGGCGAGGTCGGGATGTGCGGCGTCGCGGTCGACACGCTGCGAGACATGGAGGTCCTCTTCGCGGACATCCCGCTCGACAAGGTCACGACGTCGATGACGATCAACGGCCCGGCGATCGTCCTCCTCGCGTTCTACGTCGCGCTCGCGGACCTGCGCGGGATCCCGCGCGACAGGATCGGCGGCACCGTCCAGAACGACTGCCTGAAGGAGTTCATCGCCCAGCACGCGTGGCTGGTCCCGCCGAAGCCGGCGATGCGCATCGTGACGGACATGATCGAGTTCTGCTCGCGCGAGGTGCCGCGCTGGAACACGGTGTCCATCAGCGGCTACCACATCCGCGAAGCCGGAGCGACGGCGGCCCAGGAGCTCGCCTTCACGATCGCCGACGGCATCGCCTACGTGCAGGCGTGCGTCGATCGCGGGCTCGACGTCGACGACTTCGGGCCTCGCCTCTCCTTCTTCTGGGACGTCCACAACGACTTCTTCGAGGAGATCGCGAAGTTCAGGGCCGCGCGCCGGATGTGGGCGCGGATCATGAAGGAGCGGTTCGGCGCGAAGAAGGCGGAGAGCATGAAGCTCCGCACGCACGCGCAGACGGCTGGCGTCTCGCTCACCGCGCAGCAGCCGTACAACAACGTCGTTCGCGTCGCGCTCCAGGCGATGGCAGCGGTCCTCGGCGGGACCCAGTCGCTCCACACGAACTCGCTCGACGAGACGTACGCCCTCCCCACCGAGGAGGCCGTCACGATCGCGCTGCGCACGCAGCAGATCATCGCGGAGGAGAGCGGCGTCGCATCCACGATCGATCCGCTCGGCGGCTCGTGGTTCGTCGAGGAGATGACGAATCGGATGGAGAAGGAAGCGACGACCTACATCGCCCGGATCGACGAGATGGGCGGCATGGTCTCCGCGGTCGAGAAGGGCTACCCGCAGCGGGAGATCGCCGCGAGCGCCTACCGCTTCCAGCGCCAGCTCGAGGCGGGCGAGCGCCTCATGGTCGGCGTGAACGTCTACGAGGCGGCGGGGGAGAGCGACACGAAGATCCCGCTCCTCAAGATCGACGAGGAGGTGCAACGCACCCAGGTCGGGAACCTCCAGCGCGTGAAGGCCTCGCGCGACGGCGAGCGCGTGGCGGCCTGCCTCGCAGGCGTTCGCGAAGCGGCGAAGGCGGGGACGAACCTGATGCCGCCGATCATCGAGGCGGCCAAGGCCTACTGCACCCAGCAGGAGGTCTGCGACGTGCTCCGCGACGTGTTCGGCACGTACACGGACCCGGCCGAGTTCTGACGTGTACGCGGCGCCGCGGGCGACCGACCCGACGCCGCGCGCCGTCGCGCTCTTCCGGCTCTATGCTGGCGCGCTCGCAGCGGCGTACCTCGCGGCCGCCGTGCTCCTCGTCGTCCTCGCGGTCAGTCGTGCCGCGCACGGCTCGTCCGCGACGCCGCTCGTCTTGCCGCTCGCCTTCCTTTCGGCGCTCCACGTCGCGGCGGTCTTCGCGCCCCGCGCTCCCTGGGGCTGGACGCTCGGGACCGTCGTCCTCGTGCTCGGGACGACGAGCTGCTTTGTCCCGATCGCACTGCCCTTGCTCGTCGCGTGGCAGAAGCCGCTCGTGAAGGCTGCATACCGCAGGGTGTGAGGCAGGTCGGGCGCAAGCGCGGCGCAAGGGCGTGACGGTTGCGGGATGACGGCCTCACGCGTCCCTGTGCCGCGCGCAGGAAAAGGGAGGAGAGCGCCCGGCATGGCGTAGAACCTGGAGGCGCGATGCGTCCTTCGCCTCCGGCTCCGTTCGATGCGCGCCTCGGTCTCCTGCGGGGACGGACGTGGCTGCGCATCGCGGAGCGTGAGGGACCGTCGGCCGAGGCCGAGCGTGCGGTCGTCGAGACCTTCGAGCACGTCATGCAGGCGCCGGCGGCGGCGACCGCGGACGTGATCGCGGCGCTCGAGCTCCTGGAGGCGTACCTCGTCCTCTCGGGCCGCTTCGCCGAGCTCGCCTCCGTCCGCGAGCAAGCGCTGCCCCTCCTCCCGGCGGATGCCGCCGAGCTGCTCGTCGGTCCGCGCGCCTGGGTCGCGTCGATCGCCGCCGAGCTCATGCGGCGCACGAGCCCGTCGATCTTCGAGGAGGCCCTCGCGCCCACCTTCCTCGCGCACGTCGCTCACGCCGCCGCGGAGGGGGGCGCGGAGCAGCATCTTCGCCTCATGCGCACCGCGGGGTCTTTGCCCGACGGGAGGTCGACGGAGATGCTCCTGGTCGCGATGCCTACGCCGGTACGAACGGGTGAGCCGCTCTGGATCGCCTGGGCGCGCGTCGCGGGCAGCGCGCGCGTGCACCTCTACACGCTCGAGTGGGCGCGCGAAGGCGCGAAGGCGCAGACGTACGCGCGGATGTCGCGGATGCCCTTCGACGCCGTTCGACTCGGCGAGGGCGCACGCGCGCCGGTCAATCCGCACCTCGGCCCCCGGTCGCCCCACTTCCTGCCCTTCGTCACCGCCGTCGCGCAGCACCTCCTCCAGGTCGAGTCCCACGGAAGCCTCGCCCCGGCGGCGCTGCCGACGGTCCCGCCTCCGGCCCCCGCGGCGCGAGCCAGGCGAAACCGCAAAGGGCCCGTGCTCGCGATCCTCGCCGTGGTGGGCGTCCTCGGGATCGACTACGGCCTCACCGCGTGGAGCCGCATCCGCGATCGCGACGCGACGTGGGTTGCCTACCGGGACCGCACCGAGCGCTTCGCGGCCGGCGAGACGCCGCCCGCCGCGCAGGCCTTCTCGTGCGCGGCCGCGGTCGTCGCGGCCGACGACGTCGCGGTGCTTCTCCGCGACGAGACGGGGCTCCTCCCCGCGCCCGGTCGCGTCCACCATCGGCCGGGCGGCGCGCGCCCGACCCCGTTCGTCGTCCGCGGCGTCCTGCGCGGCCATGACTCGCAGCCCACGCGGCATCTCGTCGAGATGGACCTCGAGCTCTTTCGTCTCGACGAGAGCTCCGCCGACGGAGAGCCCGCTGCCCTTCTTTGCGGTGGTCGCGTGCGCAGCCGCTTCGAAGGCGAGGCGATAGGGCCAGGTGACCTCGTCGCCGTGGCCACTCGCGCTGCGTGCGAGGGGCTCAGCTTCCCTCGCTGCGAATGGCTCCGCACGAGCGGGGGCGTGACGCTCGAGCGCTGAGCGGCAGGCGTGCGCCCGCGCCCACGGCGCGCGGTGACGACACCCCGGCGCGAGGCAGGAGCGGGACACGCGCGCGCCGGTCGACCACGCGCGCGCGCGGCACGTCCGATGCAGTCTCCGACCCGTCCTCGGAAAGGAGTCTCGTCGGATGGGTACACCCGCGCCGCCCTCGTCACGCGATCACATCGTCCCGCTCGCTGCGGAAGAGTTGGTCGTCGACAAGGTGGTCGAACCCGCGGACCGCGTGCGCGCGGACGTGCGGGTCACCGAGCGCGAGCTGGACGTCGAGACGGAGGTCGTCCGTGAGACGGTCGAGGTGACGCACGTCCCCGTCGCGCGGTTCGTCGACGAGGCGCCGCGCACGAGGGTGGAGGGGGACACGACCATCGTTCCGGTCGTGAGAGAGGTCGCGTTCGTGCAGAAGCGCCTGCTCCTCGAGGAGGAGGTGCATGTCACGAAGCGCCGCGTGGTCGAGCCGCGCACGGCACGGGTGTCCGTGCGCGAGGAGCACGCCCACGTCGAACGACTGCCGCTCGATGCGGCATCGCGGAGGAAGTCATGAAGACAGTGATCGGGTTGTTCAGGGACCGTCAAGAAGCCATCGCCACCATCTCCGACCTCAAGCGGGTCGGCGCGCACGACGCAGACATCAGCGTGCTCTCGAGCGAGTCACTGGACGACCTCGCCGGCATCCGCCTCGACGCCGTGATGATTCCAGGGATGGGTCAGGTCGCGGCCGGCGGTCCGCTCACGACGTTCCTCCACACGGGGGCCGCCGGGAGCTCGCCAGATCTCCTCACCGCCGCGCTCGTGCGGATGGGGATCCCCCGCGGCGAAGCCGTACGGTACGTCGAGGGGGTCCGTCAGGGGTGCACGCTGGAGACCGTATCCATCGACGACGAGCACGCGGCTCAAGCGTTGAAGATCATGCAGTCGCACGCCGTCTCGGACGACCTGCACCTCGACGCGGGGCAAGACGTCCGAGACGACACGGCCGGGATCGAGACGCCGCGCGGCGCGAACGCGCAGCGCGACTGGGAGGAGCGGGCGGGTCGCAGCGCGACGGTTCCGATCATCGAAGAGGAGCTCGACGTGAGCAAGCGAGCGGAGGCCGCCGGGGGCGTCCGCGTGGAGACCCACGTGAAGACGACGCCGGTCGAGGAGAAGGTCGAGCTCCGGAGCGAGCGGGTCGAGGTCGAGCGGCGCCGGGTCGACCGCCCCGTCACCGCGGGCGACGACCTCTTCCGTGAGCGCTCCGTCGAGGTCACCGCGACGACGGAGCGCCCGGTCGTCACGAAGCGCGCCCGCGTCATCGAGGAGATCGTCTTGAAGAAGGACGCCGAGCGCCGCACGGCGACGATCGAGGACACGCTGCGCCGCACCGAGGCGGACGTGCAGGATCTCGGAGGCCAGACCGCGAGCGACGACTCCGGGTTCCGCGAGCACTACGACCGGGAGCTCGCGGGACGCGCCACGCGCGACGACGACGGCTCGTTCGACTACGACGCCTACAGGCCGGCGTACTCGTTCGGCAGCGGGCTCCGCGGCGACCGCCGCTTCCAAGGGGAGACGTGGGACGACGTCGAGCCGAACGCGCGGAGCACATGGGAGTCGCGGAATCCCGGCACCTGGGAGCGCATGAAGATGGCGGTCCGCCACGCGTGGGAGCGCGCGAAGGGCTGATCGCCGGCGCGTGCGAGGACGGCCGCGACTTCCCCGAGGGGGTCGCGGCTCCGTCGTCCTCAGTACGTGTCGCAGACGCTCGACGTCGTGACGGCGGCGACCTCGCCCGCGACCAGGCTGTAGCCGTGATAGCCGCGCGCGGCCATCGACGCCGTGAAGGTCGCGGCGACGGCAGCGCTGGGGGGCGACGCGAGCGTGCAGCGAAGCGGCGCGTGGTAGTAGTAGCTCGCCTGGTAGGTGACCCTCTGCGGCGCGCTCGTCACGCGGCACGTCGCCTGGCGCCCGGTCACCTCCGTGACGATGCGTGCGGGCTCGGCGACGTCCGCGAGGTCGGCGAGGCAGGCCGCGTCCCGGCATGTCGCGTCGCCGTCGCAGCTCGTCGCAGTGCCTCCGTCGCCCCCTCCACCGCCGGCGTCGTCGGTCGCGCCGCCGAGCGCCGTCGCGACGGCGACCGAGACACGCTCGAACGCTGCCGACGTCGCGAAGACCTTCTCCATGAACGCGAGCTTCGACGCGAGGAGCGTGCTTCCCTGCCCCGCCTCCGCCTGCGCCTTGGCAGTGAAGCCCGCCTTGTCGCGCGCGTAGGCGCGGCAGTGCTCCGCGAAGTCCTCCTGTGCGTTCGTCGTCGCATACGTCGAGACGAAGCCCTTCGTCTTGCTCGCCGGCCTCGGCTCGAAGAGCGCGTCGCGCTCGGCCCCGAGGGCGACGAGCGCCGGGTAGCGGTAGGGATGGAGGACGCTGCCGTAGCGGTCGTCGAGCACCGTGTGATCGAGCACGTGGCAGAGCTCGTGGACGAGCGTCTCGCGCGTCTGCGTCGGCGAGTTCGCCTCGAAGAACGCCCCGGGCATCATGCCGGCGAAGAGCGCATAGACGTCGTTCGAGACGGGCATCGTCACGGCATAGCTGCGGCCCGACGCCGTCGAGAGGTAGATCGCCTTGCCGCGCAGCGTCTTCACGAGGAAGAGCGGCATCGAGGCGAGAGTCGCCGCGATGTCGGCGCGGTTCGGGACGGCGGACAGCGGAGCGACCCAGGGGGTGAGCGTCGGCCAGTGGAGGCGATGCTCGCCTCCGCCGGCCATGTACTGCACGCTGCCGGTGCGCTCGAGCGCGTGGATGGCGCCGAGCTCGAGCGTGCGCGCGCGGAGGGGCACGCCGGCCTTGTCGGTGAAGGACAGCTGGCGCGTCGCCGGGTCGAGCGTCCTCGTCATCGTCGAGTAGTCGCGGTACGTCATCGTCCGCGCGACGGTCGGGTCGAGCACGTGCGCGTCGTAGTAGAAGAAGTCGGACGAGCGCGTGAGGGCGACGATCGACATCCCCGTCGCCATCGCCCACGTCATGAGCCCGTCGTCGGTGGCGAGATCGAGCGAGCCGAGGAACGCGGCGTACTGCGCCTCGGTCATCGCCTCGACGCGAGCGCCGTACGTCGTCGCGACCTTCGCGGCGATCGCGTCACGACGCCCCTCCCACCGCTCGTACACCGAGACGACCTGGCGCTGCGTGAGGTCGTCCTGAGCCTCCCCGACCGACTCCGCGTCCCCCGTCTCCGTGCCACACGCCGCGAGGGCGAGGAAGGAGAAGGCGAGGAGAGAGCGCGCCGCGCGGAGCATGGCCCCTCCATGACACGCCGCCGGCGGCGTGCAAGCCTTCAGGCTGCGGTCGTGCGCGAGCGGCGGAGCGTCTCGATCCGGCCGGCGATCTCCTCACCCTGCCGGACGGCGTCGGGGATCCCCGTCCCGACGTAGCCGTTGCCGCCGACGTGGAGCCCGGGGAGCGACGCGACGTGCTCGAGGACGTGCCGCATGCGGACGAGATGGCCCACCGTCGGCTGCGGGCTCGCCCTGTCGTAGCGGAACACCTTGCTGAAGACGGGCGGCCGGTCGATCCCGAGGAGATCCAGGAGCTGCTCCCGCGCGATCTGGACGAGCTCTTCGTCGTCGCGCTGCAGGATGTGCTCCTGCCCTGCGCCGCCGACGAACACGCGGAGGAGCACCTGCCCGGACGGCGCGCGGTGGTCCCACTTGCTCGAGACGAACGTGCACGCGAGGATCGGCCGACCCTCTGCCTTCGGGACGAGGAATCCGACCGCGTCGAGAGGGTGGCGGACGTCGTACTTCCGGAACGCGAGGAAGATCGTCGCGGTCGAGACGTACCCTACCTCGCCGAGCTCGGCGGCGAGGGACGGCTCGACGTCCGCGACGAGGCGCGACGCGACGTGGGCGGGCACGGTGAGCGCGACGTCGTCCGCGTGGAGGGTCTCGCCCTTCGACGTCGTCACGGCCCAGAGACCGCGCGGATCCCCGGGCTCGAGCCGCGCGAGCGCGGCCGCAGACTCCCCTGTCCTCACCTCGGCGTCCCGGAGCTTGTGCGCCACGTTCACGACGAGGTCGCCGAGGCCGCGCTTCAGCGAGTAGAAGGCGCTCGCCTCGCGCTCCCCCTCCGCCGCCTGCTTCTTCCGCTGCTCACGGAGCGCGCGCATCGCCATCACGAGCGAGCCGTACTTCTGCTCCGCCTCCACGAACTGCGGAACGCACGCCTTGATCGAGAGCGACTCCGGGTCGCCCGCGAAGATGCCGCCGAGGAGCGGACCTGCGATGCGCTCGGTGATGTCGGCGCCGAGCCGTCGCGAGACGAACGAGCCGATGCTCTCGTCGTGGTCCCCGGAGAGGTCTTTCTTCGGGACGACCAGATCGAGGAGGGCGCGCAGCTTCGAGTCGACGTCGAGGAGAGACGAGTCGACCATCGGCCTCCACTCCGTCGGCACGCCGAGCACGAGGCCCTCCGGCATCGGGTGGAGCTCGCGCTTCCAGACGATGTAGACCTTGCGCGTGTCGGCGCGCGTCCCGATCAGCTCGTCGCCGAGCCCGACCTCCCGCGCGAGACGCGTCGCGTGCGGCTTCGTCGCGACCCACGAGTCGGGCCCCGCGTCGATGACGAAGCCGTTGTGACGGACGGTCTGGATGTTGCCGCCGAGATGCGGCCCCCCCTCGAGGAGGGCGACGCGACACGGCTCGTCTGCCTTCTCGAGCGCGTGCGCGAGCGCGAGGCCCGTGATTCCCCCGCCGACGATGACGACACGCTTCATGCCTACCCTGCGTCCGAGGCGCGGGCGAGGAGTGGCTCGGCTACCGTGGCGAGGGTCTCGACCATCGCGTCTCGTGCATTCAAGGAAGCCGTCCGGGAGAACGCGAGCCCGAGGTCCTCTGCCCACCCTCGCGCTTCGATGTCGAGGTCATAGAGGATCTCGACGTGATCGGCCAGAAACCCGATCGGCGCGACGACGACGTGGCTGGCAGAGCGGGCCTTCGCCTCCTCGAGCGCGGCGCGGAGGTCGGGACCGAGCCACTGGACCGGCCGACCGCCGGGGCCCGACGACATGCCCTGGCTCTGGAAGGCCACCGCGTGGTGGCGCACGCGCCCGTCCGCACGCGCGGCGACGCGCTCCATGACGTCCGCCGCGCTCGCGCGCACCTCCGTCTCGTACGGGTCGCCCGCCTGGACGACCGCGACCGGGAGGCTGTGCGCCGTGAGGATCACCTCGACCGCCGCGCCCGCAGGGAGCGGCCCGAGCGCCTCGAGGATCGACGCGGCGAACGCCTCCGTCAGCTTCGGGGTGCGGCCCCAGTTCGCCGCCGCGACCACGCGGCGGATGGTCGGGACCTCCTTCGCCGCGGCCGCCACCGCTTCGCCGTAGATCGTCGCGGAGTGCTGGGCGAGCGGGAGGACGACGACGTCGGTGACGCCCTCCGCCGCGAGCTCCTCGAGGGCCGTCTTCGGGTACGGACGACAGAGGCGGTTCGCGGTCCGCGAGGGGAGGCCGAGGCGCGCACCGAGCTTCGCCGCGAGCTCGCGGTTGATCGCGTTCAGGGGCGACTGGCCGCCGATGGCCTCGTAGCGCCGTCGGACCTCGTGCAAGAGCTCCTCCGACGGCGCGTGGCCACGCCGGATGTTCGTGAGAAACTCCGGCAGATCGTCGAGCGTGTCGACGGTCCCGTGCGCGACGAGGACGACTCCGGCCTTGCCCAACGCCGTCACCGCCTCGAGTGCTCGTGGACGGCCTCGACGACCGCCTGGACGGTCTCCACGGGCGTGCCGGGCAGGATCCCGTGCCCGAGGTTGAAGATGTGGCCGGGGCGGTTCCCGGCCGCGTCGAGGACGCGCTTCGCGTGCTTCACGGCGACCTCGCGCGGCGCGAAGAGGACGGTCGGATCGAGGTTGCCCTGGATCGCGCGGTCGTGGCCGACCCGCTTCCAGCCCTCCTCGATCGGGGTGCGCCAGTCGAGCCCGAGGACGGTCCCGCCCGCCTCGCGCTGCACCTCGAGGAGGTGATGGGTCGACGTGCCGAAGTGGATGACCGGGACGCCGCGCTTCTCGATGTCCTTCAGGATGCCCGAGACGTGCGGCTGCACGAACTCGCGGTAGTCGTCCACGTCGAGGTTGCCGACCCACGAGTCGAAGAGCTGGACGGCGTCGGCGCCGGCGTCGATCTGCGCGTGGAGGTAGCGGCGCACGACCTCGGCGAGCTTCCCCATGAGGGTGCTCCAGACCTCGGGCTCGCCGTACATCATCTTCTTCGTCGTCTCGAACGCCTTGCTCTTGCCGCCCTCGACGAGGTAGCTCGCGAGCGTGAAGGGCGCCCCGGCGAAGCCGATGAGCGGGATCTTGATCTCCTTCTTGATGAGCTTGATGGCCTCGAGGACATAGCCGAGGCCCTCGTGCGGCTCGATCACGCGGAGCGCGTCGACATCCGCCTTCGAGCGCACGGGCTTGTGGATGACCGGCCCCTCCCCCTTCGCGAACTCGAAGGGTGCGCCCATCGGCTCGAGGGGGAGCAGGATGTCGGCGAAGAGGATCGCCGCGTCCATCCCGAGGCGCAGCGGTTGCAGCGTGACCTGCAAGGCGAGCTCGGGTGTCTTGCAGAGCTCGATCAGCGTGTGCTTCTCGCGGAGCGCGCGATACTCGGCCATGTAGCGGCCCGCCTGACGCATCATCCACACCGGCGTGTAGTCGACGGGCTCGCGGCGGCAGGCGCGGAGGAAGCGGTCGTTCTCGATCATCGGCCGCAGACTAGCACCCCTTCCGCCCGCCAAAACCGCGAAGCGCGCCGCCCCCGGGAGGGGACTGCGCGCTTCGGGTCGAGCGGGGGGAGGCTCAGAAGACCTGGAGCACCTGGTCCATGCTCGTGATGCAGGCCTTGTCGTACGCGGGCACGCAGGTCTTCGCCTTGCCGTAGATGTCCAGCGTGTCGGCCGTGATGCGCTTGTGCGCCATCGTGATGACGAGCTCGCTCTGCTCCCGCGCCTTCAGGCCGGCGGCCATGAAGTCCGCGTTCTCCTTCGCCACCTGCTCGGCCGGCTTCGTGCGGAGGCCGCGCGGGTCCTCGTTCGGGTCGAGGAAGTCCTTCTCGACCGTCTCGGAGAGCCAGGTCTTGTACGCCTGCACGAGCTTCGGCGCGTTCGTGACGAGGATGCCGTTGTTCGTGTCCATGAACTGGCTGCGGCCGTCCGCGTTCGCCGAGCCGATGTAGATGTCGTTGCCGAAGATCATGACCTTCGCGTGGAGCGAGCGGGAGATCGGGTTTCGCGTGCTGATCTTGTTCGTGTTGTACTCGCGATACTGGATGAAGCGGTTGCCGCCCTCGTGCTCGCGGTCGGCCTCGAGCGTCGGCTTCATCCACGGCTCGTTGTAGACGTTCACGACGTTGAGGTCGGTGCTCTCCCGCGAGTTGGTGATGATCTTCACCTGCGAGACGCCGTTCTCGCACTCGAAGCGCGTGCCCCGTCCGTAGAGGTTCGTGCGGTCGAAGAGCTGGTGCTGGAGCCGGCCCGGGAGCATCAGGTACGCGTTGTGGAAGACGATCTCGACCTTCTGGCCGGGGCGCTTGTCGCCGTCGCCCTTCGCGCACGCCGTCGCGACCGCGCGGAACCAGAGCTCCTGGATCTGCTTGCCGGCCGACTTCTCCGCCCCGAACGCCATGTCGGTGCCGAAGACGCGCGACCCGTTCGGGTTGTGGACGTTGTCGAAGTAGTAGAACTTCGCGTTCGCGTCGCTGATGTCGAACTGCGGGAACTGGCTGTCCGCGAGGTCGAGCGCCTTGCCCCGGTGCTTGATGGCGAGGGTGCCCTTGCCGTCGTAGCTCGCGTACTCCTTCGTGAAGCGCGCGGCGGCCGCCTCGATCTCGGCGTACGTGTAGGCCTTGAGGACCGGGACGGTGGCGCCGGTCGGGCGGCCGTTCTCGAGGACGGGGATCTGGAGGTCGACCGGCGTGAGCTTCTCGACCTCGCCGTTCATCTTCGCGACCATGTCGTCGAAGCCCCAGACCGTCTCGAAGCGCGACTTGACCTTCGCGCCGTTCCGGAAGGTGACCTTCGAGTCCATATCCATGAAGACGTACTTCTTCTTCCACGCGCCCTCGCGCTCCGTGGGGAGCTCCGAGAGGTGGTAGGAGTTCTCGACGTTGCGGCCGCCGGTGACCATGTCCGCGGTGCCGTCGCCGTGCGTGGCGAGCGTGATCTTCTGGTGCGTGAAGTCGGTGAGGTGCTGCCAGTCGCGCTTGTGGACGGTGCCCGCCTCCGGGATGAGCGCGGACCAGACGTTGTGGATCGGCGCGAGCTTGTCGCCGGCGAGGAAGACGAGGAGCATGGCGCTGACGTCGCCCTTCACCTTCGCGTCGAACACGAGCTTGAAGGCTTCGAGCGCCTTCGCGCGGTCCTCGGGCTTCGACTCGCCGCCGGCGGTCGCCGCGGCCTGGTACTGCTGGATGACGGCGCCCATCGCGATCTGGAGCGCCGCGGCGTTCTTGCTGTAGAGGCCCGTCAGGAAGAGGCGCGCGTTGGCCTCCGATTCGGGCGAGGTCGACTTCGCGCGGCGGTCGGCGGTGCACGCCGGGTCCGTGATCGGCTTGTCCGCGATCGTGCAGGGCGTGACGAGGTAGCGGACGTCGGACGTGATGTTGTCGTTCGGCTTGTTGTAGAAGCGGAGCTCCATCTTCGAGGCGCCGCCCGCCGCGTCCTGCATCGCCTTGAAGAAGTGGTAGCGCGTGAGGTTCGTGAGGTAGTCGAGCAGGATCCGGACCTTCACGCCGCGCTTCGCGGCCTCGACGAGGCGCGTGGCGTAGAGCGCGCTGCTCTCGTCGTCGGAGAAGATGTAGTAGCTGACGTCGAGGGTGTCGCCGCTCTTGGCGCCGTCGACCACCGCGAGCTTCGCGGCGAGCGCGTCCTCGTTCTTGGCGAGCACGGCGGCGTTCGTGACGCCGTCCATCGCGTGCCCGATGTCCTTCACGTCCGCGCTGCTGACCGCGGCCGATCCCTCGTCGGCACCGTCCTCCTCCGCCGGGGCGCAGCCGACGAATGCAGAGGGAGCGAGGGCGAGGAGGAGGGGGAGGACGAGAGAGCGCATGATGTAGGCCTTCTCAGCACCTCGTGTGCCGCGAGGCGGGATTCCCACGTCGTCAGGGAAGTCAGCGAGTTGCGGACTCGACACCCCGCCGACTGGACACCGCGGGGGATGATCCGAGGAACGTGGGATCCACCGGACCTCGCTGGGGTGGAGACGGAACCAACGGGAACGCTTCACAATTCGAGAAGGAGCCATGCTCTCCTCGGGGCGCGATGGGCGGGACGATGCGCGTGCGTGCCCTCGCGGTGACGCTGGTGCTCGTCGTGGGCCTCGCGGTCGCCGGCCTCGTCCGCTGGTCCCCGCCCGCCCCGCTCCCCGCGAGCGCGCCCGAAGGCACGTTCAGCGGGGCGCGCGCGTACGCGCGTCTGGTCGCGCTCGTGGGCGACGCTGCGCCGAGGACCACGGGCTCCGCGGCGCTCGCGCGGGCGCGCGCGGTCGCGATCGAGGATCTCACCGCGTCGGGCTTCCGCGCAGAGGCGTGGGCGGGCTCGGCCTGCAACGGACGCGGGATCTGCGGCTTCGTGACGAACGTCGTCGCGCGACGCGACGGCACGAGCCGAGACGCGGGCGCGCTCCTCCTCGTCGCCCATCTCGACTCCGTCGCGGCGGGCCCGGGAGCGGGGGACGACGGCATCGGCGCATCGACGCTCCTCGAGGTCGCGCGCGCGCTCGGCGCGAGCGCCCCGCTCGCGCGCCCCGTCGTCGTGCTGCTCTCCGACGGGGAGGAGGCCGGCCTCCTCGGCGCGCTCGCCTTCGCCACGGACCACCCGATGGCGAAGGAGATCGACGCCGTCGTCAACGTCGACGCCCGAGGGCCGAGCGGCCCCAGCATGCTCTTCGAGGTGGAGGGCGGCCTCGCCGGCACGCAGGCGATCGTGGACGCGGCCGCCAAGAGCTTCCGGCGGCCCGTGACGTCGTCGCTCTTCGCCGAGGTGTACCGGCGGATGCCGAACGACACGGACTTCTCCGTGTTCCGCGGGCGGGCTCGGGGCGTGAACTTCGGGAACATCGCGGGCGTCGCGCGCTACCACACCGCGCGCGACGTGGTCGGGGAGGTCGACGTCGGCACGCTCCAGCACGGCGGCGAGCAGGCGCTCGCGATGGCGCGCGCCTTCGGGAGCAACGCCTCCCCTCCCCCGCGCGGCGCCGATGCGGTCTGGTTCGACGTCCTCGGGCTCGGGATCGTCTCGTGGCCGGCGAGCTGGACGCTCCCGCTCGCCGTGTCCGCGCTCCTCCTCCAGCTCGCCGCGAGACGGCGAGCCCTCTCGCTCGCGATCGCGAAGGCGGCGCTCCTGTCGCTCGGCGCGCTCCTCGTCGGTCTCGCGGCGCCGGCCGCGATCGGCGCGCTCCTCCGCCTCTTGGGCGCGTTGCCCGCGCCGTGGATCGCGCATCCGACCCCGCTCCTCGCGACGGTGCAGCTCGCGGCGGGGGGATCCGTGCTCCTCGTCCTCTGCGTCGCCGGCGCGCGCGTGACGGCGCCCGATCGTCTCGCCGGCGTGTCGCTCCTCCTCGCGTCGCTCGGCGTCGCCGTCGCGGGGATCGCGCCGGGCGCGAGCCACCTCTTCGTCGTACCGGCGCTCGTCGCAGGAGCGTTCGCGCTCGGGCGTCGTCACGAGCTCGCCGGCGCGGCGACGACGGTGTCGATGGCGCTCCTCTGGCTGCCGCTCGTCTGGCCCCTCTATCTCGTGCTCGGGACGCTGGCCCCGCCCGTCCTCGCGCTGCCCGTCGCGCTCGTCGTGCTCCCCCTCGCTTCGTTGCTCGATCCGCCGACGCCGCGACCACGGGTCGTCGCGACGGTCCTCGCGGCTGCGCTGCTCCTCGTCGGCACGATCGCCGCCGTGCTCGTCCCTCCGTTCTCGGCGGAGGTGCCCCAGCGCGTGAACGTGGTCGTGCGCCAGGACGACGACGGCCCGTCGTGGGTGATGACGACGCCCTCGTGGGGCCCGATGCCGTGGGGCGACGCTCCGCCGGAGATGGTCGCGGTGGCGGGACCGGCCGGACGCACGATGTCGCCGCTCACCGGCGGCCTCGCCGTGCCCGCACGGGAATCGCCGACGCTCGCGCTGCCGCCGCCCGCGGTCACGGTGCTCGGCGCCGAAGGCGGTGAGACGCGGCTCCACGTCCGATCGCCGCGCGGCGCGCAGGTGGTGATCCTTGAGCTCGCGAGCGACGAGGTGTCGCTCGCGGTCGGGCGACAGCACGTGCGGCCGGTCCGCGGCCTCGTCGTCCTCCACGGCGTCCCCGCCGAAGGCGTCACGATGTCCATGCCGACGCGATTCGCCCCCACGCTCACGCGGGTCCTCGATCGCACCGCGGGCGTGGACGCGAGCCCTCGCGCGAGCGCGATCGCGCGTGCGCGGCCGGTGCGCGCCGTCACGACGCAGGACGGCGACGTCACGATCCGCGCGACCACGATCCGCTGGTGAGCTACGATCGGACGCGTGGCCGCTCGCTCACGCGCCGTGATCGTGCTCACGCTCGCGCTCGCCGCGACGTCGGGGATCGCGGGCTGCGTCGCACCGGCCGACGCGCCCGGCATGGTGGCGCGCGCCCCGACCGTCCACACCGAGGACGGCCGCTACCTCGAGCTCGCGCGCACCGCGCCTCGGTCGGAGTCCACCCGCGTGCTGCTCGTGGTCTTCCCGCGGAGCGCGTGCTCCGGCAGCGCGAGCACCGTCCTCGTCGACCGCGACGGGAGGTTCGTCGGCGCCGTGGCGCCCGGGACCGCGACGCTCCTCGAGCTTCCCTCCGCGACCGCGAGCCTCGTCGCCGTGTCGAGCGTCGAGCTCGAGGCGCCGGTGGGCATGAGCTCGTTCGTGGACGAGGTCCCCTTGCCGGCCGCGCCCGGCGGCCTCCTCCTCGAGAGCTGGCGGTGGAGCACGCGGACGTGCGGGACGTCGGGGCACTACGCCGACGTCCGCGCGGCCACGAAGGAAGAGCTCGAGGTCGCGCTCGGCGAGCACGAGCTCCGCTGGCTCTCTTCCGGTCAGGACGTCGGTGACGCCTGGCTCGAGGAGAGGAGCGAGCGCCTCTCCGAGGTGCTCGCGACCGAACGCGCGCGCCAGGCGAAGCGGACGGCGACGACGCGCCACGCGCGACGCTGAATCAGCCGCCGTCCTTCGTGACGGGAGGCTCGGGCATCGGGATCGGCGCCGTCTCGTTCGCGCCGCCGTCGCCGAGGCCGTTGTCAGGTTCGCGCGGAGGACCGCCACACTGGCCAGGCGGGCAGCCGTAGCAAGCCATCAACGTGAAGGCGAGCGCGCCGCCGCCGAGCGCGCCACCGAGGACGCCGAGGCGCAGACGCGCGAGCGCGCTCGTCTCCTGCGGGGCCCTGCAGCTCGGGCAGAGCGCGGCCGACGCGGGGACGAACCCCTTGCACGAGGAACACGAGGCGAGTCGCGATCGGGCCATCGATCGAGACGTATCACGAGCTCAGGGGCCAGCGTCGGCCTCCGCGTCACCGGCGTCGGGCTCCTCCCCGCCGTCGGTGCGCGCATCCGAGGCATCGGCGTCCCTCGCGGCGTCGCGTCCGGCATCCGAGGCGGCGGAATCGCCGACCTGCGCGTCCGCGAGGCTCCGCGCGTCCGGGTCGTCGGCGTCGTAGTCGCCCGGCGCCATGCCGTAGCAGGCCATCAGGGTGACCGCGAGGGCCCCACCGCCGACGGCGCCTCCGAGCGCGGAGAGGTGCAGCCGCGCGAAGACCCCGGCCCTCGCGCTCCGCGCAACCTTGCAGTGCGGGCATACCGTCGCGCGCGAGGGAACGAAGCCTTTGCACGAGGCACACGGGTCGAGACGGGCACGCGTCATGACCATCGAGAAAAGCACCTTCCGTGCCGGCGCGGGAGCCCTGGATTGCAAGGCGATCGTCGTCCGAGAGTGAACGTTCGCCGCCTCCCCCCTGACGCGTCTGTCAGGGGCTTCTCTCGGGGCCTCGCACGATCTGCTTCCGAAAGGAGCGGTTCCACGCTTGCATCGACGAGGGGAGCCCGATGACCCGTCGCCTCGATCTCGCCGTCGACCACCACCCCGCCTACGTCGTCTGGGAGCTCACGCTCCGCTGCGACCAGCCCTGCACGCACTGCGGCTCGCGCGCTGGCGACGCGCGGCCCGACGAGCTCGACACGGACAAGGCGCTCGACGTGGTGCGCGAGCTCGCGGAGATGGGGGCGCGCGAGGTCGTCGTCATCGGGGGCGAGGCGTACCTCCACCCGGGCTTTCTCGAGATCGTCCGCGCGCTCGCGAAGGCCGGCGTCACGCCGGTGATGACGACGGGCGGCCGCGGCATCGACGCTCCCCTCGCCCGCGCGATGGCGGACGCCGGGCTCGCCCGGGTGAGCGTCAGCGTCGACGGTCTCGCGCCGACGCACGATCTCATGCGCGCCGCGCGCGGTAGCTTCGCCTCCGCGACGCGCGCGCTCGAGCTGCTCCGGGAGGTCGGCGTCACCGTCTCCGCCAACACGAACGTGAACCGCCTCAACCGCGGCGACCTCGAGCCGCTCTACGAGCACCTCCGCGGGCTCGGGATCGCCTCGTGGCAGGTGCAGCTCACGACGCCGCTCGGACGCGCCGCAGACCGTCCCGAGATGATCCTCCAGCCGTACGATCTGCTCGATCTGCTCCCGCGGATCGCGGCGCTGAAGGCGCGTGCGCGGACCGACGGGATCCTCCTCATGCCGGGCAACAACCTCGGCTACTTCGGTCCCGAGGAGGGCCTGCTCCGCTCGATGAAGGCGACGGACGCCGATCACTTCGTCGGCTGCCAGGCGGGTCGCTACGTCCTCGGGATCGAGTCGGACGGCAAGGTGAAGGGCTGCCCGTCCCTCCAGACCGCGAGCTACGTCGGCGGCACCCTGAAGGACCGGAGCCTCGCGAGCATCTGGAACGACGCGCCCGAGCTCGCGTTCACGCGCGAGCGAACGGTGGACGATCCGGCGACGGGACTCTGGGGCTTCTGCGCGA
Organism: Polyangiaceae bacterium; assembly: GCA_022842465.1. Taxonomy (GTDB): domain Bacteria; phylum Myxococcota_A; class Polyangia; order Polyangiales; family Polyangiaceae; genus Labilithrix. The sequence continues at coordinate 26,672 of JALHPN010000052.1, read as the reverse complement.
CCTGCCCCTTCGGCGAGACGTGCCTCGGCGGCTGCACGTTCACCGCCCACGCGTTCTTCGGACGCCCGGGCAACAACCCCTACTGCCACTTCCGCGCGCGGACGTTGCGCGAGCGCGGCGAGCGCGAGCGGCTCGTGCTCCGCGCCCCCGCGCCCGGGGACCCGTTCGACAACGCGAGCTTCGATCTCGAGCTCGAGGCGTTCGACGCACCCGAGCCCGCGCACGCGACGCCAGACCGACCGCTCGACCTCGTGAAGATCCGGAGGAAGCCGATCGCGACCTGACGGGCATCACGCCATGAGAAAGAACTCGAAACGCACGACGTGGCTCTGGAACCTGAGCACCCTCTTCACCGGCGCTGACGCAAGGCTCGGCTTGGTGAACGTGGCCGACAGCTTCGCGATCCTCGCGCGTGTGAAGCTCGCCGACCACGCGCCGGAGCGCTACCGCAAGCGTCACCCCCTCGAGCGCGGAGAGCGGGCCGTGGGCGACGACGCGCTCTCTCACCTCGCGATGCTCGACGCCCTCCACGCGCGAGGGCTCCTCGTGCGGACCGCAGAGAAGGAGAAGCCGGAGCACGTCTTCGCGGCGGTCCTCGCGCTCGCGGCGCGGCGGCTCCGCACCGCCGGTCGAAAGACCTTCCGAGCTCGCGGCGACGCGCTCGCGACCACCGCACCGGGCAGACTGCGCGACACGAAGGCCGCCACTTCGAACGCCTCGCCCGACGCACGCACGGACGAGCGAGGGTGGCGCTGAACGAGCACGTCGCGCGGATGACGGAGGCACACGCTCGGTACTCGGCCGGACAGGAGCCCGCGCGCGTCCGCGCCTGCTTCCGGAGCGCCGTCGACGCTCGCCTCGCCGAGCTCGCGACGCGTTCCGGCGCGAGGCAACACCCGATCGTGTTCTGGTTCGACGTGCGTGCGATCTGCGCCGCGATCCTTGCGGGAGATACTCCACGGGCTGCACGGTCGCGTCGGAGCGCTCGTCGCGGCGGTGCACGGGACGGACGACGCCTTCGCGCGAGCGCTCGCGCCCTTCCTACGCGCGCACCTCCGGGACGCGCGCGAGCGCGCGCGCCTGCTCCTCCGCGATGCGCGCTCCCGGGACGAGTACAGCGGCAGTCCGCGGCCCCCGCGCGACCTCGACGCCCTCCTCATGGTCGACGTGCTCGAGGCGTGAGCGCACGGAGGCGGACTCCAGCGCCAGCAGCGCGCGCTTCCGCTCGAGGCCGCCCGCGTAGCCCGTGAGCGTGCCGTCACGGCCGATCACCCGATGGCAAGGCACGACGATCGCCAGGGGGTTCCGTCCGTTCGCGGCGCCGACGGCGCGGACGGCGCGCGGAGCGCCGATCGTGCGCGCGATCGCGGCGTAGGTCGTCGTCGCGCCGTACGGGATCCGCGCGAGCGCGCTCCACACGCGGCGCTGGAACTCCGTGCCGCGCGGCGCGAGCGGCAGCGTGAATGTCGTGCGCGTGCCGTCGAGGTACTCCTCGAGCTGTGCGCGCACGACGTCGAACGCGCGCGCGTCCTCGCGCGCACCCCGCGGGACGGCGCTCGCGGCGTGAGGAGCGCCCTCGAAGTAGACGCCGGAGAGCCCGCCGTGACGGACCCCGACGAGCAGCAGGGTGCCCACCTTCGTGGCGATGCGCATGAAGATCGTCTCGTTCGTCGTCGTCATCAGGTCACCCCGCTCTCCGAGAGTCCCGTCCATAGATGTGCCGCCGCATACGCGCGCCAGGGTCGCCAGCGCTCCGCGCGCGCCTCGCAGGCGGCGGCATCGAGGCCGCCGAGCGCCGCGCGGAGGCCGAGATCGCCGGCCGGGAACGCATCGGGCCAGCCGAGCGCACGCATCTCGATGTACGCGGCCGTCCACGGACCGATCCCTGGGAGCGCGAGGAGCGCCGCGCGCGTCTCGTCGGGATCGGCGTGCCGATCGAGCACCAGGCTGCCGTCCGCGACGGCACCCGCGAGACGACGCACTGTCGCGGCGCGGGCGCGCGTGAGCCCGAGCGACGTCAAGGTCTCCTCCTTCGCCGCGGCGAGCCGCGCCGCGTCGGGCCACGCGAACCGTGGCGCGCAGGCGAGCCCTCCTCCGGCGACGGGGACGCCGAGCGCCGCGACGAGGCGACCCGCGATCGTCTGCGCGGCGCGGACGCTGATCTGCTGGCCGAGCACCGCGCGCACCGCCCACTCGAAGGGCTCAAAGGCGCCCATGACGCGTAGCGCCGGCCGCGCGCGAACGAGCTTCGCGAGCCGCCGGTCACGCGCGAGGTGCGCGCCGATCCGTGCGGGGTCACAGTCCGCGTCGAACATCCGCCGCGCGCGCGCCGCGATCGACATGAGCAGAGGGGCGAGAGACGAAGGCACGAGGACGACGATCGCGTCACGCCCCTCGGCAGAGCGGATCGCCACGACGCCCGTCCGGCCGCCCTCGGCGAAGGCGCGGAGGTACGTGCCGCCCGAGACCACCTCCGCCCCCGGGACGGCGCGCGCGGCGAGGAACGCCATCGCAGGCGCGGGGTCGAACGGAGACCGCACGTCGAGCACCACCTGGAGGCCGTCGGGACTCTCGGCTTCGTGCGGCCGGCGCACGTCGGACGGCGTCATCCGCTGGCTCGCGCGGTAGGCGTCGTTGAAGCGCCGGACGCTGGCGAACCCGGCGGCGAAGGCGATCTCCGTCACGGGCAGCGACGTGCCGAGGAGGAGCTCCCTCGCGAGCGCGATCCGCTTCGAGAGGGCGAGCTCGATCGGACCGACGCCGAGCTCGTCCTGCATCGCACGACGAAGATGCCGCGCAGACGCGCCGAGCGCCGCGGCGAGATCGGCGACGCTCCCGCGGTTCAGCGCGCCCTCCTCGATCCGCTGCGTCGCCGAGCGCGCGAGTCGGGAGACGGCGTCGACGCTCGCGCTCCCCGGCGCGCGCTCCGGGCGGCAGCGGAAGCAGGCCCGGAAGCCTGCTCGCTCCGCGAGCGCCGCGCGCCGGAAGAACTCGCAGCGGTCCCGGCGCGGGGTGCGCGCCCGGCACACGGGGCGGCAGTAGATTCCGGTCGTCTTCACGCCGACGAAGAACGCGCCGTCGAAGCGCGGATCGTGGGCGAGGAGAGCCTCGTAGCAGGCGTCCGGATCGAGCGTCACGCCTCCTTCATAGGCGGCGGCGACGGCCTCGTCTGGCCATTTTCGGACATGGCAACAACTCCGCGGCCGGGTGAGGGCCGAGCCGGAGCTCGTCAGGACTTCTGGTTGTAGTTCGTGTTCTCGAGGAGGATGACGTTGGTCTTCGAGCGGCTCTCGCCGACGCTCGTGATGTAGACCGCCGGCTGATCCTGGACGGGGCACACCTTTTCGCAGGCCCCGCAGCCGATGCAGAGGCTCGGATCGACGTGCGGGCGCTGGAGATGAACGGTCGTCATCGCAGGCTGCTCGCCGTTCGGGCCCGCGACCTTCTCGCGCATCGGCGCGTCGACCTCTTCGACCCAGATCGCCTTCGGCGAGGTGGGACAGAACTCTTCGCAGACGATACAGGGCGTCTGCATCGACCACGGCAGGCAACGGCCGTGGTCGTAGAAGGCGGTGCCGATCTTCACGGGCGGGACGCCCAGGCCGAGCTTCTCCTTCTCGGTGATCTTCTGGATCGCTCCCGTCGGGCACACCTGGCCGCAGAGCACGCAGGAGTGCTCGCAGTAGCCGATGCGTGCGATGAGGATGGGCGTCCAGAGCCCCTCGATGCCGGACTCGAACATCGCGGGGTGGAGCGCGTTGTTCGGGCACACCTTCATGCACTCCGCGCAGCGGATGCAGCGCTCGAGGAACGCGCGCTCCTCGACGGCACCCGGCGGGCGGATGACCTTCGCGTGGTAGTTCACGTCGAGCGAGTCTGCGATCCGGGCCGCCGGGATGAACGCCGCGCCGGCCGCCGTCGTCGCGAGGAGCGTGCGGCGCTGGAGATCGGGCACCGTCGTCGCGCTCTTCCGGTTCGGGAGGAAGCGGAACTTGATGACGTCCTCGGGGCACGCGTTCTCGCAGTTGAGGCACATGTGGCACTCGTCCTGGCGCCACTTCACGCCGCCCTGGGGGCTGTCGGCGCCCTGGCAATTGACGAGGCACAGGTTGCAGTCCGTGCACTTCGCATGGTCCTTCTCCATGCCGAAGAGCGCGAAGCGCGCGAAGACGCCGAGGAACGAGCCGAGCGGGCAGAGGACGCGACACCAGAACCGCGGGATGAAGCGGTTCATGAAGAGGATCGCGACGAGGAGCCCGACGATGAGCCACGTCTGGTGGAAGTAGAACTGGTGCGCCTGCCAGACGTGGCGGGCGAGAAAGTCCTGGCTGGCGTCACCCGCCGCCTGGACGGGGCGCGAGGGCACGTCCTGCATGAGGCCGAACCCGCGGCTCGCGATGTACTGGACGCCCGGGATGACGCCGAGGCCGATCGCGCGGACGGCGACGCAGATCGGATCGAAGAGCCCGCCGATGGCGCTCCCGGCGACCGACGCCAGGAGGAACGCGTACATCAGGTAGTACTTCGCCCGCTGGTACGTGTGCGTGCGGTTCGCCTCGACGCGCGCCGCGCCGCGGCCCTTCCGCGACGGGAGGATCCACCCGAAGAAGTGGTGGAGGGTCCCGAACGGGCAGATCCAACCGCAGAACACGCGCCCGAAGACGAGCGTGAGGGCGAGGAGACCGACCGACCAGAGGAGGCCGCGGTAGACCGTGTGCGTGGAGAGAACGGTCATCGCAGAGACGAACGGATCGGCGAGGAGGAAGGCCTCGACCGGATACGGGAGGCGCACGACGGTGTCGGCCGAGGCGGCGAAGGATCCGCGGAAGCCCGTCTGGGTGAGGAAGTAGAGGAAGAGGCCGAGGAAGCCGACCTGGCTCACGCGCCGGACCCACATCAGCGCGCGGATGGACTTGCGCGCGGGGATGCCGGAGCCCGGGAGCTTGGGGTCCTGCTTCTTCTTCTTGGCGGGGGGCGTCGCCTTGGGCGGGGCCGCGACGTCGCCGTCGGCGGCGAGGTGGAGGCCGAGCATCTCGGCGAGCTCGCGCATGCGGCCCTTCTCGGCCGCGGCCATGAGGGCGGCGTCCTTGCGGCGCGCGACGTCGTCGGTGGGCGCCTCGGGCACGGGCACGGGCACGGGCACGGGCACGGGGAGAGGAGACCAGGACGTATCTTGGTCGAGGGGGCGGACGGCGCCGACGTCGCCGGTGAGCCACGGGATCGGGGCGGCGTGAGCGTGATCGTGATCGTGATCGTGATCGTGGCGCGCGGCGGCGTCGATCGCGGCGGCGTCGAGCACGACCCCGGCGTGGGGCGTCGTCGCGTTCTGGGCGGCCTTCGGCGGCGGCGGCGCGTTCGCCATCAGACGTCGCTCCGCTTGAGCTGCTCCCAGTACATGGTGCCGAGGCCGCGCTCGTGGCCCATCTTCAGGTACGGGAGGTTGTCGCGGTGCTGGCCGATGAGGGTCGCGCCGAACGCGTCGGCGGCGACCTGATCGACGGTGGCGAACACCGTGTTCATGACCTTCGTGTCGTCGATGTTGCCGCCCTGCGGGCCGTTCCGCATGAGCACGCGCATCGCGTCGACGACGACGAGCGTCGGGCGCATGAACGTCGCGAGATCGGCGATCGACGTATCGATGTTCTGGTGGAGACGGTTTCTGCGACCGCCGAGGACGCCGTACCAGTTCTTCATCGCCGCGGTGTACTTCGCGAGGTTGTGGTGCTTCGCGACCGGGACGTTGATGACCTTGTCGGCGTCGACGAGCGTCGTGAAGATGGGCCACTCGTCGAGGACCTCGCCCTTGAGGCGCGTCGTCCGGTAGCGATGCTCCTGGGGGAGGACGACGTGCGCGCCGAGGGCATGAGCCTTCCGCCAGATGCCGGAGCGCTGGAAGCACCGCTCGGGCTCGTTGCACGAGCCGTCGGCGACGACCACCTTCTTCGCGCCCGCCTCGTAGGCGAGCTGCACGACCGCACCGACGACGTCGGGGTTCGTGTTCGCCGCGTGGATCGGCATGCGGTCCCAGCCGATGTTCGGTTTCACGACGACGACGTCGCCGCGGCTCACGAACCGCTTCATGCCGCCCATCGCGTCGACGGCGCGGCGCACGAGGGTCTCGGCGCTGACCGCCTCCTCCGCGCGCGCGCGCGCGACGGCGAGCTCGGCGAGCTCCGGACGCGCCTCGTGCAACCGGTAGTCGCGCACCTGCCTCACGGCCGTCGACGTCGCCGCGCCGAACCCGCCCTTGTCCCAGACCGCGCGTCCGAGGACGGCGGCGCCGGCGAGCACGCCGGTGGCCGCGCCGAGACGCGTCAACATCTCGCGCCGCGTGGGGCGCTCGAACATCGGCGACGTCGCCGGAGCGGGCTCACGCCCCCCCGGCGGATCCTTGCCGTCCGTCATCTGGATTCTTTACCCCTTCGAGCGCCGGTGAGGCAACTGCGCGCGCCCGGTACCTCTCGGGCATCCTGACAGATTTCCGCCCCTCCGGCTCGCGGGGGAGGGCAGAGAGAAGCGTGCGTGTCGCAGCGCGAGCGGCGCTAGGATCACGAGATCATGAGCGGCGCGAAGCCGAGCACCTCCTTGCCCGCGGGATGGCCGGACCTCCGTGCGCTCCTGGATGCGCTCGGTCTGGACGGCACCAGGCTCTACCGCTGGGAGGAGCAGTTCACGGAAGAAGGGGAACGTCGGCGCGCCGCCCACGTGCTCGCGCTCGCCGGGGACACGCCGCCCGAAGCGCTCGCGCAAGGAGCCGTAGACGCCGCGCGCGCGCTCGGCTTCCGCGTCACCCCGTCCTCGTCGCACGACGTCGGCGCGACGATCCCGGTCACGCCTGCCGCCGAAGATCCGCAAGCGGTCGCGATCCTCGTCGACGAGCGCGAGCGCGCGCTCACGGTCGCGACGCGTCCCCTCCCCTCTCGTCTCCTCGTCGCCCTCGTCGAGCCTCGCGCGTGGGGCGGCGGCATGCGGGTCATCCCCTCGCCGCCGCCGTCGGAGTGGTCGCGCGATCCGACGCTCCTTCCGGGCGTGGCTTCGCTCCTCGCCGTCGTGTCCCGCGTCGCCCGCGTGCGCGTCATGCGCGTCGATCGCTACGCGGAGCGCGACGAGCTCGGTGGCATCCTCGAGCGATTCTTTCCCCCCACCTTGCGCGCGACGCTGCGCGGCACGTTCGCGCTCGAGGCCGTGTGCGCCGTGCTCGGCGACGACGGCTACGATGAGGACGGCGACGCGTGGGTGAAGGAGTCGCGCGAGCGACGGGAGGAGGTGCGTCTCCGTGAAGGAGAGATCGAGCTCGCCTTCGTCCCGGGCGAGCTCGCCGGCGTTCCCCTCGCCCCGCTCTCACGCTCGGCGAAGCCGCCGAAGGTGGTCGGCTGATCGTCAGGACGGCGGGCCTTTCAGATCGATCAAGAGCTCCTTCACCTTGCGTCCGTCCCGGAGGACGACGTTCTCGAGGCGCGCCTGGAAGCCCCCGTCCGGCGCGTCGACGTAACGGGCGAGGAAGTGGCAACCGGAGATCGTGCCGTTCGGCTCGCCGCCGCGCGAGAGGGCGACCTTGATCGTCGCGCCCTCGAACGTGAGCTTCGGCGGAGCGTCACACGCGCCGAGCTCGGGGAAGAGGAGCTCGTAGGTCGTCGAGTCCGTGACCGTCGTGACGAGCGCCGGGCCGACGGACGGATCCGAGCTCGTGAGGCGACCGCTCTCGCCCTTCATGTCGAGGACGATGAACTTGCCGGCGCGGCCGTACTGCACGTCCACCGACGTGAAGGCCCCCGAGAAGACGACCTGCGCGAGATCCTTCGGGGCCTCCGGCGTCGCGGGGGCCGACGGTGTCGGCGAGCTCTCGTCGGTCTCCCCTTCCGCCGGGGTGGCCGGCGTCGACTCCGTCGCAGCCGGGGGGGCCTCGGGCGCCGAGGTCTCGGCGGTGCACGCGAGAGAAGCGAAGGAAGCCAAGGTGACGAGCGAAAGGACGGGGAGCGCGCGGGCGAGAGGTGACATCGCCCTTCAGACGGGGCTCCTGGCGGGAGATTCACGCGAGGGACGACTTTGACGCGCCGACCGAGACCTGCCAGAACGCCGCGACCCATGGCCGCCACGGTCACGCCCAGCGCCGCCCAGACGAGCCGCATCCTGCACGGCCGTCTCGTGCTGGAAATAGGTCGCTTCGGCACACCCCTTGCCGTGGGCATGGCGCTCCAGACGCTCTTCAACCTCGTCGACGCCTGGCTCATCGCCCGGCTCCCCGCGAGCGAGGTCGGCGCCGCCGTCGGCGCGATCGGCATCTGCGATCAGGTCGCGGCCCTCGGCACCATCATCAGCTTCGGCGTCTCGACGGCGACGGGGGCGATCCTCGCGCAGCGGAAGGGCGCGGGCGACCACGCCGGCGTGCAGCGCGCCGCGTGGCAGTCGATGATCGTCGTCCTCGCGCTCTCGGTGGTCCTCGGCGTCGTCGGCGGGCTCGGCGCCGGCTTCCTGGTGCACGACGTCATCGGCGCGAAGGGGGCGGTCGCCGACGTCGCGACCGAGTACCTCCGCGTCGTCGTCGGCGGCTCGTTCACGATCTTCTTCCTCCTCCAGCTCACGTCGGTGCAGCGCGCGCTCGGCTCGGCGAAGACGCCAGTCGCGCTCCTCGTCCTCGGGAACGCGCTGAACATGCTCTTGGCCGTCGTCCTCGTCTTCGGCGACGGCCCTGCGCCGGCGATCCTCGGGTGGGGTGCCCCCATCGCGCGGGCGCTCCACATCCCGCGGATGGGGATGATGGGCGCGGCGTGGGCGACGGTCATCGCGCGCTCGCTCGTGCTCGTCCCGAACGTGATCGTCCTCGCTCGGCGCTTCGACGTGTTCCCGCCGAAGGGAGCGCGCGCGCCGGATCGCGAAGAGCTCGCCAAGATCGTCCGCATCGCCTGGCCGTCGTCGGCGCAGTTCTTCCTCCGCATCTCGTCGATGCTCCTCGTGAACTCCCTCGTGGCGCGGTTCTTCACGACCGAGGCGGACCAGACGGCGACGACGGCGATGGGCCTCGTCTTCCGTCTCGACACCATGGCCCTCTTCGTCGCGATGGGCTGGGGCAACGCCGCTCAGACGTTCGTGGGGCAGAACCTCGGCGCGAAGCTCGAGGCGCGCGCCCGCAGCACGGGCTGGATCACGGCCGCCTACGACACGGCGACGAACGTGATCCTCGTCCTCCTCGTCTTCGCCTACGGCGAGGCGATCCTCCGGGTGTTCGACGACGAGCCGGGGCCGGTCGCGATCGCCCTCCAGTACCTCCGGGTCGTCGCGCCGTCCTACGTCGGCGTCGGCATCGGGATCGTCCTGGGCAACGCGATGGCAGGCGCGGGCGCGACGAAGACGACCTTCGGGATCGACGCGTTCGTGGTCCTCCTCGTCCAGGTCCCGCTCTGCCTCGTGACGCTCGGCGTCCTCGGGGGGACGCTCCCCGCGCTCTTCCGCTGCGTCGCGGCGACGAACGTCGTGAGCGCGGTCACCTACGCGCTCGTCTACGCCCGCGGACGCTGGATGGACGCGGCGCATCTCAGCGCCTGAAGGCCGCCTGAACCCCTGCTTTCCCGATGAACCGGGGCGCTTTCTGGTCTAACCTCCGCGGCACGAAATGGCGAAGGTGTCCCAGGCGGCCAAGATCGGCCTGTTCGTCGTCGTCACGGCGGGCGCGGGGTACCTCGTCTTCCGGACCGTCGACAGACAGGTCGGCGGCGGCGGCGGGTACGTCGTCCACGCCTACCTGAAGGACGCGACCGGGATCGCCACCCACTCCCGCGTCGCGATCGCCGGCATCCCCGTCGGGACCATCGAGCGGATCAGCCTCGAAGGCGGCCGCGCCCGCGTCGACGTGAAGATCGGCAAGGACGTGAAGCTCTACGAGGACGCGCGGCTCGGCGTCCGCGCCGCGTCGCTCCTCGGCGAGAACGTCATCATCCTCACCCAGGGCACGCACGAGCCGCTGAAGAAGGACGGCGACGAGGTCGAGACGATGCCGGAGGCGCGCTCCGTCGACGACATCAAGGAGGTCGTCGGGCGCATCGCGGATCTCGTCGAGAAGGTCGCGCAGCAGCTCGCCGGGTCGATCGGCAGCGAGGAGGGCGGCAACAACCTCCGCTCGACGTTGAAGAACCTCGCCGAGGCGACGGAGGCGATCAACCTCACCGTCCGGGAGAACCGCACCGTCATCAACGAGACGCTGCGCAACGTCGACCGCATCACGTCCGTGAACGAGCCCGAGATCAACAAGATCCTCGTCAACGTGCGCGTCATCACGGAGGACGTGAAGCAGCTCCTCGCCGCGCAGGGCGGCAAGGACGGCAAGAACGGCGAGCTCCGCGACACCGTCGAGCGCGTGAACCGCGCCTCGCAGAGCCTCGAGAGCGCGCTCGGTCACATCGACAGCGTCGCGGGGCGCATCGATCGCGGGGAGGGCACCGTCGGCCGCCTCACGAAGGACGAGGCGCTCATCAACGAGGTGCAGGGCGTCGCCGAGGGCGTGAACGACTACGTCGACAGCCTCCGGCGGCTCCAGACGGTCGTTGGCCTCCGCTCCGACTACAACTTCCTCGCGAACACGATCAAGAGCTACGTCGAGCTCCGCCTCCAGCCGCGCGAGGACAAGTACTACCTCATCGAGCTCATCAACGATCCGCGCGGCAAGACGAGCTTCACGCAGACGGACGTCCAGACGACGAACCCGAACGACCCGGCGCAGTACCGGACGGTGACGACGTCGACGACCGACGCGTTCCGCTTCACGATCCAGTTCGCGCGCCGCATCGGCCCGTTCACCGGCCGCTTCGGCATCAAGGAGTCGACCGGCGGCCTCGGCCTCGACACGCACCTCCTCCGGAACCGCTTCGAGATCGTCCAGGACCTCTTCGGCTTCGGCGAGGAAATCCGCCCTCGCTACCGACTCTGGGTCGGCTACGAGTTCTTGCGACGCCTGTGGCTCATCGGCGGCGTCGATCACTTGTTCCTCGCGAACCGCCGCGACTACTTCCTCGGCCTCCAGCTCCGGTTCACGGACGACGACCTGAAGACCATCCTGCCCTTCACGGGCGGCGCCGCAGCCGGCGGCGGACGCTGAAGGAGAACGTACGTCACCCGAGCACGATCAAGTGCGCCGCGACGAGAATCTGGACGGCGCGGAGGACGTCGTTCACGTCGTTGCCGGCCGAGGTCGCCTCGCCGACGAGCGACTTCAGCGTCCGCGGCGCGTCCGCGAGCTGCCGCACGCGCTCGATCGGCGGCGGCCAGACGACCCCGTCGAGGGTGAAGAGCTCGTCGGTCCCCGTGCCCGGACGAAGGACCTTGTCCATGCTCGGGAGCATGGCCTGGAGAGGTTCGTCGCCTGGCTGCGCCGCCTCGAGGCCCGCGAGCATGAGCCCGGGGAGCTCGAGGTCGAGCGGGAACTCGACGTGCGGCGCGGCCTGACCGCGATAGAAGCTGAGCGTGCCGCCCTTCCACGAGAAGAGGTCGGCCACGCGGTCGCGCCCTTGGTCACGGATCGCACGGAAGATGTCGACGGGACCGACGAGACCCATCGAGATCAGCGTGTCGCCCATCCTCCCGCCGTAGCGAGGGAGGACGGCCAGCGCGAGATCGAGCTCCTCTCGCTCGAGCTTCCCTCGGCGGACGAGGTACTCGCCGAGGAGCTCGCTGGCGTTGCTCGACGCGACGTGATGGAGCTTGCCGGCGACGAAGTAGAGCTCCTTCCGCCCGCCCTTCACGGTCGCCTCCGCGCGCTCCGCGAAGAGCACGCCCGTCTCGCGCTGCCCGAGGACGCGCATCAGCGTCTGGAGGATCGACGTCGGCGCGACCTGGTCGCAGAAGTCCGGCTGGCCCGGGCCCGTCAGCTGGTTCGTCGTGGCGGTCTGCGCCGGGAAGAAGCGCGCGAGCTCCTCGATCTCCTCGACGAGCTTGAAACCGCGACCGACGAAGTCGAGCTTGTCGCCTCGGGCGATCTGCCCCGTCGCGAGCGCCTCCATCAGCCGCGCGAAGGTCCAGGGGCCGAGTCGCGCGCCGGCTTGCGTGATCACGTAAGACGGAACGACCTCGTACCTCTCGGTCTTCGCTCCGTCGTCCGCTGCGGGAGCGGGCGTCGCGGCAGGGACGACGTCGGCGACGGCGCGCGGCGGCGGCGGTCGCGAGGGCCGCGGCCCCGGCGGCACTTGGGACACGGCGGGTGATGCGGGCGTCGCCCGCCGGTTCGACGCGTCCTGGCTCGGGACCGGAGGAGGCGCAGCGAGCGCCACCGGCCTCACCGCGCGGAGGTTCCTGACGCTGTCCCGCACGGCGGCGAGCTGGTCGGTAGAAGATGCAGACTGCACCCACTTCACGCGCGTGGCGATCTCCTTCACCGCGAGGCGAGGATCGGCTTCGAACGGCCCCAGCGCATTCGCGAAGTCGGTGGCGGTCGGGTAGCGGGCCCCCGGATCGCGCGAGAGGGCGCGCTGCATGACCTCGAAGAGGCCCGGCGGGAGGCGCGGCTTCGCCTCTTCCAGCGCGTCGATGCGGCAGTCACGAATCGCGAGGAGGATCGCGAGCTGACCACCGCCGGGGAAGAGCGGGCGGTTCAGGAGCATCTCCGCGAGCACGGTCGCGAGGCTGAAGAGGTCCGCGCGGTGATCGCTCCCCTCGCCGGCGACTTGCTCGGGCGCGAGGTACGCGAACTTTCCCTTGAGGACGTGCCCCGCCTCGCTCCGCAGCGTCGTCCGTGTCGTCGAGCGCGCGATGCCGAAATCACCGAGCTTCACCGTGCCGCCGCTGCCGAGATAGATGTTCGACGGGCTGACGTCCCGATGGACGATCCCGAGGGACGTGCCGCTCGGGTCCCGCGCGCCGTGGACGCTCTCGAGGGCACGCAGCACCTCGCGCGCGACGTAGACGGAGACGGAGGCGGGGAGCAGCACGTCCTCCTGCCGCAAGCGCCGGAGGAGGCGGTAGCCGTCGACGCCCTCGATGTACTCCATCGCGAGGTACGGCTCGTCCGTGTCCTCGTTCCGCCCGGCGTGGAAGACGGTGACGACGTTCTCGTGCGTGACGGCCGCGTGGAGGCGCGCCTCGCGGTCGAACATCGTGCGGCCCTCGGTGTCCTGCGCGAAGTGCGGGAGGAGGCGCTTCACGACGAGTCGCTCCGGTAGACCAGCCCCGGCCTCGACCGGACGCGCGAGATACACCTCCGCCGTGCCCCCGACGGCGAGACGCACGTCGAGCCAGAACGGTCCGAAGCGGTGAGGAGCGTTCAAAGCGAGACGCAAAGACTAGCGATCTCGTAGCGCTATGTCACGAAAGCATGCCGCCACGTGCGGCTTCCGCTCCTCCACACCACCTCCGCCTTTGGGCTAAGGTGCTGGCCGTGCTGCCGGGACGTCTCCGCCTCTCTTCGCCTCGCCTCCTCTTCTGGGGCCTCGGGTTGCTCCTGTGCCTCGTCGTGCTCTCCGCGTGCCAGGGGTGCCGGACCACGAAGGACGGCGGCGCGAGCGCTCCCGGGTCCGGCGTCGCGACCGACACACCGCCGACCGCCCGGCTGTTCCTCCTCAGCGATCTCGCCGGCGCCCTCGAGCCCTGCGGTTGCGTGAAGGACCAGCTCGGCGGCATGGACCACTTCGGCGCCCTCGTGACTGCAGGGGATGCGAGGCCGAAGGGGCAGGCCGTCGTCAGCGCCGGCCCCCTCTTCTTCCTCGACATGGAGCTCGGCGCCGACAAGAAGGCGCAGGAGATCCAGAAGGCCGAGACGATCGCCTCGTCGCTGAAGGCGCTCGGCCTCGTCGCGATGGCGCCGGGCCGCAACGACTTCGCCGCCGGGCCGGAGGTGCTCGCGAAGCTGCGCGACGCGAGCGGGGCGGCGCTCCTCGGCGCGAACGTGGCCGCCGAGGGCGGACCCGCCTTCCTGAAGCACATCGTGAAGGACGTCGGCGGCCTGAAGATCGGCTTCGTCGGCGTCGCCGCGCCCGACAAGGCGAAGCTCGCGCTCGAGAAAGTCACGTCCGGCGAGGCGATTCCCTCCCTCCGCCCCGCGATCGACGCGGCGAAGAAGGACGGCGCCCAGGCGCTCGTCGCCCTCGCGGCCGTGGGCCGTGGCGAGGCCAAGCGCATCGCGGACAGCTACCCCGAGCTCCTGGCGGTCGTCGTGGGCTCCCCGGGCGGCGCGGGGGAAGCCAATACGCAGGCTCCTCCCGCGGAGCGGATCGGCGATGTCCTCGTCGTCGAGACGGGCAACCACCTCCAGACCGTGGCCGTGCTGGACCTCCACGTGAAGGACGGCGGCGCAACGGTGAAGTTCGCGGACGGGACGGGCCTCGACGGGATCCGAAAGCGCGAGGAGCTCACGAGCCGCATCGACGAGCTCCGCACGAAGCTCGCGATCTGGGAGAACGACGGCAAGGTCGCGAAGACGGACATCGAAGCGCGTCGCAAGGACGTCGCGAAGCTCGAGGCCGAGCGCGACACGCTCGACAAGCAGACGCCGAGCGTGACCGGGAGCTTCTTCCGCTACACGATGCGCGACGTGCGCGACAAGCTCGGCGCCGACGGCGACGTGAAGACGCTCATCGGCGCGTACTACAAGAAGGTGAACGAGGCGAACAAGCTCGCGTTCAAGGACCGCGTCCCGAAGAAGCCCGCGGCAGGCGAGCCCTCGTACGCGGGCGTCGAGGCCTGCTCGACGTGCCACGAGGACGCGCGCGCGGTCTGGGACAAGACCCAGCATGCGCACGCGTACGCGACGCTCTCGACGCAGTTCAAGGAGTTCAACCTCGACTGCGTGAGCTGCCACGTCACGGGCTACGACCGGCCGGGGGGCAGCACCGTCACGCACGTCGACGCGCTGAAGGACGTCCAGTGCGAGGTCTGTCACGGCCCCGGCTCCCTTCACGCGAAGGATCCGGCGAAGAGCAAGATCCCGATCGCGAGCCCGAAGGCGGACTCGTGCCTCGCGTGTCACCACCCTCCGCACGTGCACACGTTCGACGCGACCGCGAAGATGCCGGACATCCTCGGGCCGGGGCACGGGCGGCCGAAGTGAGGGCCGCGGGGCGAGGAGCTCACTCCTCGCCGTGCAGGTCCTCGTCGTCCTTCGGTTCCTTCTCGGCCAGGTCCTTCGCGTCGGGCGCGGCGGGTAGCGCGATCCCGTCGAGCTTCGCGTCGAGCTCCGCGCGGATCTTCACGAACACCTCGCGGTCGACGGGCGGCAGCACGCGCACGCCGTCCATCTTCAGCGAGAGCGGATCGACGAAGATCGTCCCGCGCTTCACGGCGAAGTGGAGGTGCGGCCCCGTCGCGCGCCCCGTCGCGCCGACGTAGCCGACGAGCTGACGCGGCTCGACGTGTTGGCCGGAGTGGAGACCGGCGGCGAACTTCGAGAGGTGGCAGTACGCGGTGTGCAGCCCGCCCTGGTGCTCGATCTCCACCATGTTCCCGCAAGGTCCGTTCTGACCCGCGAGGATCACCGTCCCGGCACCGCTCGCGTACACCGGAGTCCCCGTGCCCGCGCCGTAGTCGATGCCGTTGTGGGGCATCACGACCTTGAGGACGGGATGGAGGCGCTTCGGGTTGAAGCGCGACGTGATGCGCGCTTGCGGGAGCGGCGACCGGAACGCGCCGCGGAAGGGCTGCTGCGCCTTCGCGTCGTAGAAGCCAGCCGCCGGCGCACGCCGCTTGCCGGGCGCCTCGGGATCACGCTCGTACCAGTAGACACGGAGCGGGTTGCCCGTCCCGGTGCGCGGAACGATCTCGAGCGCCTCGAGCCGCGTGCGCGCGTAGGCCCCCTCCACGATCTCCTCGTGGCCGAGGAGCCGCAGGCGGACCCCTGGGTGGACCTGGAGCGCGTCGTCCCGACCTTCGAGCGCGTCGTCGACGGCGTGGAGGACGTCGTCGTGGAGACCTGCGGCTTGGACCGCCTTCGCGAGATCGTGCGTGACCGCGAGGGCGGCCGTGAGCGGTCGCTGCTCGACGAACAGCGTGAGCTTCTTCGCGACGAGCTTGGCGTCCGGCTTCGCGTCCTCGTCGGCGCGGATCTGCCAGACGTCGACCGGCGACGCGACGAGCTCGAACGCGAGGAGCGTTCCCTTCGCGCGATCGCGCGCGAGCACGAACGTGTCCTTCGGATCGAGCCCGCGCCCGGCCCGCCGGATCCCCTCGAACGCGGCGCCGACGCGCTTCACCTCACGCGCGGCGAGGCCCGCTTTCGCGAGGACGGCGTCGAACGGTCCCTTCCCGAACGCGCCCTCCAGGATCTCGACGGCCGGATCGGTGGAGAGCGTGCTGACGCGCCAGACCGGCGGCGGTCGCTGGACCTGAGGGGCGGAGACGACGGACGGCGCCCCCGCGTCGACGTCGGCGAGGGGGTTGCCCGACGCGACGACTGCCGGCGCGACCGCCGACGTGAGCGCGAGGGGCGTCGGCGCGGAGGCGGTCGGGCTGGCAGCCGAGACGGGCGGCGCGCCGCTCCCCGACGATCCGACGATGAGTCCGATGCCGAGGACGACGAGCGACGCCATCCCGGCGAGCGCCACGCGCCGGCCGAGGTCGGGCGACTCGGGGCGGATGACCGACGCGAGAGGTCGCGGCGCCTGCGTGAAGTCGAGACGCACGCGCGGCGACCGCGGCGTCGACGGACCGCGCTCCTCGCCCTGCTCGGGCGGCGGCTCCCGGGGCTCCGGGAGTTCAGGGGGCACGTCGACGCCGGCCATGACGGGGCGGGTCCTTAGCCTCACCCCGCCGGTCACGCAACGCTTGAAGCTCGAACCCTCGTCATCTCGGGAACTTGGCTCCGCGCCAGGAGCGCGTGCCGCGCGGCAGCGAGCAGCACTTTCACGCGTACCCTGGGCAGAAAAGCAGGTTAGAGTGCTTGCCTGGTCACCCCATGAACGAGCGGGTCAAGCAGCTCCTGGTGCTCGGTCGCGAGCACTATCACAAGCGAGAGTTCGACAAGGCGGAGCAGATGCTGCGCATGGTCCTCGAAGAGGAGGACCGTTACGCGGACGTCCACGACATGCTCGGCGTGATCGCGCACGCGCGTGGGAATTTCCTCGTGGCGGAGCGTCACTTCGAGCGCGCCCTCGAGCTGAACCCTGCGTACACGGAGGCGGCCCTGAACCTCGCCGTCACCTACAACGACCGCGGCAAATACGAGAAGGCACGCGAGGTCTACAGCCGCATCAAGGTCGGACCCCACGGCACGGCCGCCGGCCTCGACCCGTTCGCGCGCGGCAAGATCGCGAACATGCACGCGGAGGTCGGGCAGGCGTACCACGACGCCGGCCTCCCACGCGAAGCCATCACGGAGCTCGAGAAGGCGACCGCGCTCTGCCCCCACTTCGCCGATCTCCAGACGAAGCTCGGGACGCTCCTCCGCGAGGTGAACGACCTCGCCGGCGCGCGGCTCCACTACGAGGCGGCGCTCCAGGCGAAGCCCGGCTACGTGCCCGCCCGCCTGCAGCTCGGCGTGACGCTCCTCGCCCTCGGCGAGGCGCAGGCGGCCGAGGAGAACTGGAAGCAGGTCATCGCGCTCGAGCCCGACAACTCGCAGGCGAAGATGTACCTCCGGATGCTCGAGCGCACGCGCGGCGGGACGATCCCGCCGACGAACCTCTGAACGAGCGCCGACGCGAGCGCGCTCGGAGGGCGTGGAGACGGCTCCGCGGCGGCGAGCTCACGCCGTCACGGGCGGCGTGGAGCGTCGCGGTCGGGCTCGCGATCGGCGTCACCCCCTTGTGGGGCCTCCACTGGGCGATCCTCCTGGCGGTCTGTCTGCCGCTCCGGCTGGACGCGTCCGTGGCGTGGCTCGCCTCGAACGTTTCCCTCCCCTTCCTCGCGCCGCTCCTCACCTTCGCCGAGATCCAGCTCGGCGCGCGTGTCCTCCACGGGGCATGGCAGGACGTGACGATGGAAGAGATCCGCGCGATGACGCTCCGTGACGTCCCGACCAGGCTGGGCGAGCTGCTCGTGGGCACGCTGATCGTGGCGCCCTCGAGCGCCCTCGTCGGCGGCGGCCTGACGTGGCTCGTCGTCCGCTTCGTACGCCGACGCGCCCCTGGGTGACCTGTCAGCCCTTCGCGCGACGGAGGGTCGCCATGAGCGCGGCGGCGGCCGCCTCCATGAGCGGCATCTCCGAGACCGGCACGTCACAGGGCACGAGGTCGAAGTGGCAGAGCGTGCCGTACGGCGCTCCGCTCGCGTCCGTCAGGAGCACGCCGCAATAGGAGCGTACGGTGCCCTGCGCGGGGTGACCGACGAGGCGCTCGTCGTGCGGGGCGTCGTCGGTCGTGAACGTCTGCTGCGTGTCGCCGACGATCGAGCAGTAGGTCTCCGCCAAGGGCGAGTCCGACCCGACCCGCTCGTCGGGAGCGTAGGAGTCGACGAGGTGCACGTTGCGCAGCATCGGCGGATCGAAGCGGTAGATCGCGGTGAAGCGGTGGGGTGTCCGACTGTTCAAGAAGCGGAGCGCCGCATGGACGCCCTGCGCTTCGAGGAGCCTCTCGAACTTCAGGAACGTGTCGGCGCGCTGGAGCGCGAGGTCGCGCGTGTCCGCGGAGGGCTGCCGATCGATGTAGTCCAGGAGGCTCGTGACGACCTTCAGGAGATCGGGCGGCTCCACCGGCTTCGCGAGGTGGGTCTGGAAACCTGCCTCGAGCGCGCGCCTCCTGTCCTTCTCCCGCGAGTACGCGGTGAGCGCGATCGCGGGGAGCGAGGCGCCCACCTTCCCGGCCTGCGTCCGGAGTCGCCGCACGAGCTCGTACCCGTCCGTCTCCGGCATCCCGATGTCGCTGATGAGCAAGGTCGGGGGATCGGCGACGAGGAGCTCGAACGCCTCGCGCGCGTTCGCTGCCGTGACGACCTCGGCGCCCTGCCCGCGGAGGACCGTCGCGACGAGCTCGCGCGCGTCCGCCTCGTCGTCGACGACGAGGATGCGGACCCCGACGAGGCCTATGGCCGTCGCGGACGGGGGGCGGTCCGCGGGCGTCACGTGGGCGGGGGTCGCCTCGGGCGCCTGGACGTGGACGGCAGGGACCGGGAACGACGCCGTGAACGTCGCGCCGCGGCCCGTGCCCTCGCTCGCAGCGTGGACGGTGCCGCCGTGCGCCTCCACGATGTGACTCACGAGCGCGAGGCCGAGGCCGAGCCCGCCGTGTCGGCGCGTCGTCGTCCCCTGCGCCTGACGGAAGCGCTCGAAGACATGGGGGAGGAACTCCGGCGGGATCCCCTGGCCGGAGTCCTTCACGACGAGGTGGATGCTCGTACCGGAGCGCTCGAGGCGGACCTCCACCCGGCCCCCCTTCGGCGTGAACTTGATCGCGTTGTTCGCAAGGTTCCAGAGAACCTGCTGGAGACGATCGGGATCGCCGACGAGGTGCGAGGCGTCGGCATCGAGACCGACGACCAGCTCGATCTGCTTCGCGTCTGCCGCCGGTCGCACCGCCTCGAGCGCCATCTGCACCACCGCGGCCATGTCCACGGTCCGGATCTCGAGGTGGAGCTTCCCCGTGATCATCCGCGAGCCGTCGAGGATGTCCTCGATGAGCTGGACCTGCGCCCGCGCGTTCCGCTCGATGATCTCCGCGGCTCGGAAGAAGCCGCTCGGATCGAGCTGTCCGGACCTCAACATCTGCGCCCATCCGAGGATCGAGTTGAGCGGCGTGCGCAGCTCGTGCGACGCCGTCGCGAGGAACTCGTCCTTCATGCGGTTCGCGCCCTCGGCCCGCTCGAGCGCGTCGAGATGGACGCTGGCGGCGCCTCGATGGATCACGACCACGATCCCCGCGAGATCGCCTGGGCCGGCGAAGACCGGCGCGGCGCCGAGCTCGACGGGGACCTCGGTCCCGTCGCGCCGGAGGAGGAGCGCGCGCGAAGGCGATGCGCCGCTCGGTCCGTCCCGGACCGCCCGCGTGACCGGACTCTCGAGCGGCTGTCGATCGTCCCCTTGGAGGGCAGAGAGCACGTCGTCGAACGGACGGCCCTTGGCCTCTGAGGACGACCAGCCCGTCACGGTCTCGGCGACGCCGTTCATCTGCGAGACGAGGCCCTTCGCGTCCGTCACGATGATCCCGTCGCCGACGCTCGCGAGCGTCGTCGAGAGCGTCGCCGACACCACGCGGCGCGCGTGCTCCGACAGCGCGACGGCCGCGTCGAGCTCGCGCTGCCGGTTCCGCTCGTGGAGCTCGGCGAAGACCGCGACCTTCGCCCGGAGGACGTCCGGGTCGAGGGGCTTCGGGAGGAAGTCGACGGCGCCGTGCGCGTACGCGTGAACGACCGCGTCCGTAGGGTCGTTCGCGGTGACGAAGATGATCGGCGTATGCCGCGAGCGCGGACGCTTCCGCATCGCACCGGCGGTCTCGAAGCCGTCGAGGCCCGGCATGCGCACGTCGAGGAGGACGAGCGCGAAGTCGGTCTCCTCCGCCGCGGCGAGCGCCTCGTGACCCGAGAGAGCCGACACGAGGCGGTATCCGAGAGGGAGGAGGAGCGCCTCCAGCGCGACGAGGTTCTCCGGCTTGTCGTCGACGAGGAGGAGCGGGACGGGATCGTCGCCCCGACGACGCGTCGCGCTGGCGTCGAGGTGGCTGCTCATCTCGAAAACCCTACTCGCGTGACGCGCGCAGCGCTCGACCGAACGTATGCGACAGGGCTTCGCAGGCTCGCGTCGCACGCGTGGTGACGCGCCCGGCCGACCGCGCGCGGCTAGCCGCGAGAGACGGGCCGCGCGGCTCGGCTCACCTGACGCGCCTCGAGCTCGAGCAGCTCCGCTCCCGCATCGTCGACGTCGCCCTCGACGGCGATGCGCATGCGCTCGGTCGTGAGCTCGTCGCGCGTGGCGGCGACCGCGGCGTCGATCCGCACGCGCGCCTCGGGGAGCCCCGAGGCGCGGAGCACGCGCGCGGCGCCCGCCCGGAGCTCGCCGTCGGCGTCGGGGTCCTCGACCACGGCCCAGAGGTCGGCCGGGTCGACCGTCTGCGCTCGATAGCCACCGCCCGCGGCGAGCACAGCCGCGAGCGCGTCGAGGCGGGCGAGCCAGTCGCGAGGATGCTCGCGCCGCGCGTCGCGCCTGAGCACGTCGAGTCGGCTGGAGATCTCCTCCTTCCGGCGGCCGTGCCCGCGCGCGCGCGCGGCGGCCGCGAGCACCTGCACCTTGAGCGCCTCCGCCGCGTCGTCGCCGAGTCCGTCGCCGTCCCACGCCCGCGCTCGACGCGGGATCGCGATCCGCTCGTGGGTGGCGAAGACGATGCGGTGCGGCTCGATGACGACGTCGCGGACGGCGCCGTAGGGGAGCACGAGCCAGCTCCGGTCCCTCCACACGCGGATCCCCTCCGCGCTCATCGTCACCGGCCGGTCGCCGACCCCGACGAGGCGCGGGAAGAACCCGCGGAGCGTCAGCGCGACGCCCGCCGCGAGGAGCTGGAGAAACCCTACGGCGTTGACGAGGAGGAACGTCGGGTCGCCGGCAGCGACGAGCGCGGTGACTCCGATCCCGGCGAGCATCAACCGACCGACGAAGCTCGACAAGGCGCCGGCGCTCCACGCTGGCCGCCACTCGATCGCCCCCGCCCCGTCGTGCCCGACGCCGAGCGCCGCGCGGAGCGACTCGGCCTCCGCTTCGGTGCGGACCTCGAGGAGGAGCGGCGTCGACCGCCGCGCGAGCGACAACGTGAGGAGCACGCTCTCGGGCGTGCGTGCCGTCGAGGCGCCCTCGACGGCCTTCGCGGTGATGCGCTGCGAGCGCGAGCCCGCATCGCGAACGTCGACGTACCCCGGCCCTGGCTCGAGCGTGACCTCACGCCGGCGAGCCTCGCTCGTCGGCAGGAGCCCCGCGACGAGCGGCGACGCGAGCGCCAGCAGCGCGGCCCACGGCGACCACATGCCCACCGCGGCGCCGATGACACCGAGCACGGCGGCGAGCGTGACGATGACGACGTAGGGCATCGCGCGCGCACGCGCGGGCCCCTCCTGATCGAGGAGGCGCGCCTTCACGCGTCGCTCGACGCCAGCGCCGCGTCTCGCGTGAGCCTGGCGATCGCCTCGGCGCCGCGCTCCTCCGCCATGCGCACGTCCGCCGCGAAGATGCGTGCAAAATGCACGAGCGAGGCCCGCGCGAGCGCCTCCACGGTGGGGACGGGGAACACGCCGAGCGCCGCGAGCGACGTCACGCCGTGCTCCTGGATCCCACACGGCACGATGAGGCCGAAGAGGGAGAGGTCCGTCGACGCGTTGAGCGCGAAGCCGTGCATCGTGACCCAACGCGAGAGGCGGACGCCGATCGCGCCGAGCTTCCGGAGCTCGACGTCTTCCGCCCCCGCGACGGCGTCCGCCGACGCCACCGAGCGAGCCTCGTCCCACGTGGCGGGCGCGTTCGCGTCCACCCAGACCCCGACGAGCTTCTGGTTTCCGGGCACGACGCCGGCAGCGACGCCGTGGTCCTTCGCCAGGCCGATCATCACCTCGGCGAGGTCTCGGACGTACTTGCGGACGTCCTGCCGGTCCGGCTTGAGGTCGACGATGGGATAGGCGACGAGCTGGCCCGGGCCGTGGAACGTGACGTCCCCTCCCCTCCCCGTCTCCTCGAGCGACACCCCGAGGCGGGCGCGCGCGGCCTCGTCGGCGAGCACGTTCTCGAGCTTGGCCCCTCGCCCCAGCGTGATGACGGCGTCGTGCTCGAGGAGCAGGACGACGTCACCGATCCGCCCCGCGATCCGCGCCGCGACGAGCTCCTCCTGGAGTCGATGCGCGCGATCGTAGTCGATGCGCCCGAGCCAGTACGCCGTGAGGGGCCGCTGCACGGCGCGCTCAGCGCGACTCGGTCCGGTAGTTCGGCGCCTCTTCCGTGATGATGACGTCGTGGACGTGGCTCTCGCGGAGCCCCTGCGACGTGGCGCGGACGAACTTCGCGTTGGTGCGGAGCTCCTTGATCGACCTCGACCCCGTGTAGCCCATCCCGGAGCGGAGGCCGCCGACGAGCTGGTGGAGGATCGACGGGAGCGACCCGCGGTACGGCACGCGGCCCTCGATGCCCTCCGGCACGAGCTTCTCGTCGGCCGTCCCGCCCTGGCCGTAGCGGTCCTTCGAGCCCTTCCGCATCGCGCCGATCGAGCCCATGCCCCGGTACACCTTGTAGCTCCGGCCCTGGAAGAGGACGAGCTCGCCGGGCGACTCGTCCGTGCCCGCGAAGAGCGACCCGATCATCACGGCGCTCGCGCCCGCGGCGATCGCCTTCGTGATGTCGCCGGAGTGCTTCACGCCGCCGTCCGCGATGATCGGCACGTCGTGACGATCGGCGACGCGGGAGCAGTCGCTCACGGCCGTGATCTGCGGGACGCCGACGCCGGCGACCACGCGCGTGGTGCAGATGCTGCCGGGGCCGATCCCGACCTTCACGCCGTCGGCGCCCGCGTCGATGAGCGCCTCCGTGGCCTCCGCGGTCGCGACGTTGCCGGCGATGACGGGCACGTTGTGCCGCTTCTTCACCGCCCGCACCGCCTCGATGACGCCGAGCGAGTGCCCGTGAGCGGTGTCGACGACGATGACGTCGACGCCGGCAGCGACGAGCGCATCGATGCGCTCGTCGCGATCGGGCCCCGGGCCGATCGCGGCGCCGACGCGGAGGCGGCCCTTGCCGTCCTTCACCGCCATCGGGTTGCGATCCGCCTGGAGGATGTCCTTGATCGTGATGAGGCCGACGAGCTTGCCGCCGTCGACGACGAGGAGCTTCTCGATGCGGTGCTTGTGGAGGAGCTGCTTCGCCTCGTCGGCGGAGCAGCCCGGCGGCACCGTCACGAGCTCCTTCGTCATCAACGTGCTCACGGGCTGGTCGAGCTTCAGCTCGAACCGGATGTCGCGCGCCGTCAGGATGCCGACCGGCTTGTCGCCCTCGACGACGGGGACGCCCGACACGTCGTGCTCGCGCATGATGCCGAGCGCCTCGCGGAGCGACTGGGTGGGCCGCACCGTCACGGGCGCGAGCACCATGCCGCTCTCGGCCCGCTTCACCCGCTCGACCTCCCGCGCCTGGTCGGACGGCGGGAGGTTCTTGTGGAGGATGCCGAGGCCTCCTTCGCGCGCCATCGCGATCGCGGCGCGGGCCTCCGTGACGGAGTCCATCGCCGCCGAGACCAGGGGGAGGTTCAGCTCGACGCCCCGGCAGAGCCTGGTCCGGACATCGACGTCACGTGGGAGCACCTCGCTGTAGGCGGGCACGAGGAGCACGTCGTCGAAGGTCAGGCATTCCCGCAGCACGTCCTGGAGCATCGGATCCCTCCGTATGGGCGCCGTACCTAGCGCGCGCCCGCGCCGAAGGGAAGGGACGGGCGCGGGCGCCCGGGAGTCAGCTCTCGTTCGCGGAGAACTTCACGGCGACGTCGACCTCCGGCTTCACGGTGACCCCCATGTAGCTGGGGATCTCGATCGCGAAGTCCTTCACGTTCACCTGGAGGTTGCCCGTGACGTCGTACTTGTTGCCCGCGCGCTTCGCCGAGTACTGGAAGGTGACCGGCTTCGACTTGCCGTGGATCTTGATGGTGCCCTGGGCGGACCCGGCCGCGTTCGAGCCGTCGGCGGGGAGCTTGAGCGCGCTCCGCGGCACCTCCAGCTCCGCGGTCGGGAACTGGTCGACCTGGAGGTACTTCTCGCGCATGTGCTTGTCACGGAGGTCGATGCCCGTCTTCAGGCCCGCGAGCGGGACGGTCACCGCGATCTTCTGCGCGTCGTCCTTGAGGGCGAGCGACGACGTCGTGCCGACGATCTTGAGCCCCGCCGGTCCGATCGCGGTGAAGGACACCGACGCGCCGGTGCTCGACATCTGCGCGTCCGCAGAGCCCGGGACGAGCGCGAAGGCGGCGGCAGCGACGGCGACGACGGAGACGGAGAGACGAGCCATGGGAGACCTCCTGGGGGTTTCCTCGCCGGCACGGTGCCGAGCGAGCGAACACCCTCGTCGCAACCGGCGTGCCGCGCTCCTACGGCGCCGAACCGCTGGATATCGCGCCCGTGACGCCGACGGAGCGGCGGAGCGGGCGAAGGTCCGCCACGCGCGACGGCGAAAAGCTGCCGGCTCGGCCGTCAGCGGAGCGTGACCGTGACGACCGTCGGCGCCCGGAGCGTGAAGTCGCAACGATCGGGGCCGTCTCCGGACTCGCAGGCGGCGCCGGCGAAGTCGGCCGCCGAGCTCGAGGTCTCGAGCCGCACGTCCGTGCCGACGGGCAGACAGACGACGAGGCGCTCCCCGTTGACGACGCGGCCGCCGCCCGGATCGACGTCGACGCTGCCAGGGACGCCGCTCACGGTCACCGACAGGGTCACGGCGCCGGCGTCGCACGACGTGATGTCCACGCGCGCGTCGGAGACGCCGGTCTCGCGACTCCCGTCCGCCGAAGGCGACGCGCCGTCTCGCTCTCCGTCGCACGCGCCGACGCAGTCCACGGGCTCGAGATCATCGACGCCGAGCAGGATCGCGCACGACGCCGACGTCGCCCCCGCGGCGGCCACGGCCAGGAGCGGCGCGAGGCCTCGGCGAGCGCTCACGGGAACGTCCCCACGACGCCGCCGAAGACCGGGTGGATCGCGATCGTGCTTCGTGGAGACGGCAGGGCGGCGCTCCCCCTCGGGGCCGTCCACCACGACGTGACGGCGACGAGCCCGCCGACGAGCGCGACGCCGAAGGCCACCGTCGAGACCGTCGCCATCGTCTGGACGAGCGACAGGTCGTCGTGCGCGGCGGGCGGGCATCGCGTCCCGTCGCAGAGCTCGTCGAGCGACGACGCCTTCGCGAGCGCGATCGATCCGGTGACGCCGCCGACGACCGCGCCTCCGATGCCGACGAGCACGCCGGCCGTCGTCGCCGCCTCGTGCCACGAGCCGGCCTCCACGGGCCGAACGGGGTCGCTCGGAGGCGCCACCGTGGACGGGGACACGGGCTCGCGAGCGAGATCGAAGGCGACGCGCTTCGTGGCGCCGGGCTCCACGTCGACCTCCTGCGTGAGCTCTCCGCTCGCGATGCGCACGCTGACGAGGTGCCTCCCCGGATTGACCTTCCGTGGCACGCTGAGCGCCTCCGGCGGCACGCGGACGCCGTCGATGTAGACGTCCGGCATCGCCGGCGCGCCCTCGATCACGATCTGGAGCGAAGGCACGACCGTCTTGAGCTGCTCGGCCAGCGCCTCGGCCTCGACGCGCGCCGCCTGCGCCTTCTTCGACTCGTCGGGCTTTCTGGGCATCCGCTCGACCGCGAGGAGCACCTCGCGCGCCTCGAGCGGCTTGCCGCTGAGGGCGTTCGCCTTGCCGAGCTCGAGCGCGGTGATCGGCGTCGGCACGAGCGCGTAGGCAGCGCGGAACTTGTCGAGTGAGCCGGCGAGGTCACCCGCGTCGCGCAGCTCTCTCCCGCTGACGTAGAGCGCGCGCGCGCTCTCGACGTCTGCGGCGCTGGGCTCCGAGGCAGACGCATCCATCGCGCAGGTCATGGCGACGAGGAAGGCGATCGCGCGGACCGCGCTCCTCTCACTGGATCTGATCATCCTCTCGCTCGCTGCGCTTCGAGAGCGCCGGACGTCGGCTCGTAGTGGCCAGGGGAGCACGCGGGGGGAGCGCGACGGCGGGCCGGACGCGACGGGGAGCCGCCGTGCCGGGAGCCTCCGTGGCCGCCGGCGCAGACGCGGCCGTCGACTCCGCGGTCGCCGGCGCGGGGAGAG
>JALHPN010000051.1 GCA_022842465.1 Polyangiaceae bacterium | reverse complement strand
CCCTCCGGGCAGGGGACGCCGCCGTCGACTGGCGCGAGCGGTGCGACCGCGGGCGCCGTCGGGGCGGGAGCCCCGCCGAACCATCGGCTGAAGGGGACCATCGTGGGCGTCGCGCCGCCGAACCTCGGCGGCGCACGTCCTGGCGCCGCGCCTGCCCCGGATGCGGGACAGAGCTTCGGCTCGCCCGCCGTGAACCCGCTCGGCGGGACGATGGTCGCGGACGCGGGCGGGGCCCCGGCCTTCAACGCGCCGGACCCCGGCTTCGGTGCGCCGCCTCCGGCGGATGCGTTCGGAGCTCCCGGCGGCGGCGCGATGGGAGGTCCGCCGATGGGCGGCGGCTTCGGCGGCGGCCCGGCCGGCTCGTACGGCGCTCCTCCGGCGGGCGGAGGGTACGGCGGTCCGCCCGCAGGGAGTGATCCGGGCGGCTTCGGCGCGCCTCCTCCCGGCGGCGACCCCTTCGGCGCGCCTCCGCCGCAGGCGGGACCGCCTGGCGGGTACGGGGCGCCTCCGGGCGGCGGCGGCTACGGCGGTCCTCCTCCGGGCGGCTTCGGCGGCCCGCCTCCCGGAGATCCCGGCTTCGGCGCGCCTCCTCCGCAGGCGTTCGGCGATCCGAACCAGGGCATGGGCATGGGCGGCGGGATGGGCGGTCCGATGCAGCCGTACCCCGGCGGTCCGATGATGGGCCCTGGGCCCGGCATGCCGGGCGGCTTCGGCGCGCCGGGCGAGCAGCGCTCGTGGATGGTCACGCTCCTCCTCTGCCTCTTCGCGGGCGGCTTCGGCGCGCACCGCTTCTACACGGGGCACATGGGGATCGGCGTCGCGCAGCTCCTGACGGCCGGCGGCTGCGGCATCTGGCTGCTCATCGACCTCATCAGCATCCTCACCGGCAAGTACACGGACAAGGCCGGGCGTCCGCTGCTCAAGCAGTGACCGCCCTCGGCCCGGCTCCGCGTTCGGCGGGGCTCGGGCCGCCGCTCGTCGTCACGGCGATCGGCGTGCTCCTCCTCGCCGGCGTGCTCGACGGGCTGTGGGCTTGCCCCTTCAAGCGGGTGACGGGGATCCCGTGCCCCGGCTGCGGCATGACCCGCGCCGTCCGCCTCGTCCTCCAGGGCGACGTCGCCGGCGCCACGGCGCTGCACCCGCTCGTCTGGCTCGCGCTCGCGCTCGGCGTGGGCTTCGTCGCGCTCGAGGCGCGCGCCTACGTCCGCGAGCGACGCTGGGGCCTCGCGCTCCGCCCCCTCTGGACGCGCGTCGTGGCCTTCGCCGCCCTCGGGCTCCTGGTCCTCGTCTGGATCCTCCGGTTCGCCGGCTTCTTCGGCGGCCCCGTCGACTAGACGTTGAACCGGAAGTGCATGACGTCGCCGTCGCGGACGACGTACTCCTTGCCCTCGATCGCGAGCTTGCCCGCTTCGCGGCACTTGGCCTCGCTGCCGAGCGAGACGAGGTCCTCCCACCACATGACCTCGGCCTTGATGAAGCCCTTCTCGAAGTCGGTGTGGATGACGCCGGCGGCCTGGGGGGCCTTCGCGCCGATCACGGTCGTCCACGCGCGGACCTCCACCTTGCCCGCCGTGAAGAACGTGAGGAGGCCGAGGAGCTTGTAGCCTGCACGGATCACGGCGTTGAGGCCGGGCTCCTCGAGGCCTGCGCTCGCGAGGAACTCGGGGCGGTCCTTCGGATCGAGCTCGGCGATCTGCGACTCAAGCGCGGCGCACACCGGGACGACGAAGGTGCCCTCGCTCGTGGCGAGCGCCTCGAGCGCGACGTAGTGCTTGTTGCCCGCGAGGTTCGCGATCGTGCCCTCGTCGATGTTCGCGATGTAGAAGGCGGGCTTCGCCGTGAGCAGGTGCATGTCGCGCACGACGGTCTGCGCGTCGACGTTGTCCGACCAGCTCGCCTCCTTGATGAGAGTCCGCGCGGGCTTCCCCTCGTCGAGGTGCTTGGCGAGATCCTCGCAGACGACGGCGGCGATCTTCTCCTTCGGATCGTTGCCCTTCAGCGCCTTCCGCGCCTTGTCGAGCCGCTTCTGGACGGAGTCGAGGTCCTTGAGACAGAGCTCCATCGTGACGACGGCGACGTCGCCGACCGGGTCGACCCGGTTCTCGACGTGGACGACGTTGGGGTCCTCGAAGCACCGACCGACCTGCACGATCGCGTCGGCTTCGCGGATGTGGGAGAGGAACTGGTTGCCGAGCCCCTCGCCCTTCGACGCGCCGCGGACGAGCCCGGCGATGTCGACGAAGTTGATCGTCGTCGGGAGGATGCGGTCGGCGTGGATGACGGAGTCGATCTTCGCGAGGCGCGGATCAGGCACCGTCACGACGCCGACGTTCGGCTCGATCGTGCAAAATGGATAGTTCGCGGCCTCGGCCTTCGCCGAGGAGAGAGCGTTGAAGAGGGTGGATTTCCCGACGTTCGGGAGCCCGACGATGCCGATCGAGAGCGCCATGAGAGGGGCGCTCGGTAGCATGGCGACGCGGCCGCATGCAAACCCCGCCCGCTCCCGCGCGTTTGGAGGGGCATGCGGAGGGGCTTCTGCTATCACCGCCTCTCGATGGCCCTCGCAGGGAAGACGGTCGCCCTCGCGGTGACGGGGAGCGTCGCCGCGTACAAGGCGGTCGAGGTCGCGCGTCTCCTCGTCTTGGCGGGCGCGAAGGTGCTCCCCATGATGACCACGTCGGGCGCCCGCTTCGTCGGCCCCGTCACGCTCGCGGGCGTCTGCGGCGCGCCGGTGGCGACGGACATGTGGGATCCGGCCTATCCGGGCGAGAGGCACGTCGACCTCGCGACGCGCGCGGACGTCCTCGCGATCGTCCCCGCGACGGCCGACCTCCTCGCGCGCCTCGCGCACGGCCGCGCCGACGACCTCGTGACGGCGACGGCGCTCTGCGCGCGTGGGCCCGTGATCGTCGCGCCGGCGATGCATCCCCGCATGTGGGATCATCCGGCGACGCGCGAGAGCGTCGCCATCCTGGCGCGTCACGGACGCGTCACCTTCGTCGGTCCGGTCGACGGACCCGTCGCGTCGGGCGACTCGGGCATGGGACGGCTCGCCGATCCGGACGCGATCGCGGCGGCGATCGCCGCGGCCGTCGCCGCGCCCGCGAGAGACCTCGAAGGTCGCCACGTGGTCGTCACCGCGGGGCCGACGTACGAGCGGGTCGATCCCGTGCGCTTCCTCGGCAACCGATCGAGCGGCAAGATGGGCTTCGCGATCGCGGCTCGGGCCGCCGCGCGCGGCGCCCGCGTCACGCTGGTGGCGGGCCCGGTGTCGCTCGCGACGCCCCCCGGCGTCGCCGCCCGCATCGACGTGGAGTCGGCGACGGAGCTCTCGGCCGCCCTCGACGAGGCGCTCGGCGCGTCGCTCGCCGGCGCGGACGTCCTCGTGATGGCCGCGGCCGTCGCCGACTTCCGTCCGAGCCACGCGAGCCCGGTGAAGATCAAGAAGGCGCAAGGGGAGGACGCGCCGACGCTCTCGCTCGCGCGGAACCCCGACATCCTCGCCGCCCTCGGCGCGCGGCGCGGGGAAGGCAAGACGGCGCCGCTGCTCGTCGGGTTCGCGCTCGAGACCGGAGACGACGCGGAGGTGCTCGCCTACGCGAGGAAGAAGCTCGCCGAGAAGCGCGTCGACATGATCGTCGCGAACGCGGCGCACGTCTCGCTCGGGCACGACACGAACCGCCTCGCCGTCGTCGAGGCCGGCC
This sequence comes from Polyangiaceae bacterium, assembly GCA_022842465.1. GTDB lineage: Bacteria > Myxococcota_A > Polyangia > Polyangiales > Polyangiaceae > Labilithrix. Next base: position 41,133 of record JALHPN010000051.1, on the reverse strand, counting down.
CCGGCAGCAAGGCCGCGCCGCCCTTCACCGCCGGCCCGAAGGAAGCGCTCGCGGACAAGATCCTCGACCGCGTCGCCGCGCGCCTCGCGACCGCCTGACGCTCACCCGCCCGTGCGTACCTCGAGGCGGTGGAGCACGGCCTCCACCACCTCGGCCGTCTCGCTGCCGACGACGACCTCCGTCGCGCCGATCTTCAACCACGACGCCCGGGTGGTCGCCTCGAAGACCACGATCGGCAGCGCCGCCGTTCGCGGGTGCTTCCGCCAGGTCCGGATCGCGTCCTGCGGCTTCACGTCGGCCGCGCGCGCGTCGAGCACCACCACGTCGGGCGCCGCGGCCGCCACGCCGACGAGCCCCTCGAGGACGGTCGGAAACGTGAGCACGCTCGCGCCCCGGTTCTTCGCCGCGCGCGTCAAGGAGCGGATCGTGGGCGAGAGCTTCCCGACGATCGCGACCGTGCCTCCCGGCGCCGCGACCGCCCTCGGCATCGGCAGGTTGTTCTTCTCGCAGTAGGCCCGCGCGTCGTCGGTGCGCACGCGGTACTGGTCCCCCGGCGTCTTGATCGCGCGGAGCCGGCCCTCGCGGATCCACAAGTAGACCGTCTTCGGGTGCAGCTCCCACGCGCGCGCGAGCTCGCTCGGACGGAGGAGGGCCATGACGCCCGATCATAGCCCGAGGTTGACGCCCTGCACGGTGTTCGGGTAGTCCCTTGCCCCGTGACGGGCTCCCCGCGGGGACCCACGAGGTGTCTCGTCACTCGCGCGTGGTCGTGACCGCAGCCTCCGCCCGAGGGTGTACGTCACAGGGAAGCTGGTGGTGATTCCAGCACGGCCCCCGCCACGGTGACCGGGGACGAACCCGAGCAAGCCACTGGTGCGACGAGCGCCGGGAAGGGCTCGGGGGAGGACGATCCGGAAGTCCGGAGACCGGACTACGCGCGGACGACTCTGATGGCCGACGCGGGGCGTGCGACGGCGCAGGTGACGTGAAAATGAAGCGATCATGGTTTGGGCTGGCCCTCCTCGGGCTGCCCGCGGGTGGCGTGTTCCTGGCGGCGGGCTGCGGCGACGACGAGGTCTTCGGGACCCCGGACGCGAGCTCCTTCGAGGGAGGGCCGTCGAGTGACGCGCAGGCGCCTTCCCCCGACGGCGGCACCGAGGCAGGCTCCGCGTGCGGCGACTCGACGGGAGCGCCCCCGCGCGCGCTCCTCTCGATCAACAACGCGACGACGAGCGAGCTCGTCGCCTTCAACCTCGCGACGAAGCAGGTCGACGGCCGCATCACGTACCCCGGGTTCATCGGGCTCACGTCGTCGCTCGGGACCGATCCCTATCTCCTCCAGCAGGCCACCGACGTCGTCGCTCGGCTCGACGCGAAGGAGCCCTGGAAGGTCGTCTCGAGCTGGAGCGTCGCCGACGACGCGGGCGCGATCTACGCCGATCCGACGGCGATGGTCGTACCGACCTGCGAGAAGGGCTACGTCGTCCGCTTCAAGCGCAACTCGATCTCCGTCCTCGACACCTCGAAGAACGTGGACGGCGGCGCGCCGACGAAGACCATCGACCTCTCCTCGCTCCTCCAGCCAGGCGACGCGGACGGCCTCGTCGACATGGTCGCCGGCGTCTACGTCCCGCAGAAGAAGCGGCTCTTCGTCCTCCTCGGCAACATCGATCTGAAGCGCGTCGCCGCCAACGGCTACTCCGCGCTCTGCGCGCCGACGAAGCCGACGATCATCGCGATCGACCCGAGCACCGACGAGATCGTGAGCCTCGGCGGCACGGGCCCCGGAGGGGGGATCACCCTCGAGGGCTACAACCCGCCGCTCGGCACGAGCTTCTGGTACGACGCGCCACGCGACCGCTTCGTGGTCCTCTCCGGGGGGTGCAACACGGATCTCGGCGACGGCGGGGCGGGTGCGATCCAGCGCCGGCGCATCGAGGAGGTCGACCTCGGCTCGCGCGCGGTGAAGACCCTCCTGTCCCTCGACGATCAGGACTTCCCGCTCGGCCTCACGTTCGTCGACGCGACGAAGGCGGCGGTCGGGTTCTACGGTCAGTCGTACTTCTGGAACCCGAGTGAGACGACGCTCGGCGGCGCCATCCCCGGATCACTCGACTACTTCGCCGGCGACGGCAAGGGCGCCCTCGTCGGCACCCGCGCGACGTTCTTCGGCGACGGAGGCGCAGGGCCGCTCGAGGTCTGGCGCGTGCCGTTCGACGACGCGGGGGCGCCCGAGAAGCTCGGGGAGAACCCCTTCACGGACAACACGGGCTTCGTGAGCGGCGTCGAGGTCTGGCCCCGCCCCTGATCGCGCGGCGCCGAGCGCTCAGTGCGCCTGCGCGTGCGCCTCGAGGTAGGGCGGGTTCTGCTGCTGGATCCGCTGCCACAGCTGCTCGTGGAGCGCCTCGGCCTGGGTCTTCCACGGACCCTGCGCGAGGCAGGCGTCGATGCGGGTGAGCGTGAACGCCGCCGTCAGGAGGACATCGTCGTTCACGGTCGGATCGAGCGCGACCTGCGGCCACGCGTTGACCGGATCGGCCGAGAGCCGGTAGCCGGTCGATGCGAGCCCGCGCGCGCGCTCGACGACCTTCGCCATGAGGCTCTCGCGGAGGGGAGCCCGCGCCTCGCCCATGTCCGCGGGGTCGAGGAAGTAGCCAGTGTGGAGCGCCCAGACCGAGCGCTTCCGCCGCTCGTCGAGCGAGAGCTTCCCGAGGACGGCGAAGGCGAGGACGGTGAGGGCGAGCGGGATGCCGAGCGAGACGGCGCTCACGACGACGTGGATCGCGAGGTCGAGGGGGTCGGCGGTCGCGCTCGCGAGCTCGCCGATCGCCGGGAGGAGCGCGGCGACCACCGCGACCGGGCCCCACACCCGCAGGTAGCCGGCGAGGACGGATTTTCCGTGGAGGCCGGTCGGGATCCCGCGGAAGCCGTCCCCCGACTCCTCGAGCACGACGTGCGAGCCGACGGGGATGAGCGGCAGAAACCAGATGTGGAAGAACTTGGTTCCGATGAAAGAGCTGCCGCACGCGCGGACCTTGCCGTAAAACCGAGTGCCGTAGATGAAGATCATCCGTCGCTCCGCTGTCGGGTTACCGGGGCTTTCGAGGCTAGCAACGGGAGAGGCCGCGGGGAGGGCGTTCGTCGCAGGAAATCCACCGACCCTGTCGTACGCGCGGGTGCGATGAGGCCTCCCCGCTGGATCTTCCACGTCGTCCGATCGGCCGACGTGAGCTGGGGAGCCGACGGCCGCTATGCGCCGCCCTCGCTCGCGACGGAGGGGTTCGTGCACGGGTCGTACCGGGACCTGGTGCTCCCGAGCGGACGGCTCTACCTCGCGGACGTGCCGGAGGCGGACCTCCGCGTCCTCGCCGTCGATCCGAGGCGGCTCGACGTCCCCGTCACGAACGCCGAGACCCCGCGCGGACCTATGCCTCACATCGAGGGATCGATCCCGTCGGACGCGGTGCACCTCCTTCCGTTCGACGACGAGGCCGTGCGCGCGCACGACGACGAGGTGAAGGGCACGCGCGTCGGCTTCCTCGCGTTCGCGGGGATGACGCTGCTCGACCTCGTCGGCCCGCTCGACGCGCTCTCGCGCATCTCGAGCATGGGCTTCGACGCGCGGACGACGTGTGAGGTCGTCGCCCTGACGCGCCCCGAGGACGACGAGACCGTCCTCGACGTCCCCGTGTACCGCGACGCCGGTCTCCAGGTGGCCGCGTCGCGCTACCGGCCGGTGCTGGACGACTTCGACGTGCTCGTCGTGCCTGGCGGCCGCGGCGCGATCGAGCTCGCGAGCGACCCGTCCGTGAAGGCGTACCTCGCGACGTTCCCGCCGAACCGGCTCCTCGCGTCGGTGTGCACGGGCGCGCTCCTCGTCGGCGCCGCGGGGCGCCTCGAGGGCAAGCGCGCGACGACCCACGCGCGCTTCCTCGGGGCCCTCGAGGCGTACGGCGCGCGCGTGGCGACGGGGCGCGTCGTCGACGAAGGGCAGCTCGTGACGGCGGGCGGCGTCACGTGCGGCATCGATCTCGGGCTCCACCTGGTCCGCCGCCTCGCCGGTGACGAGGTCGCGGGCGCGATCGCCACGCAGATGGAGGCGCTCTTCTAGGCCGCGCCACGATCCACGTCGAGCATCCTCCAGTCGAGCGCGTCGACCTCGCGGTCCGACACCTTGTAGTCGATCGTGATGCGCGAGCCGATCGCCTCGCCCCCGATCTGGAGGGGGAGGGGGCGCGAGAAGGTCATCCGGACCTCGGTCGCGAACCAGTCCATCATCCCCTCGAGCGGGAACGAGCCGCGCCAGAGCCGGGGGATCGCCAGGATCGCGCTGCCCGGCTTCTGGTCGTAGACGCGGAGGTTCATGAAGCCGAGGAGACGCTCGGCGAACGGGTAGGCGCGGAAGCCGTAGCCGAACTCCGGGCACGTCGCGGCGCCGGCGACGCTCGCCATGCCCTCGTAGAGGATCGTCCCGCGCTTCACGCCCTCGAGACGCACGAGCTCGCGTCGCGCGGTGATGGTGTAGACCTCGTCCCCGAGGTTCTCGACGATCACGTGCGGGCGTCCGTAGAGGAGCGACTTCGGCGCCGTGCGCGTGATCATCGCGGAGAGGTAGCCCCAGACGCTCTTCGCGAGCCGGCTCGACGGGGACGCCTCCACCTGCTGGCGGAAGTCGTCGAGCACCTGCGCGTCCCAGCCGCACCCCGCGAAGAACGTGAGGACGCCGTTGCAGGAGAGGAGGCCGTAGCGCCGCGTCGGCAGCTTCCCCGGAGCCTTCGCGAGCGCCTTCACGCAGGCGTCGAGCTTCCGCGCGCCGAGCGCGTGCGCCCAGGCGTTCCCGGTCCCGAGGGGGAGGGCGCCCACGGGCGGGAGCGGCTCGCCCTTCGGGACGACGCGGTCCAGCGCGTTGAGGAGCGCGACGGCGCTGCCGTCACCGCCCGCCGAGAGGATGCACCGCGGCGCCTCGATCGTCCGCAGCCAGCCCTCCACCTCCTCGATGGTGCGTGTGAGGCGGACGCTCGCGCCGGGGAGGGCGCGCGCGAGCTGGACGGCGATGCGGCGGCCGCCGCGCTTCGCGTTCGCGTTCACGAGGATGTAGAGACCTCGGCCGGCCGGCGTCATGGAGTCGGCCCGCGCGCGCGGCGGAGGACGGCCCGGCCCGAGATCGCGAGGACCGCGACGTTCCGGAGCGACGGGAGGATCGAGCCGTTCGAGCGCATGAGGAGGGAGCCGCCGGACGCCCGCGAGGGTGCCACAAACGTCGACCAATCGGAGGCTTGGAATCGAGGAGAGCTCTGCCTACCTTCGCTTGAGTGTTCCGCCGTTCCTCTCTACCATCGTGCGGCCGCGCCTCGCATTTCATGTTTTTCCGAATGATGTGAGGCGTTTGCGCGAGAGGCGCCCGCGGCTCGTCAGAGCCTGCGACACGGAAATGACCATGAACGTAGCGTCGACCACCATTCGCAGCGCGCTCGGCCGGCTGCAGGACGATCCCGACAACCTCGACGCGTGGCGCGATCTGCGCGAGTCGCTCGGGTTCTCGTCGGAGGACGGAACCGTCGACCCGGGCGATCTCGGCGCCGAGGAGCTCGCGTCCCTCCTCGAGGCCGCGCGGAAGGCCCACGCGGGACGAGGCGAGCACGAAGCCGTGGCATCCCTCCTCGCCATCGAGGCGGCGCTCGCGACGGGAGAGCGCGAGGCCGACGTGGTCGCGCAGCTCGCGCGCCTCCGCGACGACGTGCTCCTCGACGACGCAGGGGCGGTCGCTGCCTACGGTCGGCTCCTCGGTCTCCGCCCGAGCGACGAGGAGGCCGAGGAGGCCGTCGACCGCGCGTCGGCGAAGCGCGCGAAGTGGCGCGACCTCGAGACGAAGTACAAGGACGAGGCGAAGCAGGCAGGCGACCCCATCTTCAAGAGCGCCCTCCTCGTGAGCGCGGCGGAGGTCGCGTATCGGTATGGCCGCGCGCAGGCCGGCGACCCCGGGCCCGAGTCGAGCGTCGACGTTGCGCCGCCCGAGAGCGAGCGCTCGCCGAAGAGCAAGAAGGGCAAGGGCAAGAAGAAGAAGGCGTCCGCTAACGGGGCGCCGGCGGAGAGCGGGGCTGGCCTCGAGGCGATCGCCACGCAGCTCGACGAGGCGCTCGCGCTCGACCCCAAGAGCCGTCGCGCGGCGATGCTCTACGAGCGCGTCCTCCGCGAGCAGGGACGCTGGGAAGATCTCGCGAAGCTCCTCGACGCGTACGCGAGCGAGACGACGTCGAAGGACGAACGCCTCGCCTCGCTCCTCCGGCTCGCGCGGGTCCTGAGGAAGCGCATCGGCGACGCTCCGCGCGCCGTCGCCGTCTACGAGCGCATCCTCGACTTCGTGCCTGGGCACCCGGAGGCGACGAGCGCGCTCGTCGACCACTTCACCGAGCACGGGATGTGGGATCACCTCGTGTCGCTCTACGACGGGCAGCTCGCGGGCGGCGGCGTCCGCCCCGGCCAGGAAGTGGGCATCGTCTTCCAGATCGCGATGGTGCACTGGAAGATGCGCGGCAAGCCCGAGGCGGCGGAGCCCTACTTCGAGCGGCTCCGCAAGGTGGAGCCCGCCCATCCGGGCATGCTCGCGTTCTTCCGCGAGCTCTGCGCGCAGAAGACGGAGCACCAGCGGCTCGTCCAGGTCCTCTCCGACGCCCAGCGCTCGATGCCCGACGGGCAGGAGCGCGCGCAGCTCGCCGCGGAGATAGCCCAGCTCGCCGAGGAAGGCGCGAACGCGCAGAAGGCGATCGAGCAGTGGCGCAACATCCTCCGCTCCGACCCGGCGAACGCGGCCGCGCGCGAGGCGTTGAAGCGCCTCTACCGCTCGACCGGCGCCCACAATCACCTCGCCGATCTCCTTCGCTCGGAGCTCGAGCGCGTGGCGCCCGACGACGCGAAGGCCCGCCTCCCCGTGCTCCGCGACATCGCGACGATCTACCGCGAGAACATCAAGAGCGACTCGGCGCTCGTGACCGTCCTCTCGCAGATCATCGCGCTCGACCCGCAGGACGCGAGCGCCGTCCGCGAGCTCGCGCGCGTCTACGAGTCGCTCGGCCGCTGGCGTGACCTCCTGACCACGCAGATGCGGCTCGCGGAGCTCGAGCCGGACTCCGGCGTTCGCGGGGAGCTCTATCGTGCCATCGCGCGTCGCTGGCTCGAGCAGTTCTCCAACGTCCAGAACGCGGTCGAGGCCTACGAGAAGCTCCGCGAGAACCTCCCCGAGGATCGCGAGGCCGTCGAGAAGCTCATCGAGCTCTACGGCAAGCGGCGCGCGTACCGACAGCTCTTCGATCTCTACGAGCACGAGGCCGCGCGCCTCGAGGGCGCGGCGCGGCGCGCGCTCTGGATCGAGATGGCGCGCATCGCGGAGCAGCGCCTCGATCGGGGCGCCGAGGCGACGCGCCTCTACCAGCAGGTGCTCGCCGAGGCGCCCGACGATCTTCCGACGCTCGATGCGCTCGAGAAGCACGCCGAGCGCGAGAAGGACTTCCGGACCGTCGCCGAGGCGCTCGAGAAGCGCCTCGCCCTCGGCGGCGACCCCGCGGTGCAGCTCGCGCTCCTCCAGAAGCTCGGCGGCGTGTACGCCGATCGCCTCGAGGATCACCCGTCGTCCTTGCGCGTCTGGCGGCGCGTCCTCGAGCTCTCGCCCGGGCACACGAAGGCGCTCCGCATCCTGCGCGACGCGTACCTCGCGATGCGAGACTACGACGGCCTCGCGACGCTCTACGCCGGGTCCGCCGACTGGGAGGGCCTCGTCGACGTCCTCTCGACGGCGGCCGACCGCACGAGCGACGACGAGGAGAGGGTCGTCCTCTCCTTCCGCTGCGCGGAGATCTACGAGGACAAGCTCGGCGCTCCCGAGCGCGCCTTCCGCTCCTACGAGCGCGTCCTCGCCGCGCGGCCGGACGACCGACGCGCGGCGGCGGCCCTCGTCCCCCTCTACGAAGCGGACGAGAAGTGGGCGCGGCTCCCTGCGATCTTCGAGGTCCTCCTCCGCCACGCCGCGGACGACGTCGAGCGCCGCGGTCTCTACCGGCGGCTCGCCGACGTGAGCGGCCGGCGGCTCGGCGATCGCGCGGCGGCGTTCCGCTGGTCGAAGAAGGCCTACGAGGTCGCGCCCGCAGACCCCCAGGGCCTCGAGGAGCTCGAGTCGTGGGCGCGCGCCTCGGGAGACTGGTCGGGGCTCGCGGAGGCGCTCGAGTCGCGGCTCGCGTCGCGCGAGGTCTCGGCCGAGGAGCGCCGGCGCCTCCAGATGAAGCGGGCCGAGGTGTCCGCGGTCCACGCCGGGCGGCCCGACGACGCGATCGGTGCGTACCGTGCGCTGCTCGAGGAGACGCCGGACGACGAGGCCGCCATCGCCGGGCTCGACCGGCTCCTCCGCGGGAACCCCGAACGGGCAGACGACCTCCGCTGGCTCTTCCGGCATCGCGTGTCGCGCGTCTCCGGCGGCGCGAAGACGGCGCTCCTCGTCGAGTGGGCCGAGCTCGAGGAGGAGGCCCTCGGCGCCGTCCCCGAGGCCGTCTCGCTCTATCGCGAGATCCTCTCCGAGAGCCCGGACGACATCCGGGCGCTCCGCGCGACGGCGCGGCTCCTGCTCGCGGCGGGGGACGCGGAGGGGGCGGCGGTCGCGCTGCAGAAGGAGCGTGAGCTCTCGCAGGGTGACGATCGCGTCGCGCGGGAGATCGACCTCGCCCGCCTCCAGATGGGGCCGTTGAAGCGCCCGCTCGAGGCGCTCGCGGCCGCCAAGCGCGCGCTCGAGCTCGCGCCCGACGACGCGCGCGTGATCGGCCTCCTCGAGGACCTGCTCCCGCTCTCCGAGACGCGGGCGCAGGCCGCCGTCGTCCTCGAGTCGGCCTACGCGTCGACGCGCCAGTACGCGAAGCAGGCCGACATCCTCATGGTCCTCGTCGCGACGGCGGCCTCGAAGGACGACCGACTCGTCCTCTTCGGGAAGCTCGCCGACGTGCGCCAGAAGCTCGGAGACCTCGAAGGCGCGTTCGAGATCATCCTCCGTGCGGCACAGGAGTATCCGGGCGAGCTCGACGTGTGGGACCGCCTCGCCGTCCTCGCGAACAAGACGCACCGCACGCAGTCGTTCGTCGAGGCGATCGCGGCGGCGGTGCCCGTCACCGGCCAGACCGGCCTCCCGGTCCACGTCGAGATGGATCTCGCGGAGCGCGCGGCGACGCTCTACGACGAGAACCTCGGCGACATCGATCGCGCGACGCCGTATCTCGAGCGGATCCTCGCCCGCGATCCGTCGAACGACCGCGCGTTCCTGCGTCTCAAGCAGATCTTGACGACGCGCGAGCGCTGGACCGATCTCGAGGCGCTCTACGAGCGCGTCATCGCGGCGTCGCAAGATCCGGCGCGGCGGGTGGACCTCCTCGCGGAGGTCGCGATCGTCGCCGAGGAGATCACGGCCGACGCGGCGAGGGCGATCGGCTACTACGAGCGCATCCTCGAGCTCGAGCCCGGGCACGAGCAGGCGATCTTCGCGCTCGACAAGCTCTACGCCCAGCAGGAGCGCTGGCCGGCGCTCGCCGACCTCCTCGCCCGGAAGCTCCGCCTCGGCGCTGCCGCCGATCCGTCCGCCACGAAGCTCCGCCTGGGGACGCTGCTCTTCAACCAGCTGTCCGACCCGAAGGCGGCGCTCGACCACCTCGAGGAGGTCGTGAAGGAGGACTCCGCCATCCGCGAGGCGCGGGAGCTCGTCGAGAAGTGCCTCGCGCACCCGGATCTCCGGCAGCGCGCGGCGATCATCCTCGAGGGCGTCTACGCCGAGCGCGAGGAGATGCGCGACCTCGTGCGTGTCCTCGAGGTGCGTCTCGAGTTCGTGACGGACGACATGGAGCGGCGTGAGCTCCTCCGGCGGATCGCGGAGCTCAAGGACGAGCGTCTCTCCGACGACAAGGGCGCGTTCGAGGCGTACGGGAAGCTCGTCCCGCTGGCTCCGTCGGACGTCGAGGCGCGGAGCCGCTTCCTCGAGATCGCGCGTCGGCTCGCGAAGGTCGACGAGGCCGCCGAGGTCCTCTCCGTCTCCGCGAAGAACGCGGAGGCCCCCCAGCCGCGCGCCGAGATCCTCGGTGAGGTGGCGCGGCTCCACGAGGAGATCGGCCAGACCGAGCGCGCCGAGGCGGCGCACAAGCAGGTCCTCGACCTCGCCCCCGACGAGCCCGCGATCGCGCTCCCCGCCGCGCGTGCGCTCGAGCGCGTCTACGCGGCGACCGGACGCAGCCGGGAGCTCGCGGACGTCCTCCGCGTCCAGGTGAAGCTCGAGGACTCGGCGGCCGAGCGCCGCGACCTCCTCGGCCGCCTCGGCGACCTCACCGAGCGAGAGCTCCAGGACGACGCGGCGGCGGTCGCCGCATGGAAGGCGCGCCTCGACGACGACCCGGCGGACGAGCAAGCCCTCGCCGCGCTCGATCGCCTCTACGATCGCTCGGGCGCGTCGCGCGAGCTCGTCGATGTCCTCCGCATGCGCGAGCGCCAGACCGAGGGCGCCGCCCGCAAGGAGGTCATGGTGCGCGTCGCGAAGGTGCTCGGCGAGCGCCTCGGGGACGTGGAGGAGGCGATCCTCGCGTATCGCGCGACGCTCGACGACTTCGGCGCCGACCGCGTCGTCCTGGGCGAGCTCGCGAAGCTCTACGAGACGAGCGACAAGTGGCGTGACCTCTCCGAGTCGCTCGAGGCCGAGCTCGCGCTCGCGACGGAGACGGCGGATCGGGTCACGCTCCTCGCCCGTCTCGGCGACGTACGGCGGAAGAGACTCGGCGAGATCGGTGAGGCCCTCGACGCCTACCGCGAGGCGCTCACGCTCGAGCCGGGCGATGCTCGAGCGCGAGGCGCCGTCGAGGAGCTCCTCGAGGACGAGGGGGCTCGTCGCGACGCGGCGGACATGCTCCTGCCGCTCTACGAGAGCGAGAACGACGGCGCCAAGATGCTCCGGGCGCTCGACATCCAGCTCGCGACGGAGAGCGAGCCCGAGGCGCGCCTCCGTCTCCTCGCGCGCGGCGTCGAGATCGCCGAGGGGACCCTGGGCGACCCGGCGCGCGCGACGACGTACGCCGCGCGCGGTCTCCGCGAAGGCGCAGGGGACGGCCGCGTCCACGAGTGGACCGAGCGCGTCGAGCGCCTCGCGCGTGCGACGCGGGCGTGGGCAGAAGTGGTCCAGCTCTATCGTGACGTCGCCCCGGACGTCGCGGACGAGGACCAGCAGGTCGAGATGACGATCCGCATCGCGGAGCTCGCGCGCGCGGAGCTGTCCGACGCGAGCATGTCGAGAGACCACTACCGCAAGGCCCTGGAGCTCCGCCCCGAGGACGGTCGCGCCCTCGTCGCCCTCGAGCAGCTGTACGAGGAGGCTGGCGAGCACGAGTCCCTCGTCGAGATCCTCGATCGTCGGGCGGCCGCCGAGGGCCGCGACGACGAGAAGCGCGCGCTCCTCCGGAGGAAGGCGGCCGTCTGCGAGGAGAAGCTCCAGGACAAGGACCGCGCGATCGCCGCTCACGAAGAGATCCTCGAGCTCGGGCTGGAACCGGATGCGGTCGCATCGCTCGAACGCCTCTACGCCTCGACCGCGCGATGGGGCGACCTCGTCGCGCTCCACGATCGGGAGCTCGGAGCGGACGGTACCACGCAGGAGCGCAAGGCGGCGCTCCACCACGCGCTCGGGCGCATCTACGAGCGTGAGCTCGAGGAGATGGATCGCGCGTTCGACGAGTACGGCGCGGCGCTCGACCAGGAGCCCACCCACGAGCCGACGATCGCGTCGCTCGAGTCGCTCATGGCCGGCAAGGTCCACGCGAGCCGCGCGGCCGAGATGCTCGAGGGGGTCTACCTCGCGCGGCTCGACTGGCGGAAGGTCATGGGGTCGATCGAAGCGCGCCTCGAGGCGAGCCAGGACCCCGACGAACGGCGCACTCTGCTCGGTCGCCTCGCGAAGCTCCACGAGGAGCAGGAGGAGAATTACAGGGCGGCGCTCGACACGGTCGCCAAGCTCCTCGCCGAGGATCCGAGCGACGAGGCGACCGTCGCCGACCTCGAGCGTCTCGCGCGCGTGGCGAACGCCGAGGCGCGCCTCGCGGAGATCTACGCGGAGCAGCTCGAGAAGGTGACCGCGGACGAGCCGGCCACCGCGCGCCTCGCCTTCCGCACCGGCGAGCTCCTCGAAGCCGCGCACTCCGTCGACCGCGCGCTCGTGTTCTACCGTCGCGCGTACCAGTTCGCGCCGGAGGACGAGCAAGTCGCCTTCGTGGCGATCGACCGGCTCCTCCAGCGAGCCGAGCGCGCCGCCGAACGGGTGAGCCTCTACCGCGATGCCCTCGAGTACCGGACGTCGCCGGAGGATCGCGTCGCGACGCTCCACACGATCGCCGGGATCGAGCGAGGCGACCTCCACGACGACGACGCGGCGATCCTCACCCTCCGGTCCGTGCTCGACACGGACGACGCGGACGCGCAGGCCCTCGAAGGGCTGGCGATCCTCTACACGCGGCGCGAGCGCTTCCGCGACCTGGCCGACCTCCTCCGGCGTCGCGCCGAGCAGAGCGCCCTCCCCGACGAGGAGGCCCGCTTCCGTCTCGACCTCGCGCGTGTCCTCGACGCGAACCTCGGCGAGCAGGGTGCGGCGATCGACGAGCTCGAGGCCGTCCTCGGTCTCGTGTCACCGCATGCGTCCGAGACCGGCAAGGCCGCGGTGGCCGCCCTCGAGCAGCTCCTCGCATCCGCGCTCTACCGCGCGCGCGTCGTCGAGCTGCTCCGCCCCATCCACGAGCAGGAGGGCGACTGGAGGAAGCTCGTCGCGCTGGCCGAGCACCGGCTGGGAATCGCGGCGACGCCCCACGAGAAGGTCGCCGTGCTCCGCGAGACGGCCAAGCTCGTCGAGGAGAAGGGCAGCGACGTCGACGGCGCCTTCGAGCGCCTAGGGGCGGCGTTCGAGCTCGACCCCGACGACGGGGACACGCGCGAGGAGCTCGACCGCCTCGCCGTCGCGACGAAGCGCTGGGACGACCTCGCCGCGGCGTACGAGAAGGGCATCGAGCGGCTCGACGGGGTCGGGCAGCGTGAGCTCCTCGAGGCGCTGGCGCGCCTCCACGACACGCGGCGGGACGACCCCCGCCGCGCGCTCGACGCATGGGACCGTCTCTTTCGCCTCGACGAGAGCGACAGCCGCCCGCTCGACGAGATGGACCAGCTCGCGACGCTGCTCTCGGACTGGCCCACGCTCGTGCGCGTGCTGGCGAAGCGCGCCGAGCTCACCGGCGACGACGAGGAGCGCGCGAGCCTCTGCCGGCGCATCGGCGAGGCTCGACGCGACATGCTCGACGACCCGCAGGGGGCCATCGACGCCTACGAGCGAGCCCTCGAGCTCGAGCCGGAGAGCACGTTCACGCTCGACAACTTGATCCCGCTCTACGAGGAGCGGAAGGATCACGCGCGGCTCGTCGACCTCTATCGGCGCCGCGTCGAGCTCTGCGCGGAGGACGACGACGCGCTCCGCCATCAGCTCCTCGTCGACGCCGCGAAGGCGTACGAGGTCGGGCTCGGGGACCGGCGTGAGGCGATCTCCCTCCTCCGGCGCGCCCTCGAAGGAAGGCCGGACGACGCCGACGTGAAGGCCGCGCTCGCGAGCCTCTACGAGGCCGAGAAGATGTGGCCCGAGCTCCTCGAGAACCTGCGCGCGCAGGCCGCCGGCGCGGAAGGCGCCCCTCGGGCTACGATCACGAAGCGGATCGCGCGACTCCTCGCCGCCGAGCTCGACGAGCCGGCTGGCGCGCTCGATGCGTACGCCGACGTGCTCTCGCAGGGCTTCGACGCGGAGTCGGCGAGCGCCGTCCTCCAGCTCGGCGACACGCGCGACGAGCTCCGGAGCCGCGCCGCCGACGTCCTCGAGCCCGTCCTCCGCGCCGCGGGAAAGCACCAGGCGCTCGTGAGCGTCCTCGAGCTGCGGCTCCGCGCGGAGACGGAGCCGGACAGCCGCGCGAGGACCCTCCGTGCGCTCGCGGGGGTGCACGAGAGCTGGCTCGCCGACGCGGGCTCGGCGCTCGACGCGCTCGTCCGGGCGATCGGCGAGACACCGAGCGATCCGGCGGTCCACGAGGAGGCCGAGCGCGTCGCCGGTATGCTCGGCAAGGGCGGATGGATGAAGCTCGCCGACGCGCTCGCCGATCGGGCGGCGTCGATCTTCGACGCGCGCGTGACCGCGGACCTCTTCCGCCGACTGGGGGCGATCGCGGAGAAGCAGACCGAGGACCTCCCCCGCGCGGCGGACGCGTACGCGCGTTCGGCGGAGCAGGGTGGCGACGGCGCGGAGGTGCTGATGGCGCTCGAGCGTGTCCACGCGCGCCTCGACGATCCGCGCGCGCTCGCGGACGTGCTCGAGCGACGGATCGCGATCGAGACCGACACGGCGCTTCATGCGGATCTCCTCCACCGACTCGCGAGCCTCCAGATCGGCCCGCTCGGCGACAAGGCGCAGGGGCTCGCCACCCTCCGCCTCGCGCTCGGGAAGGACCCCGCGCACGAGAAGAGCACGCAGGCCGTCGAGGCGCTGCTCGACGACGGGGCGCTCTTCGACGACGTGTTCGACACGCTCGAGACCACGTATCGCGCGACGTCGCGCGGCGCGGATCTCGGCCGGCTCTACGCGCGGCGGGTCGATCGCGCCGAGACGGTTCGTGAACGCACGCGGGCACGGCTCGATCTCGCGCGTGTCCTCGAGAACGAGGCGGCCGATCCGGCTTCAGCGCAGAAGGCGGTCTCCGCCGCCGTGCTCGAGGATCCGTCGGATCCGCAGGCCGTCGCGGAGCTCGAACGCCTCGCGGAGGCGACGGGCGCGTGGGACGTCGCCGCGGACGCGCTCGGTCGCGCGCTCGAGGCGGCGGACAAGGCGGCGAGGCAGGGGTCGTCGATGGACGTCTCGGCAGCCGCGAACGCGGTGTCGGGTGAGCTCTGGGCACGCCTCGGCACGTGGCGCCGGGATCGCGTCGAGGACTACCGTGGCGCGGAGCTCGCCTTCACGAGGGCGCTCGAGCAAGACCGCGAGAACGTCGACCTCGTCCGCTCGCTCGACGAGCTCACGAAGGGGCCGGGGCGCGAGCGCGATCGGATCGCCGTCCTCCGGATGCTCGTCCGGCTCGAGGGCGAGCCGTCGAAGAAGCAGGAGACCTGCCGGGAGATCGTGTCGCTCGCCGAGAACGTGCTCGCGGACTCCCGCCTCGCCGAGGACGCGCTGAAGGAGCTCCTCCAAGAGAACGAGGCGGACGCTTGGGCCTACGCGGAGCTCACGCGCTTCCGCGAGGAGGCAGGCGATCATGAGCAGGTCATCACGCTCCTCACGAAGCGGGCGGAGCTCGCCGGAGACGCCGCGGAGGCCTCCGCGCTCCGTCACGCCGCGGCGGAGGTCGCCGCCGATCGGATGAAGGACGCGCCGCGGGCGATCGCGCTCTACGAGCGCATCGTCGAGGACGACGGCGCCGACGCGCGCGCGAGCGGACGCCTTCGCACGCTCTACGCGGAGGCGGCCCGGTGGCAGGACCTGGCGAAGCTGCTCCGCCAGCTCGTCGACTCGGTCACGAGCCCGGCGGAGCGCGCGGCCTTGCGCATCGAGCTCGCCGCGCTCTCCCTCGAGCGATTCCAGGCGACGCAGGACGCGGTCGACACGCTCCGTGCGGTCCTGGAGGAGGACCCCGACCACGAGGCCGCGGGGGCGGAGCTCGCGCGCGTCCTCGAGGCCGCAGGTCGGAGCAACGAGCTCGCCGAGCTCCAGACGACGCGCGTCGAGCGCGCGCGGGCGCGCGGGGACGTGCATGCGGAGGTGAGCGCCATGTTGCGCCTCGGCGTGATCCTCGAGACGCTCGCCGGTGATCCCGGCGCGGCCCTCGAGATCTACGAGCAGGTCCTCGCGAGGGACGAAGGCCAGCGTGAAGGGCTCGAGGCGGTCGCGCGGCTCGCGGAGGCGCGCGGGAAGTGGGACAAGGCGGCGTCCGCGCTGGAGCGTCTCGTCGAGACGGCGAGCTCGGCGCGCGCCGTGGAGCTCGCGCTCCGCCTGGCGCACGCGCGTGAGGAGCTCGGTGACGTGGCCGGCGTCGAGCAAGCGCTCGAGCGCGCCCTCGCGGAGGAGCCGTCGAACACCGCCGTCCGCTCCCAGCTCGCGAAGCTCTACGAGCGGACGACGAAGTGGGCCGAGCTCGCGTCGCTGCTCGTCGGCGACGCGGACATGCTGCGGGACGCGCACGGCGAGGAGCCTGCCGGAGGCTCGCTCGCGTCGATGGCACCTCCCGGCGGCTCCGTCGCGCCGCGCGGAGCGTCGGCGCCGCCGCCCACTGTGCCGCCGCACCTCGCCCAGCAGGTGAAGCTCCTCCGGCGCGCCGCCGAGCTGCACATGGTCGAGCGGAAAGAGCCGGACGACGCCGTGCCGCTCCTCGAGCGCGCGACGAGGCTTCTCCCGCAGGATCGCGAGCTGCTCCTCCTCCTCTGCGACGCGTACAGCGCGTCGAAGCGCGAGCGCGACGCGGCCACGGTGCTCGAGCGCATCATCGCCTCCTTCGGCGGGAAGCGCTCGAAGGAGCTCTCCGTCTACCACCACAAGCTCGGTCGCGCGCTCGCGAGCCTCGGGGACAAGGGCGCGAGCCTCGTGCAGCTCGACCTGGCGTTCAAGATCGATCCGGGCTCGATCGAGGTCCTCCGGGACCTCGGCGTCCTCGCGCTCGAGACGAACGACCTCGATCGCGCGCAGAAGACGTTCCGGGCGCTCCTCCTCCAGAAGCTCGACGCGACGTCCGGCATCTCGAAGGGCGAGGTCTTCACGTACCTCGGCGAAATCTGCTTGAAGCAGGGCGACAAGGTGAAGGCCGTTCAGATGCTCGAACGCGCGGTCGAGAACGAGCCGAACCTCGCCCGGGCGAGGCAGATGCTCGGCGAGCTGAAGGGCTAGTCGGAGAGGTAGAGATGCGCGACGTGCTCGGCATCGTGCTCGGGCTCGTCGCGCGGCTCTGGCTCGCGACGCTGCGCCTCGACGTCCGCCTCTCGCCGGAGGCCGAGGCGGCGCTGGCCGACGCGCGCCCGTGGATCCTCGCGTTCTGGCACGGTCGTCAGTTCCCGCTCCTCGCGTGGCGACGAAGGAGGCCCACGGCCGTGCTCGTGAGCCTCTCGGCGGACGGGACGATGCAGGCGCGGGCGCTCGCGATGCTCGGGATGGACGTCCTCCGCGGCTCGAGCTCGCGAGGCGGCTCCCGCGCCATGATGCGGCTCGTGCGGCTCCTCTGCCGCGGTGACCACGACGCGGCGTTCGCGATCGACGGCCCGCGCGGCCCGCTCGGGATCGCGAAGCCAGGCGTCCGCTTCGCCGCACGGAGCGCCTCCGCGCTCGTCGTGCCGATGGGCGCCGCGGCGCGTCGCGCGGTCGTGTTCCGGCGTGCCTGGGACCAGTTTGTCCTACCTTGGCCCGGGAGCAAGGTGACCGTGACGCTCGGGGCACCCCTCGGCGCGGAGGCTGGCCTCGACGCGATCGAGGCCGCCGTGGCGAGCGAGGTCGCCCGGGCGGAGGCCTGCCTGGGTCGAGGCCCTTCTTGGCCCGGCGGAAAGCGCCCGTGGTAGCTTTGAATGCGGCTGCGTGTTGCGCGTCCAACGCTCCACGGGCCGGGTTTGCCCTAGCTTGACCGGAGAAGATCATGCGTAGCTCGTTCGCGATTGCCCCCCTCGCCGTTGTCGCGGTTGCTGCTCTCGCCGTGTCGGCTTGCAGCGTCTCGACCACCGGAAACAGCATCACGTTCAAGACCCAGCCGGAGTTCGTGGATCCGAACGTCCCGGCCAAGACAGCTTCGAAGGCCTGGGACGGGGAGGAGATCGAGATCAACAACAGCGGCGTCAACCCGCTCACGGGCACGGGCGGGATCACCGTCGTGTTCGATCCTGCGGCGACGACGATCAGCGCGAAGGCCGACATCGTCGCGCGCGCGGATGCCGAGCCCGAGGCGAAGCTCTCGATGCAGGACGCCCTCGCGACCTTCCAGATCTCCGAAGGGGCAGGGAAGACGACGATCTCCTGCGGCAACGGCGGTCAGCATGGCTCGTCGTCGAGGGCGGCCTCGGGGTGCAAGCGCCTGACGGTGACGATTCCGGCGGGCAGCGAGGCGAAGCCCCACCGCCTCCGCGTGGGCCTCGGCAACGGCGACATCAAGTTCTCGGGCGCGCCCTTCGTGTCGAGCCTGATCGTGGACAACAACGGCCTCGGCGAGGTGGACGTGAGCGCGAACCCGACGATGGGCTCGACGATCACCGTCACCGGCGAGGACGTCGTCATCGTCCGCGTGCCGGCGACCTTCTCGGCCGACGAGGTCATCCTGACCATCAACGTCGACTCGAACTCGACCACCGAGCAGAACCGGGCACGCATCATCACGACCGATTTCCCGGGGATGGAGTCGAACAAGCCCTACGGCACCCCGGGCGCGGGGGCTCGCTCGCTCAACGTGCAGACGAAGGGCCCCTTCACGTCCGACACGCTCACGATCGCGAGGCTCTGAGCTTCGGCTTCGGTGGGAGCTTCGGCGGGCGCGTGCCTCGCCTCCGAGCGCCGCGGACGGGAGTCATCTCGAGCTCCTCGTTCGCGGCCGCGGCGCGGAGGAGGAGCCCGCCGCGGCTCATGTCGCCCCGGCCGACGAACGCCGCTGGAAAGAGGAGCCGCTCCCCGAAGACCTCGAGGAGCGGCTCGACGTACTTCGTGCTCGCGATGCTCCCGAGGAGGACGACGTCGCCGACGTCGCCGAGCGAACGCGCGAGCTCGGCCGCGTCCCGCGCGAGGGGCCTCCGGAACGCGGGCTCGCCGGCGCCGATGTCCGTCTCGGCGAACGCCTCGAGGTGCTCGAGGCACACGCGCGTCGTGACGGGCACGAGCCCGCGGTTCGGCGTGATGACGAGCGCGCCGCTCGCGAGCCACGGCACATCCTCGGGCGGCCTCGCGAACTTCGCCGCGTACGCGCGCTTTCCGCGGAAGTAGAGCGACGACACGAACGCGTAGACGTCGCCGAGCGGGGCGCCCTCACGCGTGCGGAGCTGGCGCGCGAGGAGCCCCGCGTCGCCGCGGGGCTCGAGGAGCATCTTGGCGCGTGGGCCGTCGAGACGTCCGGGGGAGAGGAGGTAGACGCGGGGCGGCCCAGACACGGAAGCGAGGGTAGTGGCCCGGGGCCACGGCCGCGAGCGGGACCTCAGGGCACCCGGGCGACCGCGTCGATCTCCACCCGCGCACCCTTCGGGAGCGCCGTGACCTGCACCGTCGCCCTCGCCGGCGGCGTCCCGGTGAAGCGCTTGCCGTAGGCCTCGTTGACGGCCGCGAAGTCGCCGAGGTCCGTCAGGTAGATCGTCGTCTTCAGCACGTCCGCGAACGTGCAGCCTGCCGCCGCGAGGACCGCGGCGACGTTCTCGAGGACGCGTTCCGTCTCGACCGTGATGGTGTCCTGGACGAGCGCTCCCGTCTTGGGATCGAGCGGGATCTGCCCGCTCAGGAAGACCAGGTCCCCGGAGCGGACGGCCTGCGAGTACGGTCCGATGGCGGCGGGGGCATCCGTCGTGGCGATCGCGGTGGGCTTCATCGGCGACCGAGCTTACCCGATCGTCAGAGCGTCTGGCGGCCCGCGAGCGCGCGCCCCATCGTGATCGGATCGGCGTACTCGAGGTCGCCCCCGTGCGGCACCCCGCTCGCGATCCGCGTCATCGCGACGCCGGTGCCCGCGAGCTCGCGCTTGAGGAAGAGCGCCGTCGCCTCGCCGTCGACGCTCGGCGGCGTCGCGACGATCACCTCCGTCACGCCCTCCTCCCGGATGCGTCCGAGGAGGCGCGGGATCGGCAGATCCTCCGGCCCGATCCCCTCGAGGGGCGACAGGAGGCGTCCGAGCACGAAGTACCGACCCCGCATCGCGCCCGTTCGCTCGATCGCCATGAGGTCGTGGACGCGCCCGACGACGCAGAGGATCCGCGGGTCTCGCTTGTCGTCGCGGCAGACGGTGCAGAGGACCGGCGACTCTCCGACGACGACCTCGGCAAGGTTCCCGCACCGCTCGCACGGCCGGAGCTCGTCGTGCAGGGTGGCGAGCTCCGCGCCGAGGTCCTTCGCGACGTCCGGATCCGTCGTCAGGAGATAGAGGACGTAGCGCTGGGCCGTCTTCTCCCCCACGCCGGGCAGGCGCGTGAGGAGCGAGACGAGACGTCTGACCTTCGGGGTGAGCACGTCACCCGATGCCGGGGATCTTCACGCCGCCGGTCACCTTCTCGAGCTCCGCGTTCATCGCCTTGTCGGCCTGCTCGAGCGCCGCGTTGACCGCCGCGACGACGCCGTCGAGCGCGAGCTCGATGCCCTCGCTCTTCAGGAACTCGGGGTCGATCTCGACGCGCGTGACCTTGCCGGCGTAGCTCGCCGTCGCCTTCACCTTGTCGCCCACGGCCGTCGCGACGACCTCCTTGTCGGCGTGCGCCTTCTTCGTGTCGTCGATCTTGCGCTGCAGGCGGGCCGCCTGGCGCATCAGCTCGTTCATTCCACCGCGGAACTGGGCCATGGTCTCCTCGATCGTCTCTCGGGTCGGTCGGTGTCAGTCGTCCATCTGCGGCAGGCGGATCTCGCGGAGCTCCGCGTCGAGCAGGGTGATGACCTTGCGGACGAGCTCGTGTCGCTCGACGGCGGCGCGCGCCTCGAGGACGGCCGCCTTCCGCTTGGCCGCGTCGATGAAGGCGATGCTCGCGATCTTGCTGCCGCGCGCCGCCACCTCGAAGACGACTTCGGTGGGGGCCCCGAAGTGCGCGCGTCCGTGCTCTTCGACGAGCGCTCTCGCGTCCATCTCCTCCGCGCGCGCGTCCTCGAACGAGTCTCGCTCGAAGGCGAGGACGATCTTCTCGCGCGTGACCTGCACGGGCGCCGCGAGCTCGAGCGCCGACGCGATCGCCGGCCGGACCGCCCGGACGCGCTCGAGGATCTTCCGCCACGTCAGCGTCTTGTCGTCGTCGACCGGGGCGACGACGACGACGGGCGCGGGCGCGAGCGCGAGGGCTCCGCTCGTCTGCGTTGCGCCGTGCGGGCCGCCTTCGTGGCCTTGCGCGACGAGCCGCGGCGCCGACGCCGGGGGAGGCGGCGGCTCGGCCGCGGCCATCCTGGCGGCCTGCTTCTCGAGCACGGCGCGAGGAGGCTCGAAGACGGAGAACGGGTTGTCGACCTTCGCGACGCCGCCGCCTGCGCCCGTCCCGGCGACGCCTGGCGGGCCCCCGTACGGGGTCGCCGACGGAGGGGTCGTCGTCGTACGCCCCCCACCGCCGCCCCCTGCGCCGCCCCTCGTGGGCGGAGGCGCGCCCGTCGCGAGGCGCTTCTCGAGCTCCCCGAGCCGCGCGAGCAGCTCGTCGAGCGGGAGCAGCACCGGACGCCGCGCGAGCCGCACGATCGTCATCTCGAGCGCGGAGCGCACCTGTCCGGACTTGACGATCTCGTCGTAGCCCTTGGAGAGCCCCTGGAAGAGCCGCGAGAGGTCGTCGGCGTCCGTCTTCTGCGCGAGGGCGAGGACGTCGGCGATCTCCGCGTCGGCAAGGTCGAGGAGCTCGCGTGCCTGCGCATCGGAGCACACCTTCGCGACGACGAGGTTTCGGAGGTGCCGGAGGAGGTCGCGCGAGAGGTGCACCAGATCCATGCCCTGCCGCGCGACCGCGTCGATCGTCGTGAGCGCGCTGGCGGCGTCTCCGGCGAGGATCGCGCTCGTGAGCTGGTGGAGGACCTGGCGATCGGCGACGCCGAGCACACGTGCGACGTCCTCCCCGCTGACCTTGTCCCCGCTGAAGGCGATGACCTGATCGAGGAGGCTCATCGCGTCGCGAACGGAGCCGGCAGCCTCCCTCGCGACGACCGAGACCGCCGACTCCTCCGCCACGATCTTCTCCGCGGCGAGCACTTCGTCGATGTGCTTTGCGAGCGTCTTCGCGGACACGAGCTTGAAGTCGTAGCGCTGGCACCGGCTCAGGATCGTGACCGGGACCTTGTGCACCTCCGTCGTCGCGAAGATGAACTTCACATGCGGCGGCGGCTCCTCGAGCGTCTTGAGGAACGCGTTCCATGCCGCGTTCGAGAGCATGTGGACCTCGTCCACGATGTAGAGCTTGTGCCTGTCCCGCGCAGGTCGGAAGGCGAGACCCTCCTGGAGGCGCCGGACCTCGTCGACGCCGTTGTAGCTCGCGCCGTCGATCTCCTGGACGTCCATGTCCGTGCCCGCCGCGATCTCCGTGCACGCGGCGCATGTCTGACACGGAGTCGCCGTCGGCCCCTTACTCTGCCCATCGGCGCCGAGGCAGTTCAGGCACTTCGCCAGGATCCGCGCGCTCGTCGTCTTGCCGACGCCGCGAACGCCCGTGAACAGGAACGCGTGGGCGACCCGGTCCTGCGCGATCGCATTCGCGAGCGTCTGTGTGACGTGCTCCTGGCCGACGAGGTCCTCGAAGGACTGCGGCCGGTACTTGCGCGCAAGGACCAGATAACTCACGGGGCTCTCCCTCGCGCTTATCGCGCGCGGGAGCCCGCGTAAAGGGTCGGGGGCCTTCCGCCCGGCTTCAGCCGTGCTCGAGGACGAAGGAGCTCGGGTAGACCGCTACGTACTCCAGCTTGCCGGCGCCGCGGCGGAGGTTCGGGAGGCGCGCGAGGGCGCGCACGGCCTCGGAGATCTCGACGGGCGCCAGGTGCTTGCCGAGGCACTCGTAGCGACGGGCGCCCATGTGGAGGTAGTCCTCCGCCTTGCGGTGGTCCGCGTCGGTGCTGAACTCGTCGGGGTTCTTGAACACAGCCGGGTCGTGCATCGCGCTGAGCGTCGACGCGAGCACCACCTGGTCCTTCGGAATCGTCACGCCGCCGATCGTCGTCGGCGTCGTGCAGAGACGAGCGATCGCAACGCCCTGCGGGTTGAAGCGGAGCGCCTCTCGCGCGAGCTTCCAGAGCTCCGTCGTGTTGTCGGTCCGCGCTGCGCGAACCGTGCGTTGCCAGGGCGACTGCGAGCCCGTCCCCCACTTCGGGTCGGTGAGGACATCCATGATGTTCGCGATCGCCTTCGCGACGGTGCCGGCGCCCGCGCCCGCGATGATCCCGATCATGTTCTTCGCGATGCGGTCGTCCGAGAGGATCTGCGCGTTCTGCGGGTCCCGCTGGAGGACGAGGAACTTGCCGAGGATGTCGGTCGGCACGGGCTGCGCGGCGAGCTGGCGCTTCCGGGCCGCCACGGTCGCCTGCACGTGGGCGAGGAGCTTCTCGCCGGCCTCACGGCCCGCGTCGACGACGGCCTGGTCGCGCCCGCCCAGGTTCAGGAAGAAGTTGCGGAACATCGCCCCGATCCACTCGTGCATCTCCTCCGTCGTGGGGCCAGAGGCCTCGCCACTCGGAATGCCGAAGTACTCGTGGATGATCTTCACGGGGAGGGGCTGGCCGAGCGCGCGCACGACGTCGATCTGTCCGCCGCTCTTGCCGGCGGCCACAAGCGCCTCCGCGTGGCGGCGCACGATCGAACGATGTGCTTCCGCGCTCTCGGGCGTGACCGCCCGCATGAACAGCGCCTTCTCTTCGTCGTGACGCGCGGTGTTCGCGTCGGCGAGCGTGAACCAGTCGAGCGCGAGCTCCGCCTCCGCCCTGTAGGGCTCTACGGTGAAGTCAGTGTTCGAGTCGATGATGTCGACGACGTCGGCGTGGAAGGCGACGAGCGTGGGCACCGGCGTCTTGAAGGACGCGGTCTGCAGCACGGGACGCCGCGCGTCACGGAGCTCCTTGAAGAGCGCGAGTGGCCTCCGGTTGACCCAGTCGCTCACGAGCTGGCCCTTGGCCCCGATTTGCTGCGGTGTGATGTTCGCACCCCCCCCGCCGATCGCGTCGTACTGCGCGAGGAAGCTCGTGGCGGACTGAGCACCTGCCTGGCTGCCCTCTTCCTCGGCGCCCACGGTCATGCAGCCGGGCAGGCCGACGAACATGCTGCCGAGGCCGGCCGTGAGGAGGCCGAGCATGGAACGACGACCGAGGTCGCCCCCCGACGCTGCCTTCGTGCCGGTGACGGGGCACGAGGGCTCCGCGGTGGCCTTGGTGATCGAGGGAGAGAGAGCGGCGTGGTCGAACGGGCATTTCATGGTCGGCTTCCGGCTCGGGTTCGGATCAGGGAGAGCGGCGCGTCTCCGATGTGAGCAACCATGCGCAACCGCCGTGCCCGCGCGCCGCGCGTCGCAACCCGTGAGAAGGACACGCGGCGCGGGGGGCTCCGGGGCCGCGTCCGTCGCGAGAGCATGGGAAGGACCCCCGTGGCTTCGAGTCCGCGTGCTCCTCGAGCCCGCGCCCGCGGGCGTCCGTGGATCCCGGGGAGAGCTCACGGATCGCGCGGACCCCGCAGGGTGCAGTCTGCACAGATCCGTCGATCCCGCCCCTCCTCCTCACAGGACGCGTGGTCCGCGCCGTCGCGGGCCGAGGCACGACGGCTGCACCTTCATCGGCGCACACCTCATCGCTCGGAAGGAACCCCCGTCATGCGTTCGCTGCGCCCGCTCACGTCCCTCTCCTCGCTCGCCGCGCTGTTCGTCCTCGGCTCCCTCGGCGCGGGCTGCGCCACGGTGGTGGACGACGACGCCGGCTCCTCGGAGGGCGCCGCGACCGTCGGAGTTCCGACCGGCTTCGTGATGGGGGAGATGGAACAGACGTGGGGCCCGTCCGGCGGGGGCTGGACGTTCCATTTCAAGGATCGCGCAGGCACGACGCGCTACAAGCGCGTGTCGACCGGCAACGATCCGTTGTCCGTCGAGGGCGACGCGTACGGCCCGGCGATGAACAAGACGCCGACGCAGGTCTACGGGTGGTTCACCAACACGCCGTGGAAGTGCGTCGACGCGGAGAAGTTCGCCTTCGACAAGGTGGAGACCACGGACCCCGACCAGCTCTGCCACGTCGAGATCAACCCGACGGGCGGCCTCGGCTTCAGCGCCGTCGTGATCGGGCTCGATGCGAACGGGCAGGGGCTCCGCTCCTGGGTCGGCTCCCCGGGTCCGCGTCCGGCGCCGGTGAACGGCGGCGCGATCCAGCCCGTCACCCAGGGGCCGCCGCGCAGCGTCAACGTGACGATGGACGCGGCCACGGTGAAGACCGCGATGCTCGCGCTCAAGCAGCAGTTCGGCACGAGCGGCTACAACAAGGTCTCGAACGAGGTCCGCAACGACTGCCTCAAGAACGCGCGCACGTCCGTCGCGGGTTGGCTCGACATCCAGAGCCACTACTACTGCCTCCTCCCCTACAGCCAGATCCGTGAGTGCTATTCGACGAAGCTCGTCGAGGAGGCGACCGCCGGCGGGCAGCGGGCGGCCATCGCGCCGGTGACGGCCTACAACGCGTGCATCGCGGCGCCCAACGCGACGGCGGAGGCGAAGTGGCTCCACGCGAACCAGGAGGCGGTGTTCAAGTACGTCATGTTCACGCGCCAGGGCACAGGCGACTTCGCCCTCGAGTCCGAGAACGAGGCGATCAACGGCTACTACCAGGCCATCAGCGAGACGCGCCCGCGCCGCGTGAACGACACGTTCCCCGCGTGGCTGCCGGATCAGCCGCGCTACGAGGCGATCCGCAAGCTCCAGGTCGCCGCCCAGCAGGGCGCCGCGACGCCCGCCTCCGGCGCCTCGTCCGGAGGGACATGACATGCGCACCTCCGCTCTGCTGCTCCTCGGGATCGCTCTCGCGGCTTGCTCGTCGAAGAAGGAACCCGTCACGGCGGTCACCCCGGCCGAGCCCGTCCCGGAGGCAGGGTGCGAGGCGCCGGTCGCCGGCCCCGACGACGACGCGTGCACGGCGCCGCTCGTCGCCGGAACGGACCGGAAGTGCTCGTACACGTTCAAGGGCAAGAAGCGCTCGTTCCTCGTGCACGTCCCTTCGAGCTACGACGCGTGCGCGGGGAAGGTGCCGCTCGTCGTGGACGCCCACGGCGCCACGGAGACCGCGGAGATGCATCTCGGGACCGAGGTGTTCCGATCGTTTCCGGGAGGCCTCGGATCGGGCTGGCGCCTCGTCTCGGACAAGGAGGGCTTCGTCAGCGTCTTCCCCCAGGGGATCGGAAACGTCTGGGAGGAGGCGGACGTCGACTTCGTCCTCGATGTGAAGAAGAAGCTCGTCGCGCTCGGGAGCATCGACGAGGGACGGACGTACCTGACGGGCATCTCGAACGGCGGGTTTCTCACCTACTGGACCGCGTGCAGGGCGGGGAACGGCTTCGCCGGCTACGCCGTCGTCGCCGGCGCCGCGAACGACGCCGGATGCACGGGGAACGGCGCCGCGCCGCTCGTCGCCTTCCACGCCGAGGGCGACAGCGTCGTCCCGGCGAGGAGCGGCGACGCGGCGGTGAAGGCGTGGTCCGACGCGAACACGTGCACCGGGACCGGGCCGACGCTGAAGTTCGGCGGGCCCGGCACCGACCAGCGCGCCGTCTGCCTCGCGGGCGGCCCCGACGAGGGCTGGTCGCTCACGCCATGCAGCGCGAGCGCGCCCGAGACGCGGTGCGAGGTGAAGACCGGCTGCGCGGGAGGAGGCACGGTCACCTATTGCAAGGTGAACGCGGGGAGCCAGCCCGTCGGCGGCCACATCCTGTACTTCAACGACACGAAGCTGAGCCTCGCGGCCGTGAGCTGGGAGCTCTTCAAGGCCGCGAAGCTCTGATCCGCGCCAGCCCCGGCCTTCCGAGGTCATCACGCTCGACCTCGAGGCGACGCGCATGGCCGGGCCGTTCGTCGACGTGGTGCGACGTCCGCCCCCGGTCCATCGCGAGCGCGGGGTGGACCAGCGTCAGCTGCCGCGCAGAATGGCTCGGAACTTCGAGGCCGCCGGCTCCGAGAGGGCGTCGACCGCTTCGATGATGCGTGGGTCCTTGGCGAGGACAGGCTTGGACTGCAGCCAGTTCTTGAACTTCGACTCCTGCTTCTTCTCGATCGCCTCGAGCGTGCGGGCGATGTCACGCTCCGTGGGCCCTTTCGCTTTGCCGACCAGCGGCACTTGCGACAGCGCAGCCGCCATCGGTTCGATCAGCGCCTGCGCGGTCGCATCGGCCGACGCCTCCCGGAGCTTCGTGACGAACTCGTCGCGGAGCGCCCTGGCCTTGTCGACCTCGCTGCTCGCCAACCACTTCAGGTAGTCGACGTGCTCGGCGGCGAGCTTCTGCAAGCCTTCCGCGTCGCCCAGCGCGGCGAGCACGAGCGCGTACGTGACGCGAATCGTGGTCAGATCCTCCGGGTTCTTGAAGCTCCCGAGGAGCGCTTCGGCGCGCGTCCTCGCGCGAGCCCAATCGCCGGCATCATGGTGCATCGTGAGCAAGTTCTTGCCCGCCGAGACACTGCCGTGCGCCGCCCCGAGCTCGTAGGCGTGCGCTGCCTTGGCGTCGTCGCCGAGCTCGTGCCAGACGAAGCCGAGCTCGGTGAAGCCTCGCGCGAGCTCTTGCCCGAGCGGTTCGCGCTCGCCCGCTGCTGGCGGTGCGCCGTAGGTCGCGAGGACCTCTTCGAGCTTCTCCGCGGCGCGCGCGAGCTGCCCTGCGTCGATCGAACGAGACGCCTCCTCGAGCCCGGCTCGGAGCGCCGCCTTCGCCGCGGCCAGGGGATCGGGGCGTGCGAGCCTCTGGGCGAACGCATCGATACCGTCCGCGAGCGGGTGGAAGCCGTCGAAGAAGACCGAGACCGGATGTGGCTCAGGCTTCGAAATCAGAATCGGCAGCAGCACCTCGCCACGCAGCGCGGTCGCGAGGAGCAGGTAGCTCGAGAGCTCGTCTTCTACATCCTCGAGCTCGGGAAAGGCGTCGAAGTCTTGCTCGACCGCCCAGGCCAGCTCGAACGGCGCGTCGCCATGAAACGGCAGCGCGAGGCGATTCGGACCTTCACGGAGCGCAGCGATGCGAGCGGGAAGCTCCATGACCGACATCACGCCACGACGCGCCGAGAAGTGCACGGGCAATCGGCAGCGCGGGACGATACGAAGTCGAGCCTCGCGGCCGTGAGCTGGGAGCTCTCCGAGGCGGCCGCGAAGCCCTGATCCGACGTCAGCCCCTGGCCTTCTGGAGCTCCGTGACGAGCTCGGGGACGGCGCTGAAGAGGTCCGCGACGAGACCGTAGTCCGCCACCTGGAAGATGGGCGCGTCGGCGTCCTTGTTGATCGCGACGATCGTCTTCGACCCCTTCATGCCGGCCAGGTGCTGGATCGCGCCCGAGATGCCGATCGCGACGTAGAGACGCGGGGCGACCACGCGGCCGGTCTGGCCCACCTGGAGCTCGGCGGGGGCATACCCCGCGTCGCACGCGGCGCGGCTGGCGCCGACGGCGGCGCCGAGGAGGCTCGCGAGCGGGTCGAGGACCTCCGCGAACTTCTCCTTGAGCGCGCGCCCGCCCGAGACGATGACCTTGGCCTCGCCGAGGTCCGGGCGCTCGCTCTTCGCCGCTTCGAGGCCGACGAACTCGACGGCGTCCGCGGCCGCGTCCTTCGCGGCGAGGGCGACGTCCTGGACGGCGCTCGCGCCGCCGGAGGGCTCGGCGGCGGCGAACTCGCTCTGGCGGACCGAGACGACCTTCACCGGCGTCGTGAGCTCGCACGTCGCGAACGCGTTGCCGGCGAAGACGGGCCGACGGAAGGTGAGCTTGTCGCCTTCGGCCTTCACGCCGCTGATGTCCGGGGCGTAGCCGGCGCCGAGCTTCGCGGCGACGCGTGGCGCGAGGTCCTTGCCGAACGAGCTCGCCGTCACGACGACGACGTCGAAGTTGCCGCCCTTCGCCGCAGCTGCGGCGGTGGGGGCGAAGCGCTCGGCGACGGGCTGCCCGAGGTAGGCGTCGTCGCAGGCGAGCACCGCCTGCGCGCCGTACCCGGTGACCTCGGCGGCGGCCGCCTTGGCGCCCTGACCGAGGACGAGGATGGAGAACGTGCCGCCTGCCTGGCGGGCGAAGGTGATGGCGGAGTGCGTGGACTTGCGCACCTTGCCGTCGAGCATCTCGGCGATGACGAGGATGTTGGCCATGGCTTCTTCCTTGGATCTTTCGCGGTGGATGCGGGTCAGAGGACCTTCGCCTCGGTCTTCAGCTTCTCGACGAGCTCGGCGACGCTCTTGACCTTGATGCCGGCCTTGCGCGCGGGCGGGAGCTCGAAGCCCGTGTAGGCGATCTTGAGCGCCGTGTCGGACGTGAGCTCCGTGAGCTTCATCTCCACGAGCGGCTTCTTCTTCGCGGCCATGATGGCCATGAGCGCGGCGAAGCGGACGCCCTCGGGATAGACGTGCGTGTCGGGCGTGTGCTTCGACTTCACGCTCTTCGGCGCGACGATGCGGAGGTCGACCGAGACGCAGGCCGGGAGCTTCACCCGGAGGCTGATCGTCCCGCCGTCGACCTCGCGGCCGACGAGGAGGTGAGTGTCGGCCTCGCTCTTGATCGTGCCGGCGAAGGTGGCCTGGGGCCAGCCGAGGTACTCGGCGAGGAGCTGACCGACCTGGTTCGAGTCGCCGTCGACGGCCTGCTTGCCGAGGAGGACGAGGTCGGGCTTCTCCTTCTCGACGAGCGCCTTGAGGGCCCGCGCGACGACGTCGCCGTCGAGCTGATCGTCGGTCGCATCGATGCGGATGGCGCGGTCGGCCCCGGTCGCGAGCGCGCCGCGGAGCGTCGTCTCGGCCTCCTTCGGACCGAAGGTGACGACCACGACCTCGCCCTGGCGGGCCTTCGTGTTCGTGCCGTTCTCGGTGAGGCGGAGCGCCGTCTCGACGGCATACTCGTCGAACGGATTCGGCTTCCACTCGAGACCGGTCGTCTCGATCTTGCCGGCGTTGACCTTCACCTTGTTCGCGTTGTCGGGGTCGGCGACGCGCTTGAGGGGGACGAGGATCTTCATGTCGGGACTGCCTCGGTGGGGACGGGCTCTGGGGGATCTTCCAGCGCCGACTCGCGGTCGGAACTGAATCACGATTCAGTTCACGCTTCTAGGTTCGTTGCTGCGAGGTGTCAACGGACGTGGAGCGCGGCCTGCGCAACACCCCGCGCTCGCTCGCTCGCTCGCTCGCGGGGAGTCGAGCTAGGCTCGTCTCCCATGACGTCGCGGTGGCGCACGCTCGTTCTGTCGCTCGCGGCCTGGGGGTGCTCGCGGCAGCCCGTCGAGCCTGGGCCCGCCGGGGCGTCGACCGTCCCCTCCGCCGTCGCCGGCACGCGGCCACGTGAGTCGCGCGCGGTTCGAAGCGCCGGGCGGGATGGGTTACACGATCACGCTCCCTTTCACCTTCGTCGCGCGGACGTTCCCGTGAGCCGCGCGTCGACGCGCCTGCGAGGACGGCTACCCGCGGCGCCGCACACGCACTAGGCTGAGATCGATGATCACGTGCGACGTCCTCGTCATCGGGAGCGGCATCGCGGGCCTGTCGTTCGCCCTCGAAGCGGCCGAACGCGGGGAAGTCCTCCTCGTGACGAAGCGGAGGCGCCACGACTCGAACACGAACTGGGCCCAGGGCGGCATCGCGGCCGTCCTCGCCGAGGGGGACACTTTCGAGTCGCACGTCGACGACACGCTCGTCGCCGGCGCCGGCTTGAACCACAAGGCCGCCGTGGAGCTCTGCGTCCGAGAGGGGCCGGAGCGGATCCGGATGCTCCAGGAGATCGGGACGCGCTTCGACAAGGCCCAGGTCTCCGCGCACGCGGACGAGTCGAGCCCCAGCCTCGATCTCCACCTCGAGGGAGGCCACAGCGCGCGGCGGATCGTCCACGCCGGCGACATGACCGGACGCGAGGTGGAGCGCGCGCTCGTCGACGCGGTCGCCGCGAGCCCGAGGATTCGCGTGCTCGAGGAGCACATGGCGATCGACCTCATCACCCTCGCGAAGTACGGCGGACCGGAGGTCTGCGCCGGCGCGTACGTCCTCGACGTCGAGCAGGGGAAGGTCGAGACCGTCCTCGCGCGCGCCACGGTCCTCGCGACCGGCGGGGCAGGGAAGGTCTACCTCTACACATCGAACCCCGACGTCGCGACGGGGGACGGCGTCGCGATGGCGTTCCGGGCGGGCGCGGCGGTCGCGAACATGGAGTTCTACCAGTTCCACCCCACGTGCCTCTTCAACCCGCAGGCGAAGAGCTTCCTCATCTCCGAGGCGCTGCGAGGCGAGGGCGCGATCCTCCGACGGCTCGACGGCACGCCCTTCATGAGCGAGTTCGATCCGCGGAAGGAGCTCGCGCCCCGCGACATCGTGGCGCGCGCGATCGACCACGAGATGAAGCGGAGCGGCGCCGAGCACGTGCTCCTCGACATCACGCATCGCGACCACCACTTCGTGAAGGAGCACTTCCCCGGCATCTTCGCCGAGTGTCTCCGCTACGGGATCGACATCACGCGCGAGCCGATCCCGGTGGTCCCCGCGGCGCACTACCTCTGCGGGGGGATCGCGACGGATCTCGAAGGTCGCACGTCCATCCCCGGCCTCTGGGCGATCGGGGAGTGCGCGCACACGGGACTCCACGGCGCGAACCGGCTCGCGTCGAACTCGCTCCTCGAAGGCCTGGTCTTCGCGCACCGCGCCGCCGTCGCCCTGAAGGACATCGACGCGAAGAAGCCGTTCCCCGAGATCCCGGACTGGGACGTCGGCGAGGCGGTGCCGAGCGACGAGGCCGTCGTCATCACGCAGAACTGGGACGAGCTCCGTCGCCTGATGTGGAACTACGTCGGCATCGTGCGCTCGGACAAGCGGCTGCGCCGGGCGGCGAGACGCATCGCGCTCCTCCAGGAGGAGATCGCGGAGTACTACTGGAAGTATTTCGTCACGCGCGACCTCCTCGAGCTCCGGAACATCGCCACGGTCGCGCAGCTCATCGTCGAGTGCGCGTCGGCCCGGCGCGAGAGCCGCGGGCTCCACTTCACCATCGACCACCTGGAGACCGATCCGAAGATGGCGCGGGACATGGTCGTGAAGCGCGGGGTCCCTGCGCACCTGTCGGGGCGCTGAGTGGTCGGCGAGCCCGACGAGGCAGGGCCGAGGCCGCTCACGTTCCTCGCTGCGGTCGGCTGGACGCTGACCGCGCAGCTCCTGTTCGTGCTCGTCGTCCAGACGGCGGAGGCCCTTCGTCCGGGCGCGAGCACCGACGTCGTCACGCTCACGGCCGCGCGGCTCGTGGCGTACGCGCTCGTCTTCTTCGGCATCCTGCGCGTCCACGAGCCCGAGAGCTCGATCCGCAGGACGATCGCCCTCCGCCCGCCGAAGGTCCTGCATGCGGCGCTCGGTCTCGTCATCGGCGGGTTGCTCTCGCCGGGCGCTTCGTGGCTGAACGACGTCCTCACCCGTCGCTTCCCGCTCAGCCAGGAGCAGATCGAGGCCACCGAGCACGTCTTCGCGGCCGACTCGGCCTCGAAGCGGGTGCTCCTCGTCCTCGCCTTCGGCGTCGTCCTGCCGCTCGGGGAAGAGCTCTTCTTTCGCGGGGTCCTCTTCACGCCGCTCGCGCGCCGCGCCCGTGAGCAGACGGTCGTCCTCGCGACGGCGGTCTTCGACACCTTCTTCCTGGTCGCCACGCCGGCCGGTGCGCCGGCCGTTCTCCTCACCGTGGTCGCGCTCGGCTTCCTTCGGGCGCGGTCCGGGAGCATCGTGCCGTCCGCGCTCGGCCGCATGGCCTTCTAC
This sequence comes from Polyangiaceae bacterium, assembly GCA_022842465.1. Classification (GTDB taxonomy): domain Bacteria; phylum Myxococcota_A; class Polyangia; order Polyangiales; family Polyangiaceae; genus Labilithrix. The sequence continues at coordinate 8,479 of JALHPN010000051.1, read as the reverse complement.
GCCGTGTCGCTCCTGCCCTTCGCGCGCGGGAGGCCCGAGTGGGAGGTCCCGTGGCAGGCGGCAGCGGTCACGGCGACACTCGCGCTCGCCCTGCTCGCGCTGTTCGGCCGCATCCGTCCGGTCGAGGGCGAGGTCGACACGACGGGTGGGACCGTCCGTTAGCGCTCACCGAGGCGCGAGCGCACGGGAGCGCGAGCGGCTCGGCCCTCGAACGCGCGTCACGGAGCAGACCCACACGTCGGCACCCGCGTTGCACGGAGGGCGGCCATGCGAACTCTCCACCATGGTCTGGTTGCCCTCGCCCTCGCCACCGCCGCGTGCTCGACGCCGCAGGCGCCGCGCGATCCCATCAGCGGCAACGACCCGAAGCCTCAGCAGGCGGTGAACGACCCGTCGCCGCAGCCCGCGACGCACCTCCCGGGCTCGTCGAGCGTGCAGAAGCCCATCAACGATCCTCAGCCCCAGACGTCGTCGTTCAACGATCCGACGCCGCAGAAGCCGTTCAACGACCCGTCGGTCCAGAAGCCGCTCTTCCCGAGCAACGACGACAAGAACGTCGCGCCGAACGCCGCCGCCAAGTCGGTGAAGCTCAACGACGGCCAGATCCTCGCGGTCGCGTCGGTCGCGAACAGCGGCGAGGTCGAGATGGCCGAGCTCGCACGGAAGAACGCGTCGCACGCCGACGTCAAGCAGTTCGCGGCGATGATGATGACCCATCACCGCGACGCGATGAGCAAGGGCCGCACGGTCCAGGACAAGGCGAAGGTCCAGATCGAGGAGAACGACGTCTCCACGACGATCAAGAACGAGAACCAGCAGGCGATGTCGACCCTCCGGAGCCAGAGCGGCCAGGAGTTCGACCGCATGTACATCAACAGCCAGGTGAAGATGCACAAGGACGTGCTCGACACCATCGACACGAAGTTGATGCCCAACGCGTCGAGCGCCGACGTGAAGACGCACCTCACGGAGATGCGGAAGAACGTGGCGTCGCATCTCGCGAAGGCCGAGGGGATCCAGAAGAAGCTCGATCCGACGATGGCGGCGGGCCACCAGACGGACAAGAAGGACGACGCGAAGGCCAAGGCCGACGTGAAGAAGGCGGCGGATGGCGAGAAGAAGACGCAGCCGAAGACGCCCGACACGAGCCGCAGCAACACGGACAAGGCGAACCCCGACGCCAAGTGATCGTCCGCATCCGCGGCGTGGCAGAACGGCGCGACGCCCTCCTTCCGAGGGCGTCGCGATCACTCGCGATGGTGCCGCTCGGCCGTCCCGGTGATGCCCCCGCCGATCCCGAGGGTGAGCCCGACGAACCCCACGTTCCACCGTGACCACGGATCGCTGCCCGGCACCTCGCGGAGCTCGCGGAGGTCCGTATCGACGAACAGTGCGCGCGCGCAGGTGCCGATCGGGAGCTTGATCTCCCCGACCTCCGCGATCGAGAGGCAGGCCCGCCCGCTGGCGTAGCGGATCGTGCTCCGCCCGTCGTCGGGCCACAGCTCGACGTACCGTGCGTCGAACATCACGCGCTCGCCGAGCCCGAGCGTCGCGCCGAAGCCGCCCTCGAAGGCAGGGTCGATCTGCCGTCGGGCGTCACGGTCCTCGAAGCGGCGTCCTGCGGAGAAGTCGCCGACCACCGCGGCGCCGAAGCGTCCGTAGACCTGGAATCCGACGTGATCGGTCACGAGCGACCAGCCGAGCTCCCCGTACGGGAAGTCCACGATGCGCGCGAGCGCGACGTTGTTCGCCAGGTACACCGCCGAGATCCCCGTCCGGAGGAAGAGTCCCTGGTCGACGACGCGCTTCTCCGAGGTGATCCCGCGGATGCCGATGGCGATGAGCGAGTCGCCGACGTACTGCGGGCCGGCCCAGCCGATCGCGAGGCTCTCGTCGACGATCGCCTGGTAGATGAAGCGCTTCGACTGGAGGAAGCCTGCGACGGTGAGCGCGGCGCCGAGCGCGAAGCCTGGCTCGCCGGCGTGAGGCCCCGCGCGGAGCATCAGGCCCGGCTGGAGCCCGAGCCCGAGCGACGCGACGCCTCGGAGGCAGTCCGCGCACGATGGCTCGGGCCGCGGCGGGGGCGTCACGGGCGCGGGGCTCGTGTCGGTCTCGGCGAGCGAGAAGTCGTCTGGAGTCGCCTTGGCGTCGGTCGTCGCGGCGAGGACCGCGAGGAGCGCAGCGACGAAGACCTCGGGACGACGTGCTCGCATCCTCGTTGGACGGACGACGCGCGCGCTCATGCAGGCGTGACCGAGTCCGCACCGGCGTCGCGCAGCGCGGAGTCGAGTCCGCTTCGTCGCCATGCTCAGGACGTGTAGAGCGGCTCGATCAGCGCGAAGCGCACCGTCGGGCTGAGGCGGTAGCGGGTCTTCCCGTGCTCTCCGGCGTCGCGGACGCGCTCGATGGCCGCCGCGTCTCCGAGCAGATCGCGGACGCGGGAGATGAGGACACGGACGCGGTGCTCGGCGTCGGCCGACTCGGGCCCCGGGCCGCCCGCGGCGCGGAGGATCTCCTCGGCCGAGAGCCCCTCGCGAGCGCGCCGGAGGAGCTGCACGACGAGGGGCTCGAGCGCGCGGCGGCGCTCGAGCGAGACCTCGCGGCCCTCGATGCGGAGCGCGTGCGCGATCGTGTCGACGATGAGCGCGGCGCCGTCCGTGGCGTTCGACATCTCGGAGGCGCGCACGCGGCTCACGCCGTTCGGCGTCGTCACGTAGATGAGCGTCTCGCCTTCGGCGAGCATCGCGAGCTCGCTCGAGTCGTCGGCGCTCAGCTGCGCCGCGCTCGGGATCGACACGCGCGAAGGCGGCGGGATGCTCGGGAACGAAGCTCGGGAGGGGGGAGGGATGCTCGTCGGGCGAGCCGGCGGCGGAACGCTCATCGGTGCGACGCCGTTCGTCAGCACCTCGTGCACCTTCTCGGCGTACCGGACCACGCGGCTGTCGCCGCTCCGGAGCGCGGCGCTCCAGAGCGCGGCGCTCGGCTGGCGATCGGGGAACACCCACCCGTGGCGCTCTCCGGACAGGGCGGCGCGCTCGAGCGCGGCGCGGGCGACGTCCTCGTCCCCGAGCGCGCTCGCGCAGCGCGCGACGACGAGGTTGATCGAGCCCGTCACGAACGCGTCCGGCAGGCGCTCGGCGTGAGGGAGCGCGACGTCGAGCGCCTCGCGGAGCTCACCGCACGCTTCGAGCGTTCGCGCTCGCGTCGCGACGAGGTCCTGCTCGTCGAGCGCGTCGACGTTCGCGAGCTCGGCGCGGAGCTTGTCCGTCTTCGCGAGCCACTGTCTCGCCGCGTCCGCGCGCCCGACCATCGCGAGGGCGAGCGTCCGGTGCCCCGCGAGCTGGTAGCGCAACGTGGGCTGCTCCAGATCTCCGAGCGCCGTGTGCGCGTCGTCGAGGGCCTGGAGCGCCGCCAGCGGGCGATCGGCGGCGATCTCGACGATGGCGAGGACGTCGTACGCGTCGGCGTGGCGCCATCCCGGCGCGCTCTCGGCGGCGATCTCGCAGGCCGTCGTCGCGTGGACGCGCCCGTCGTCGAACTGCCCGATCGACCCGAGCGCGATCGCGACGTTGCCGTGCGCGCGCATGGCGGAGTGGCCGCGAGCGGGGCAGCGCTGGAGGGCGGCCATGTAGTGCTTCGCGGCCGTCCTCGGATCGGCGAGCCGCATCGACACGTGGCCGAGCGACATGGCGATCGACATCTTCCACGCGCCCTCTTCGAGGCGCTCGGCGACGTGCTCCGCGAGGCGGAGCGCGGCCTGCGCCTGCTGGACGCGATTCAGCCGGAGCTCCAGCTGGGCGGTCGTGAGGTGGAGATCGAGCTGCTCGCGCATGCCCGAGCCGCGCGGCGCCCCGGCGAGGGCGCGCGAGGCCTGCCGGAGCTCGGCCTCCGCGTGGTCCGCGCGGCCCTCCAGCGTGCAGAGCGACGCACGCTCGATGGCGAGTCGCGCCGTGTCGAGCGGGTTCCACGAGGACGGGGAGCTCGGGAGGGAAGCGGAGAGCTCACGGGCGCGGTCGAGGCGCCCCGTCTCGCGGTAGGCGCGGAGGAGGCGCACGGCGAGGGCGGGGTCGAGCCGCGCACGACCGGTCAACATCTGCTCCGTCCACGAGACGATGAACGCCGCCTCGTCGGCGGCGGCGAGGCGGTCGAGGAGCGCCGTCACCGCGTGGAGCGGCACGCCCTCCATCCCCGGCGGGACGGACAGGCGATCCCCGGGCAGCGGCGGCGGCGGGATGCTCGTCCGCCCGGACGAGGGCGCGACGCTCCCGCGGGTCGACGGCGGGGCGACGCTCGTCCGCGTGGACGGGGGCGGCACGCTCCGCGTGGACGGCGGCGGGACGCTCGCGCGCGTCGAAGGCGGCGGCGACTGCGGTGGCCCCGGAGGCGGGGGTATGGTGGGCAGGAAGGCACGCCGCGCCATGCGGGGATCTTACCTGCACTCCCTTCGAACCACCAGTCACGTCTCGGTCTGGGCCTCGAACGCGACGCCGGCGACGACGCACTGCGGCGAGAAGAGCCCGCGTTCCGCGGGGCGCGGGCTTGGAGTAAGGTGCGCGCGCGATGCAGCCTGCCGTCCCCGACCCCCCGGCTCAAAAGGGCGATCCTGCTGCGGAAGGCGTCTTCCGGCGGGAGGCTCGCGAGGGGGCGCTCGCCCTCTTCCGCCACATGGTCCGCCTCCGGCTGGTGTCGCACCGGATGGTGGAGCTCCAGCGCGAGGGGAAGGTCGCGTTCCATGCATCCTGCATCGGTGAGGAGTCCGCCGTCGTGGGCGCGGCGCTCGCCGCGCGCGCGAACGACTGGGTCTTCCCCGGGACACGCGAGTGGGGCGTCGCCCTCGTCCGTGGCCTCCCGCTCGCGACGTACCTGAGCCACGCGTTCGGAAACGCCGAGGATCCGGCAAAGGGCCATGCGCCGCCCGACCACCCCCCCGCGAGGGCGGTCAAGGTGGCGCCGGCGAGCGGCGTCGTCGGCGCTCACGTCCCGCAAGCGGTCGGCTTCGCGTGGGCGGCGAAGATCCGGAAGGAGGACGTCGTGACGATCGCCGTCTTCGGCGACGGCGCGACCAGCACCGGCGACTTCCACAACGCGATGAACTTCGCGGGGGTGTTCCGATCGGCGAGCGTCCTCGTCTGTCGGAACAACGGGCGGGCGGGATCGTCGCCCACGTCGCGCCAGACGCGGACCGAGACCATCGCGGAGAAGGCGGTCGCGTACGGCGTCGCGAGCGCGCGCGTGTCGGGAGCCGAGCCGCTCGAGGCCTTCGCGCTCGTCCGCGAAGGCGTGGCGCGCGCGGCGGCGGGGAAGGGCGCGCTCCTCGTCGAGATCCTCACGCACCCGCCGGACACCCTCGAAGGCAGGGATCTCTTCGCCCTCTCCGAGCACGATCCGCTCGTCTCGCTCCGCCGGGTCCTCGAGCGCGACGGCAAGCTCGACGCCGCCGCGGAGGAGGCGATGCGCGCCGAGATCCAGGTCGAGATCGACGAGGCCGTCGCCCACGCCGAGCGCGTCCCGCCGCCGCCCGCGCGGACCCTCTTCGACGACGTCTACGCCACGATGCCGCCCCACCTCGAGGCGCAGCGCGCGCTCGTCGTGCGGGACCTGCGGAACAAGGAGTGAGCCCGTGCCCTCGATGAACATGGTCCAGGCGATCAACGACGCGCTCCGCACCTCGATGCGGCAGGACGACCGCGTCGTCGTGATGGGGGAGGACGTCGGCCGCGTCGGCGGCGTCTTCCGCGTCACCCAAGGCCTGTGGGACGAGTTCGGCGAGGACCGCGTGATCGACACGCCGCTCTCCGAGGGCGGCATCCTCGGCACCGCGATCGGCATGGCGCTCTACGGCATGGTCCCGGTCCCGGAGATCCAGTTCGCCGACTTCATCTTCCCTGGCTACGACCAGATCGTGAGCGAGCTGGCGAAGATGCGCTGGCGCTCCGGCGGCGAGTACAGCGCGAAGATGGTCGTGCGCACGCCGGTCGGCGGCGGCATCCGCGGCGGCCTCTACCACTCGCAGTCACCCGAATCGCTCTTCATCCACGTCGCCGGCCTGAAGGTCGTGTGCCCGTCGAACCCGAAGGACGCGAAGGGCCTTCTCCTCGCGTCGATCCGTGATCCGGATCCCGTCCTCTTCTTCGAGCCGAAGAGGATCTATCGCGCCGCGAAGGGCGACGTGCCGGACGGAGACTACGTCGAGGAGCTCGGCAAGGCCCGGATCGTCCGCGAGGCGGAGAGCGGCAAGCCCGCCGTGACGGTGATCGCGTGGGGCGCGATGCTCTACGAGGCCCTCGCCGCCGCCGAGCAGGCGAGCGAGAAGGGCGTCTCCTGCGAGATCGTCGATCTCCGCACCTTGTGGCCGCTCGACATCGACACCATCGCCGCCAGCGTGAAGAAGACGGGGCGGGTGGTCGTCGTCCACGAGGCGCCGAAGACCTGCGGCTTCGGCGCGGAGCTCGTCGCGCTCGTGAACGAGCACTGCTTCTTGCACCTCGAAGCGCCGCCCGTCCGGGTGACCGGCTTCGACACCCCGTTCCCGTACACGCTCGAGATGGACTACCTGCCGCTCGCGCACCGCATCCTTCCGGCCGTCCTCGAGACGGCGCGTTACTGAGCCACGGCTCCGAGGAGAACCCCGAAGATGGCCCGCTGGGAATTCAAGCTGCCCGACATCGGCGAAGGCGTCACCGAAGGCGAGATCGTCTCCTGGCTCATCAAGCCGGGCGACGACGTCAAGGAAGACCAACCGATGGTCGAGGTGATGACGGACAAGGCGACCGTGACGATCACCTCGCCGCGCGCGGGACGGGTCCTCGAGACGCACGGCTCGCCCGGGACCGTCGTGGCCGTCCACGGCGTGCTCGTCGTGTTCGAGCTCGACGCCGGGAGCGCGGCCGCGAGCGCCGGCCCGGCGACCCCTCCGGCGAGCGGCAACGCGCACGCCAACGGGCACGCGAACGGCACGAACGGGAGCGCGACGTCGGAGCCCGCGGCGACGGCGGTCGGGGACATCAAGGAGACCCTCCCAGGCATGGCGGCGATGGCCTCGCGCGGGGCAGCGAGCTCCGGCGGCGCGGCGATGTCGACCTCCGGCGCGAGCGCGGGCTACTTCAACGAGAAGCCTCTCGCGACGCCCGCCACGCGCAAGCTCGCGCGCGACATGGAGATCGATCTCCGCAGCGTGCCGCCGACCGGCCCCCAGGGCCGCGTGACGAAGGTGGACGTCGAGATCTTCGCGCGGCGTCCGAGCGCGCCGGCAGAGGAGGCGCGGTCGACGACGCCGACGCCGCCGGCCGGCGGGGGAGCGCCGGTCTCCGCCCCGTCTTCCGGCTTCACGCCGGTCAAGATCACGGCGCCGACGCCCGGGCAGTCCGCGCTCGAGGAGCGGGTGCCGTTCGCGGGGGTTCGCCGGAAGATCGCCCAGCGGATGGCGCAGTCGAAGCACACCGCTGCGCATTTCACGTTCGTCGAGGAGTGCGACGTCACGGCGCTGAAGGGGCTCCGCGCGCGCCTCAAGCCTCAGGCCGACACGCAGGGCGTGAAGCTCACGTTCCTGCCGTTCATCGTGAAGGCCGTCGTCGCGGCGCTGAAGAAGCACCCGATCCTCAACAGCGCGCTCGACGAGACGACGAACGAGCTCGTCTACCGGAAGTACTTCAACATCGGGATCGCCGCGTCGACGGACGCCGGGCTCATCGTCCCGGTGGTCAAGGACGCGGATCGCCGGAGCCTTCTCGAGGTCGCGCGCGAGATCGACCGGCTCGCCCAGGACGCGAAGCAGGGGAAGTCGAACATGGCCGACCTCTCGGGCTCCACGTTCACGATCACGTCGCTCGGCGCCGACGGCGGTCTCTTCGCGACGCCGATCCTGAATTTCCCCGAGGTCGGGATCCTCGGCGTGCACCAGATGAAGCAGAAGCCCGTCGTGAAGGACGGGCAGATCGTCATCGGCGACGTGATGCTGCTCTCGCTTTCGTTCGACCACCGCATCGTCGACGGTCACGTCGGCGCCGCGTTCGCCTACGACGTCATCCGCTACCTCGAGAACCCGGACAAGCTCTTCCTCGAGATGGCGTGATGGACCACGACGCCGACAGGGTGCACTTCCCCGGGCCGAGCGCTTCCTCGTGGCTCAGCGCGGCGCTCCTCTACGGCGTCTTCCTCTTCTGGGCGATGCTCGGCGGGAACGTCGTGCCGCGGATCGTGGAGCTCATCGAAGAGTCGCCGCAGCTCGCGGCGCTGGCAGGCGCGGGATACCTCCTCTCGCCGGCGCTCGGCGTCATGGTCTCTCACCACACGCTCCACGGGGTCCTCGACGGCCTCGACGGAGAGCGCGGCGTCTTCCGCTTCGCGCCAGGGGCGGCGAGCGCGTGGGCCGGCGTCTTCGCGTGGGGAACGCTGATGCTCTCGACGATGCTCTCGCTGCTCCTCCTCGCCGCGCTGTTCGCGGGGAAGGGCGGCGGCGGCGCGGAGGCCCTCGCGGCCG
>JALHPN010000050.1 GCA_022842465.1 Polyangiaceae bacterium | reverse complement strand
TCGTGCCGCCCGGGGTCCCGGGCTGGCCGCTGCTCGCGCCCGGGCGCGGGGTCCCTGCGCGGGGCTCGTCGGTCGACTGACAGGCGAGCACGGCCCCGCCGAGCGCGAGGGCGCTCGTCGAGGCGGCGAGGAAGACTGCACGGGCGCTCGGCAGGTGCATGGCGCGAGTCTCAGTTCCCGACGTCGAGCGTGACGAGGAGAGAGCCGAGCGGCGCCGTGGGATCGGTCGTCTGGTTCAGGCTCTGCGCCGTCGCCGCGATCCGCTTCCCGTCGCTGCTCGTGGCGACCTTGAAGAGGCCAGCGGGATAGCTGTACTCGAGGACGCCGTTCGTGCCGAACGAGGTGTCGGGCTTCCCGCTCGGGTCGAGGACGAAAACGGAGGCATAGTCGTCGTAGACGCCGACGTGCACCGTGCGGTCGTCGGGCAGGATGGCGATGTCGCGCCCGCGATCGGTGAAGGGTGAACCGCCGAGCCCCGCGCCCTTGTCGGTCTCGCTCTGCCACGCCGTCGCGCCGAGCGTGCCATAGGTCGTGTCGATGCCGTCCGGCTTCACGCGGAACGCGACGAGGTCGACGCTCTTGCTCGGCACCGTGGCGTTGCTCGTGCCGTAGCCCGTCGTCACGAGGAGGCCGTTCGACTGGCGCACGACGCCGTACGCTTCGGCGAAGCCGCTCACGGCGAGGTACGGGTTGAACTTCGTCTGGCCGGGGATGCCGGGCGCGGAGGTCCCGAAGCCGAAGCCGGGATCGACGGTCCCGTTCTTCAGCAGTCGGACGAGGACGACGTGGTTGCCGAGGCCCTGGCCGAAGTTCGCGTAGCCGCTCGAGACGATGCTGCCGTCGGCGAGCACCAGGCCGCGCCGCGCGTTGTCACCGAGGCTCTTCCCGTCGGCGTCGGTGGTGTACGGGACGCCGCCGTTGAAGGCCGGGTCGATCGCGAGGGTGTCGGCGGACACGCGCGTGATCCACCGATCGTTGTCGATGCGCTGGTTGGCGGGGTCGGCGGCCTTCGCCGGAGCGCCGTGCGCGAACACGACGATCTGCGGGCTCGCCGCGGTGCTCCTGTCGAGCCCGATGCTCCACGACGCGTAGCTCGGCGCTGCAGCGGGGGCGTTGGGCGTACCGGCCGGCCAGCCCTCGCCCTCGTCGTAGCCGAAGCGGACGAAGGTCGGCGTGCCGAAGGCGTACGCGCCGCCGCCGTCCTTCGTGAGCTTCACGAGGAAGATCTTGCCGCCTACCGAGGCCTGCACGACGAAGCTGCCCGCGGCGACCTCGACGAGGTCGAAGGAGCTCTCGTCGCCGGGGATGTCGACGGTGACGACGCCGCCCGTGCCGAACGCCGTGTCGAGCGCGCCGTTCTGGAAGCGCCATACGGCGAGCTTCCGGACGCCGGCCTCGACGGTGGCGCCGGACGCGTAGATCGCGCCGTCCTGTCCGAAGACGAGCCCGTAGGGATTGATCGCGTTCGGGAGGCGAACGGTGGCGTTCGGACGGATCGGCGTCGCCGCGGAGGACGGCGCATCCGGCGTCCCGGCGTCGACCGGGGGCGTCGAGGTGCCTGAATCCGTCGGGGTCGCAGGTGACGAGGAGTCCGTGACGCTCGTCCCGGCATCGGCGACCGGAGTCGCCTCGACGTCGTCGTCCCCGCATGCGACCGCGAAGCTCGCGGCACACGCGAAGACCAGGATGCTCGCCACACGCTCGTGTCTCTTCGTCATGGGCGGACACTACGCCGCGTGCATGAACTTGAAAATCATTTTCAATAATACGGCGTCTGGCTGCCGATCGAACCCTCGGAAATCACTTCGCAACCGTTCGGGCGCGAACCAGAACAAACCTGACATGAGGCTGTCATTTCTGTCCGGTAGCGTGTTCCTCATGACCCACGTGACGAAGAAGCTGCACACCGGCGGTTGCCACTGCGGAGCCGTCCGCATCGAGGTGACGGTCGACGCGACGCAGGGCACGCGCTGCAACTGCTCCATCTGTTCGAAGCTCGGGATGATCGGCGCCCGCCCCGAGCCGGCGGATCTCCGCGTCGTGTCCGGCGAGGAGGATCTCGCGACGTACGTGTGGGGCGCGAAGATCGGGACCCGCTACTTCTGTCGCCACTGCGGCGTGCACCTCTTCGGGCGTGGCAACCTCGCGGAGCTCGGCGGCGAGTTCGCGACGGTGAACCTGAACACGCTGGACGACGTCGACCCCGCCGACGTCGCGGTCGCCTACTGGGACGGTCGCCACGACAACTGGGAGGGCGGCATGCGTCCCACGCCCTGGCCGATCTTCACTGGACGATGATCGGCACGCCGAGGCCTCGCCGACGCGCGGGGCTCTCTTCGCCTCGGGGCCGCACGTGGTGAGGTGCGGCCGGAGCGCACGGATCGCCCTCCCTGCTCTCTCGACTCCGCGGCCCCCGAAACCCCGGTTGCCCCGCGCGGCACCGTTCTTGGAGCCGGAGGACGGATGCACCACCGCCTCGCGCTCGCCGCCTTGGCTCTCCTCGTCTCCGCCTCGGGCGCCGCCTGCACGTCGCCCGTCGAGGAGGCCGACGCCACGGCGGCGGCGCAGACGTCGACCGATCTCGACGTCCTCGACGCCGCTGCCCTCATGCGCGGCCTCCTCGCGCCGCCCGATTCTGCCAGCCGACGCGAAGCCGGAGAGCAGCTCGGCGCGCGCGTCGCACACATGATCCGCACGCAGTTCGCGCGGGAGCGTCGGACCGACGAGGGCAAGATCACGGAGCGCGTCGTCGGCTACACCGTCGAGTACTTGAAGACGGGGGCGCGCTGCAGTCCCGAGGAGCGTGTCCGCGTCTACCGCGGGACCGGGCGTCAGAACGTCGTGCGCGCCTCCGCGGAGGACACGAGCGGCGGCGTCCACGTCTTCAAGCCGATGATGTCCGCGATGAAGAAGGCGTTCGGCGGCTACGTGACGGACGAGGAGGCGTTCCGACGCATCCAGGACCCGCGCACGAAGATCCCGATGAAGGTGACGACCTCCGCCCGGACCGCGGCCGACATGAGCGCGCGCGTCGCCGCCGTCACGAACATCGGACGCGACGATCCGTCGATTCCGCCGTTCGAGCAGCACGTCGACGACGTCCTCCCGGATCTCGGGCTCGCCTACTTCTTCGGCTACGGGCGGAGCCGGTTCGATTTCAATCGCGAGACGACGACGCCGGTCGCGTTCGGCTTCCAGGAGCTCGCGTTCGATCACTCTCAGGGAGCCCCGTGGAACGTCACGAAGGGATCGCCGTTCTCACCGCTCCTCAGCACGACGCTGTCGGCGACGCTGCCGGCGACGAAGGGCTGGGGCCCCGGCTTCCTCGCGATGGACGTGTGCCCCGAGCGTGCGCTGTTCCTCCAGTGGCCCGACTACTTCGAGGAGCAAGAGGCCTACGTTCCCCTCTTCGTCCTGCCCGAAGAGATCACGACCATCATTTCTCACCCCGGCGACGACGACGCGGCCCGGCAGGACGCGCTGGCGCGGATGGACGCGCTCTCCGACACGCCGAAGACGCGCATGACGACCGCGTACGCGCGCTGCCTGGCGGGGGGCGACGGCGCATCGTGGGCGGCCGGTCGACAGGCCTTCTACGCCGTGGTCGCGGACGACGAGAAGGGGAAAGACGTGGAGAGCTTCCGCGCCAACGTGCGCGCGGCGCTCGAAGCGGCATGCCCGGAGTGATGCGTCGCTCGATCACGTGAGCCTGCGGCGCGCGACGACGGTCGCATGGTCGCTCTACCGACCACGTCGGCTTCGGACGACGGACGTGCGACGATGGGTACATGATCGCCCGCGTCGGCGAACACTACTCCGCCTCGTGCGAGTCCTGTCGCGCGGAGATCGATCTCGACGTCGAGCTCCGTGAGCTCGCGATCATGCACCTCATCCAGTGCGGTTGGCGCGTGCGCGACATGAGTCAGACGTGGTGCACGGCGTGCGCGATCGCGTCGCTCGAGGACGCCCCGCCGACGTCGCGACGAGGGACGGAGTAAGCCTCTCAGAAGTTCGCGCAGGTCCCCGTGGGCGTGCAGACGAGGCCGGCGAAGCAGGGCGCGGCGCCCACGCAGCAAGCCTCACCCGCGCGGCCGCACGCGATGCACGTCCCCGTCGCGCACGTGAGCGGCGCCGCGCACGTGTCTCCCGGGCAGCAGCTCTGACGTTCGTCCCCGCATGCTTCGCATCGGCCGGCGATGCACTGACTCCGCGTATCGCACGGCGTCGTCGTCGTGCAGCAGGCCGTCCCGGCGAAGCCGCAGGGCGTGCTCGGGACGGGCGCGCCGCCGGCGTCGCTCGCCGCGGGCGACTCCACGTCGGCGTCGGCGGCGTCGGGCGGAGTCTCCGAGCGGCACGCCCCCCCGAGGACGGCGACGCCGAGAACGAGGACAGCGCGCGGCGTCATGACCGAGCCAGTCTAGAGCGCTCTGGCCGTCCTCCCACCGAAGCTTTGAATCTCCGGGCCCCACCTCGGGTCAGAAGGGGGTGACACGTGGGCATGCGGCGCGAATGGCCTTTCTGCTCCTCATGCTCGGGGCGTGGGACGCGAGGGCGCAGCTCTATGCGCCGGTTCCGGCGCCGTACGCCCCGCGGCCGTGGGCTCCCCCGCCGACGCCCCAGGCGACGTCGATCTCGGACTGGGGGCTCGCGACGTCGTCGCAGTCGCGCGTCGGGCTGCGGTCGGGGCTCCTGACGGGGCCTGCGCTCGCGTGGTCGTTCCGCTCCTCGTCGCTCTCCGGGCGCACGACCACGGTCTTCGAAGCGATGGAGATCGCCGCGCTCACGAGCCTGACGGACCGACGAATGGGCTTCCGCCTCGCGCCGTTCTCCTTCGGCGGTTCGTTCGCGAGCGAGAGCGTCTACTCCAACGTCTACGCGCGTTGGACCCTCGTGGACCTCGGCTACGACGTCGCGGCGGACGGGCGTGACGCGATCGTCGTCGCGACGAGCGGGCATTTCGGCATCTCCCACGAGCTCGACGACGACCTCGCCGTTCGCGCCGAGCTCGGGCCCTTCGTGGGGATCTACGTGCGGGAGCGGGACGACAGGGCGGTACCGTATTTCGACGTGGGTGGCGTCCTCTCCCTCGGGCTCGTGATCCGATGAGGCGCGCGACCGTCGCGCTCGTGCTCGCGGTCGGGCTCGCGCCGCTCGAGGCGCGAGCCCAGTCCGCGCCGCCCGCGTGGTGTGTGCCGGGGACGGCGATCTGCGCGCAGAGCAACGGTCAGGGCGGCGCGTCCGCCGGCGGTCAGGCGGGCGGACAGGTCGGCCCGAACGGCGCGAGCGGCAACGCGAGCGGCAACGCCAACGGCAACGGGCAGGCGAACGGCAGCGGGCAGGCGAACGTCCCGCCGCCGCCGCCGCCGCCCCCTCCGCCGCCCCCACCGGCAGCGCCCGAGCCCCGGGCGACGCCCGTCGTGATCCCGCCGAACCTGCCCCCTCCGCCTCCGCCTCCGCCCGTCCTCACGGCGCGGCACGGCGGCTATCGGACCGGCTTCTCCGCCTGCGGCATCGCGCGGCTCGGCCTCCACTCGGGGTTTCACGGCGGCGGATGCCTCTTCGTTCCGTGGCGGCGTCGCTCGTTCGGGGTCGACTTCGTGGAGACGCAGGTCACCGCCGGCGGGACGATCGGCACGGTCGACGTGGTGGTCTCACCGGCCTCCGTGCTCGTGAACCTCTGGGACGACGGCTACTTCACGCATCTCTACGCCCGCGTCGGCGGCCAGATCGGTCACAGCTGGCCGACGGACGAGGGTGGTCGCCGCTTCGCGCGCGTCGGCGGCCACGTCGGCGTCGGCCTCGAGATCGACGTCGCCGAGAGCGTCGCCCTCCGCGTGCTCGACGTTCGCGGCGTCGCGGAGGCCACCTTCCACCCCGCCGACCGGCTCGGTCATCCCTGGGATCTCTCCCTCGTGGTCTCGACCGGGATCGTCTTCAAGTAGCCGGGGTCGCAGGGGAGGACGCGGCCGATCCGCGCCCGAGAGCGCGCCGGGGAGCGCCAGGCTCAGTCCGCGCGACGCCCCCGCGCGGCGACGGTATCCTGGTCTCGCCCCATGACGAGCCCCGTCCAGGTACGTGATCCGCTGTCCGCCCTCGGGGCGCTCCTCCGCGCCGAGGACGATCTCGGCGAGGCCCTCGATGCGCACTGGCGCTCGCGCACGGGCGCGCGGGAGCTGCCTCCGGGGGCGCGCGAGCACGTCGAGGTGCTGGACGCCTTCCTCCCGGCGACGAGCGCAGACGACGCGGCTGCGCTCGGGGAGCTGCTCGATCCGGACGCCGTGAGGGCCCTCGTCGCGTTCTGCCACGCGAGCGCGTGGCGGCGCGATCTCGCCCTCGCGCCCCTCCTCCGCGCCGCGGCCTCCGCGGCCTCCGCGGTCGACGACGAGACACGCGAGTCGGTGGTGTCTGCCGTTCGGGAGCGCGTCGTCGAAGGTCCCCTCGTCGATGCGCTCTCGTCGGCCCCTCTCCTCGGCAACGGCATCGCGCTCTCGGAGCCGCTCAACGCCGAGGCGCGCGCGCGTCTCGAGATCCTCGTCTGGGAGGCGGGCGCCGCCGCCGTCGAGCTCCCCGCCCTCGCGTCTTGGATCTGGGGGAGCACCTCCACCTTCGAGGTCATGGTCGGCGCGCCGGCGCGCGGCGCCCTGCGAGGCCGCGTCCTCGCCGCCCGGTGCCTCGAGATCGCGTCGAGCGGCATGCCTCCGGCCGCGGACCCCGAGCTCGTCGGGCGCACGCTGCAGGTGCTCCAGCCCCTCCTCCTCCATCCCGAGCCGCTCGTCTGGGTCCACGCCGCGCGCGCCCTCGGTCGGCTCACGGGGCCGCTCGATCAGCTCGAAGGCACCCTGCTCGACTGGGCGATGGGCGAGTCCCAGGTGCTCCGCCAGCGCGCGATCACGGCGCTCGCGTCTCTCCCCGTGACGCGCCTGACCTTCCTCCTCGCGAGCCAGCTCTCCGCCATCATCGACTCGAAGGAGGAGGCGGCCTGGGGCCTCGCGGCGATCGCCGCAGCGACCCCGTACCTCTTCTTCGAGCGTCGCGACCTCTGGGATCGACTCGCCAAGCGCATCCTCGACGGAGACGGAGGCGCCATCGCGGCCCGCGCCCTCGCGCGAGGGCTCTCGACCCTCTGGCGCCGAGGCGAGCGTGATCGTGACGTCGAGGACCCTCTTCGGATCCTACGCGAGCAGGCGCGGCGCGCACGCGCGACGACCCCGGAGGAGATGCGTCGCTGGATCGAGGTCATCGCCGTCACCGATCCGCTCGACGTCGCCGAGCGCGACCCCCTCGATCTCGAGCACGGCATCGAGAACCTCATGCGTGTCGCGGCGCAGTACGACGACGAGGAGGCCGACGCGCGCGCGGCTCGCTTCGCCGTCGCCCTCTCACCCGCCTTCGACGAGGCCAAGCGTCTCGTCCTCGGTACGGGCCGGCTCCGCCAGCGCGCGGCGGCGATGAACGCGCTCGAGGGGTGCTCGCGGGCGTTCGCGCTCCGCCTCTGGGCGCCGCTCCTCGCGACGCGTCCGACGATCGACGGCGTCGACGCGCCCGACCTCGAGGAGACCTGGAAGAGCATGGCGCGCGCGCCCGCCGAGATCCTCGAGGTCGTCCGGGAGCGTCGGGAGGCGGCCGGCGGTGACGCGGCCTCGGACGACGCGCAGCTCGAGGTGCTCGCGATCCGTCTCGGCGGCTACGCGCTCGACGCGTGCGGCGAGGACGGCGAGCTCGGCCCGGGGCGCGGCGCGACCGCCCACGACACGTGCCTGTGGCTGCGGAAGATCGAGGGCCTGGCCGACGGCTCGCGCGACCTTCCGCCTGCGCTCCGGAGCGCGCTCGCGACGCTCTTCTGGCGCCTGGTCGACACGGCGCGTGGCACCGCCCTCGGCGAGGTCGACGACGTCCGCTGGCTCGGTCCGTTCGCGGCGTGGTGGGGGCTCGTCATCGATCGGCCGGCGATGCTCGAGCAGCTCGCGACGGCGCTGCCGATGCTCGCCGGGAGCGCGCTCACGACGTGCATCGACCGGGCCGACGTGCTCCGCGCGACCCTGACGTCGGCCGGCCCCGACGGCGCCTGGGCCGACGCCGTCGCGACCGCGCTGTCGGCGCTCCACGCCGAGGACACCGAGCTCGCGCACGGGCTCGCGAACCTCGCGCGCGCGCTCCGCGTCTTCCGCTCCGCCTCCGCCTCGCATCCCGAGCTCGAGGCGGTCTGCCTCGACCTCGTGTTCGCCGGAGATCGGCTCCACGCCGCGCTCGCCGACCCGGTCAAGGCGCTCCACCCCGCCGGAGACACGTCGATCGTCGACGACTCGCTGCGCCGACGCGAGACCGAGAACGCTCCACGCGTCGCCGGCCTCGTCGCGCGGGCCGTCCGCGCGCGCGAGCTCGCGATGCTCGACGTCTGGCTCGCCTCGCTCGGGCCGATCGCGTCGCGCCTCCTCGAAGGGGCCGTGAGCGCTGCGATTCGTCGCACTCCGCCGCCTCCACCTGCGCCGAAGAAGAAGGAGGCCAAGATCATCGAGGGCTACGAGCTCGTGAAGCCCCTCGGAGAGGGGGGCATCGGCTCGGTGTGGCTCGTGCGGAAGCCGGGCGCCGATCGCTTCTTCGTCCTCAAGATCCCGAAGGCGGATGCGCTCCAGAACGCGAACGACACGGAGCGCGCGGGCATCCTCGCGTCGTTCGTCGAGGAGGCGAATGCGCTCGCGGGGCTCTACCACCCGAACGTCGCGAACATCATCGACCGCGGCGTCGTGAACGGGCAGATCCCGTACCTGGTGCTCGAGTACCTCATCGGCGCGGACCTGAAGCAGTACGCGGGCGCCAGGCTGATGTCGCTCTTCGAGCTCCGTCGCGTCGTCCACGAGGCGTGTGCGGGGCTCGCGGCGCTCCACAGCGCAGGCCTCGTCCATCGCGACGTCAAGCCGGCGAACATCTGGCTCCGGCTCCCCCTCGCCGGCGGCGTGCGCTTCGAGGGGAGCGATCATCGCGATCCTGCGGTGGCGACGCCGCTCTCGACGGTCGTCATCGACTTCGGCATGGTCCGGAGCGCGCGCGTCCCTCGAGACGCCGCCGGCCGCTTCGTGGCGGGCACGGCGGGGTACATCGCGCCCGAGCAGGTCCTCGATCCCGTCGATCTCGATCCGCGCTGTGACGTCTACGCGCTCGCCGGCACGATCTACAACGTCACCACCGGGCGTGCGTTCTTCGACGACGTCGAGAACCCGCGCGACCGCATCCTCGCGCACATGAAGCGTGACCCCTTCGAGGATCCGAAGCGGCTCGAGTCCTACCCGGCGGCGATCGCCAAGATCCTCCGCGCGGCGACGGCGCTCGACCCGCGGGACCGACCGAACCCGCTCGACTTCGGACGAGAGTTCGGCGCGGCGCTCTGAGCGAAACGCCGCCGATCACGACTCGCGTCCCCGTGACGACTCCGCCCGGATGCGCGCGACGAGGTCGAGCGGCGAGCACGGCTTCAGCATGATCGCGTCGACGTTCGAGGCGTAGGCGCGACCGACGAACGAACGCTCGGCATGGCCGGTGAGCGCGAGGATGAAGATTCCACGCGTCCGTGGGTCCGCCTTGAGCGTCTGGGTCGCAGAGAAGCCGTCGACGATCGGCATCGCGAGGTCCATCACGATGGCGTGAGGGCGATGCTGGTGCGCCTTCGCGACCGCCTCGGCGCCGTCCGATGCGGTCCAGACGACGAAGCCGCTCTCGCGCAGCGCCTCGGCGTAGAGGGTGCGCGCGTCCTCGTAGTCGTCCACCACGAGGATCCTGAAGACGTCCGCCACCCGGGAAACCTAGGTCGGTGACCTACCGGCAGGCAAAGCGAACGCCCGCGAAAAGGCGCCGCGCGACACGTCGTCGCGCGCGTGCTCCGCCGGCACGTTCACCAGGGCAGCTCGTCCCCGTTCTGGTGGAGGAACTTCCCCGAACGGCCGAGGTCGAGCTCGTCGATGCGCTGGACGAGCCCACGGGCGGCCTCTGCGGGAGGGATCCCGCGTCCGCCGGTCATCTCGGTGGCCACCATCCCGGGATGGAAGATGCCGACGGCGATCCCGCGAGGAGCGAGATCGCGCGCGAGCGAGACGAAGGCGGCGTTCACGGCCGCCTTGGACATCCGATAGCCGTAGAAGGCGCCCGAGCCGTTGTCCGCGATCGACCCCATGCGGCTCGTCATGACGACGACCTTGCCGCCCTTCGGGGCGATCCGCGGGAGGAGCGCGCGGGTGAGGAGGAGCGGCCCGAACGCGTTCACTTCCATCTGGCGACGCAGGGTGGCGGCGTCGAACGTGTCGAGCGCGTCGGGCTCGAGGATGCCCGCGTTGTTCACGAGGACGTCGACGCGGGCGTCGGCGAGGCGCTTGGCGAGCGCGTCCACTCCGTCCGCGACGGTGACGTCGACCCCGGCCTCCACGCGCGCACCCGTCGCGTCGAGCTCGCGGCTGCTCGTCCGGCACACGCCGACGACGTCGTCCCCCCGCGCGCGGAAGGCTCGCGTCAGCTCGAGACCGATGCCGCGGTTCGCGCCGGTGATCAGGAAGGTGCTCATGTGCGGAGCCTACACGGCCAACGCCTCGGTCCGAAGTCCCCGCGTTCTGGTAGAACGGGGGCATGTCCTCCGCCCTCCGCCGCTTCGTCCCTGCCGCCATCTCCGGTGTCCTCGGCGTGCTCGTCGCGTGCTCCTCGGACGACGCGACGACGTCGACGCCTCCCCTCGATGCCGGCACCCCGGACGCGACGAGCAGCACGTCGAGCTCGTCGGGCGGGAGCACGTCCTCCAGCGCGAGCTCGTCTTCCGGTTCGAGCGGGACCGTCGACGCCGGACCCGACGCGGACGCGTCCGTCGTTCCGGCGGGCCCACTGACCGTCACCTCGCCGGCGTTCGCCGCGGGCGGCGCGATCCCCGCCCAGCACACGTGCGAGGGGGCGAACCTCTCGCCGTCGCTCACGTGGACGGGCGCGCCGGCCTCCGCCGCGAGCTTCGCGGTCGTGGTCCGCGACCTCTCGCTCGCCGGCAGCGGGAACTACCACTGGGTGATCTGGGACATCCCCGCGAACGTCTCGACGCTCGCCGAAGGCGTCGTCAAGGACGCGGCTCCGGCCGTTCCGGCCGGAGCGAAGCAGACCTACTGGAGCTTCGGTGCGAGCTACGGGTGGTCGGGGCCGTGCCCGCCGCCGGCGGACGCCGCGCACCAGTATCGCTTCGAGGTGCTCGCGCTGCCGATGGCGGCGGCGCCGGTCGCGGCGAACGAGACGAGCCCCACGGCGGCGGACACGGTCCTCCAGGCGAACGCGATCGCGCGCGGATCCCTCACGGGCTCCTTCGAGCGCTGAGGCTCCGCTCAGTGCCTCGCGTCGCGGTGCGCGGCGGCGTCGACCGCCGCGACGACGACGTCGGGAGTGCACGGCTTCGCGATGAACGCGTCGCAGCCCGCCTCGAAGGCGAGGCGGCGACTGTCGTCTCCCGCGGCGGCGGTCAGCGCGATGATGTGAGCGCGGCGGCCCTCCTCGCTCGCACGGATGCGACGCGTCGCTTCCCACCCGTCCGTGTTCGGCATCCACATGTCGATCAGGATGACGGCGGGCTCGAGGCGCGTCGCGAGCTCGACCGCGGAGTCGCCGTCGGGCGCTTCACTCACGTCGTACCCCGCTTCGGCGAGCGCGCTCGTGTAGAGGGCTCGCACGTCCGCGTAGTCGTCGACGACGAGCACCCGCAGACGTTCGGTCCCGCCGCGCGGCACGGCGCGCACCTCCGATCCTGGCGGCGTCGAGGAGCGGTCGGACTCGTCGGGCGTGAAGGCGAGATCCATGTCGGTCGGTTTGCCGAGTGTTCCAGTTCGTAACGTCTTCGTGCAAGTGCGGCGTGTCCGGCCGAGAGGGTGCGGCGCAAGGGCGCGATCGCTGCGTCTCTGGATCCCTCTCCCCCTGTCGCGCCGGACGTGCGAGCACGCTCGCGCTCGGACGAGGACGGGCGGTGCTGGGGCTCTCTGTGCGGCGCATCGACGATGATCCCGGGCCGGACCTTCAGGCCGGCACCCGATCCGCCGTTCCGAGAGGACGTGGATCGAGCCCGGCGCATCATCCTCGTCGACGCGGATCCGGAGGGGGGAGAGCGGCTCTCCCACCGGATCGCGGCGCAGGGATTCGAGGTCGAGCGTGCCCCGGACGGCGCGGCGGGCGCGGAGATCGCGCTCGCGAACCCCCCGTCCGCGGTCGTGGCCGACCTGTGGATGCCCGGGGTCTCCGGCATCCAGCTCTGCCGTCTGCTCCGCTCGGAGGCCGCCACGGCCGAGGTCCCCGTCATCCTGCGCGGCGACCGCGACGATCCGCGAAGCCGCTTCTGGGCCGAGCGCGCCGGCGCGCACGCCTTCGTGCCGAAGGGGCGGTTCGGTGAGCTCGTCCGTGTCCTCGCCAAGGCGACCGACGAGAACCGGGACGGCGACGGCTTCTTCTTCCAGCTCCCACCCGGCAACATCGACATCCGAGATCGCATCGCGCAGCACCTCGACCGCGCCCTCTTCGACCTCGCGATCGCCTCCGAGGTGCGCGCTCTCGCCCACGCGGGCTCGGTCGACCGCCTCTTCGACCGACTCTCCCAGTTCATGTCGCAGGTCGTGGGCTACCGGTGGCTCGCGATCTGCCTCCCCGACCCGCGCCGCGTCGCGCTCCACCTCCACCCGCGCTCTGCCGCGCAGGCGGAGGCCGAGGCTCGCGTGGCGCTCTCGCTGGAGGACGGCGTCGTCCTCACCCGCGTCGAGGACGAAGACGCCCGCGCCGAGCAGATCGACAACGAGATGACCGTCGTCCACGGCATCCCGTTCGGCGACCGTCTCATCGGGCGCCTCGCGCTCGGAGGGGCGGAGTCGACCGACGCCGCGCGCTCGATCGCGAGCCTCGTCGCGAGCGAGCTCGGCGGACCGCTCTGCATCGCCTCCCTGGTCGAGGAGTCGCAGCGCCTCGCGTCGACCGATCTCTTGACCGGCCTCCTCAACCGACGAGCCTTCATCGCCGCGCTCGAGCCCGAGCTCTCGCGCAGGGTGGGGACGGTCGCCCTCCTGGTCCTCGACGTCGACAAGTTCAAGGCGATCAACGACGGACACGGCCACGCCACGGGAGACCGCGTCCTCGCCGCCCTCGGCGAGCTCCTCCGGACGATGCTCCGAAAGGCGGATGTCGCCGCCCGCTGGGGCGGGGAGGAGCTCGTCGTCGCGCTCGCCGTCCCCGACCTCGCGAGCGCGGAGATCGCCGCCGAGCGCGTCCGCGCCGCGATCGAGGCGCTCGTCGTCCGGAACGACGCCGGGGCGGTCGTGCCCGTGACCGCCTCGGGGGGGCTTTCGCTCCTCGAGGACGACGAGACGCTCGACGGGCTCATGTCGCGCGCCGACCGCGCCCTCTACGTCGCGAAGGCGACAGGGCGCAACCGGATCGTGGCAGCGCCCTCGTCCGGCCTCACCGAGGACGACCTCGAGCCACCGATGTTCGTCGAGACTGCGGCATGAAGGGGAGCAGATCGCATGCGTAAGAAGGTCATCGTCGTCGACGACTCCCGCACGTCGCGTGTTCTCATCCGGAGCACGCTCACCGCCGCAGGCTACGACGTGGTCGAGGCCGAGGACGGGCACGACGGCCTCGCGAAGCTCGAGGACCATCGCGACGCCGCGCTCGTCCTCTGCGACGTGAACATGCCGAACATGGGCGGCCTCGACATGGTCCGCGAAGCGCGGGAGCGGCACGGGTGCGCGGGGATGACCTTCATCATGCTCACGACCGAGGCGGCGCCAGACCTCGTCCAGCGCGCGAAGGAGCGCGGCGCGAAGGGATGGATCGTGAAGCCGTTCCGGCCCGACCTCCTCCTCCTCGCCGTCCGCAAGCTCACGAACGTCGCCGTCTGAGCTCGCCGCGTCAGGGGACGACGCGGAGCGAGCCCTTCACGACGCCGTAGCCGCCGTCGGCGCGGAGATCCTTCCAGACCTCGCCCGCGCGCGACGGATCGGCGATCGCCCTCGCGTAGGCCGCGACGAGGCGCGTGACATCGGCCGCCGTCTCGCGCACGAGCTCGAGGCGGTGGCGGCGGACGCCGGCGGCCGCGAGCTCGGGGAGGAGCTGCGCGGCGCTCTGCGGTCGGGCGTGGAAGACGGTGTTGCGGCAGCCGACGTCGGCCTCGACCGGGTGGTCCATGCCCGCCCGATCGCGGAGCGACACCTTGTGGCGATCACACGGGCGCCCGCACGTCCGGTAGTCCTTCCCCTCCGAGAGGAGCGCGGCGATCGCGCAGTGTTCCATGTGGAAGAGGGCCATCGGGTGGTGGAGGACGACCTCCGCCCAGGCGCCGAAGGGCGAGCGAACGAGCGCGAGGAGCTGGGCCCCGTCGAGGTCGAAGGACGGCGTGAACGCGACGAGACCACGGGACAGGACCTCGTGCGCGGTCAGCTTGTTCGTCACGTTGAGGGAGAAGTCGCCGATCGCGTGGCGAGGTCTTGCGCTCGCCTGGCTCGCGAGCTCACGGAGCGCGCCGAGCCCGCGGACGAGGACGGCGTCCGGCGCGAGCGACGCGATGTAGCGGTCGATCTTCTCCTCCCCCGGCTTGCGGATCCGCGGCGGCGCGACGCCGACGTAGGCGCCCTTCGCGCGGAGCGCCCGCAGCGACTCGCCCGTCCCGGTGAGCTCGAGAAAATCGAGGTACACGCCGGCGGCGCCGGCCTCGATCGCGGCCTCGGCCTGTTCGTGGGTGCGGCAGAGGACGAAGAGGCCGGGCGGCGGCGGCGCGCGATCCGGCGGGGTCGCCCGCGCGAGGAGATCGGCGTGGCGCGCGTCGGTCGTGCGGTGCGAGCGCGAGGCGTGGGCCCCGAGGGCCGTCACGAGGGCCCTCCTCGCTCGGTTCAGGGCCGAGAGGGGGAGGATCGACCCGGGCGGGAGCGCGACGTCGAGCGCGCCGAGCTCGAAAGGCGAGTCGCCGAGGCGACCGAGCTTGTCCCGGAGCGTTGCCTCGTCGAGCGCGGCGTTGCGAGCCTCCTCGACCGGCGCATCGCCCACGATGCGCGCGCGGTCTCCGGAAGCCGTGCGACCCTCGAGGACGAACGGGGCGCCGAGCTCTCCCTCGATCCGGAGATCGATCCGTACGCGCCGGGGGCTCGCCGTCACCTCCGCGAGGACCTTCTTGTCGTCGTGCGGAGCGCTCGACTTGAACACGCGGCGGGCGCCGAGGCTCGTCGTCGCCGTCACCGCCTCGGAGACGGCCACGTCGGGCCCGAGCCACACGGAGACCTTCGTGCCGGAGCGCGCCGCGGTCACCTCCTTGCCGGAGGCCTCGATCGCCCAGACCCGCCCGCCGACCTCGCCTTCGCCGCCCCATCCGCCCTCGACGAGGAGGCCGTCGCCGCGCGCGACGTGCTCCGCGAGCTCGACCACGAGCCACGTCTTGCCGCGGCTCTTCTCGCGCCCGAGGACGGTGCCGAGGAGGAGACCGCGATGATCGCACGCGCGCCCCTCGACGAGCCGCTGGTGGTCGACGCCCGGGAAGAAGCCGGGCCCGGAGCCGCGGGTGAAGGTCTGGAGCGCCGCGCGTCGCTCGCTCTCGCTCGGCGGCGCTGCACCAGAGACGGCGGCGTCGACCGCGCGCCGGTAGAGGCGCGTCGTCGCCGCGACGTACTCGGGACCCTTGAGGCGCCCCTCGATCTTCAGCGACGACACGCCCGTGCGGAGCAGCTCGGGGACGAGGGCGGACGACTCGAGGTCCTCGGGCGAGAGGAGGAAGGCCTTGTCGGCCGTGTCGACCGGAGCGCCGTCGACGACGAGCTCGTAGGGAAGCCTGCACGCTTGCGCGCATGCGCCTCGGTTCGCGCTCCTCCCGCCGATCGCCTCGCTCGTGAGGCACTGCCCCGAGTAGGAGATGCAGAGGGCGCCGTGGACGAACACCTCGATCTCGACGTCCGTCCCCGCGCGCACGGCGTGGAGATCGGCGATCGAGAGCTCGCGCGCCAGGATCACGCGTGACGCCCCGAGCTCTCGCGCGAGCTCGACGGACGCCGCGTCCGTGCACGTCATCTGGGTCGAGGCGTGGATCGGCAGCTCGGGAGCGACGGCGCGTACGAGGCGAGCGACGCCGAGATCCTGGACGATGACCGCGTCGACCCCGGCCTCCGCGCACGCCCGGACGGCGGCCTCGACGGACGCGAGCTCCTCGTCGAACACGAGCGTGTTGAGCGTCACGTAGCCCTTCACCCCGTGCTCGTGGAGGTACGCGAGCGTCCTTCCGAGCTCGGCCGCGTCGAAGTTCGTCGCGCGCGCCCGCGCGTTCATGCCCTGCAGGCCGAAGTACACCGCATCCGCCCCCGCGCGAACGGCCGCCTCCATCGCGTCGCGGTCGCCGGCGGGCGCGAGGACCTCGGGTGCCTTCGTGGGGTTCATGGGCGCCCCTCTCTTATCTCCATTCCTGGCGAATGCGAGACCGGCGGACGCCCTAGAACGTGTAGCCGATGCGGAAGAGCCCGAGCGTGGGCATCACGAAGTCCCCGAACGTGTTCACGACCTTGCGCGCGCCGGCGTCCGTCGTCCCGTCCGACTCGAGCGTGGTCTTCGAGGCGACGGGGACGGTGACGCCGAGATCCCCCCCGATCGTGAGCCCCGACGTGAACGTGTAGAGCGCACCCACCTTCGGCCCGAAGAAGAGGCCGCTCGACACGTAGTCGACCTCGCTCCCGAACTTCTCGGAGTCGGCGCGCACGAACTGCCAGCCGGCGCGGAGCCCGACGAAGAGGAAGCGCCAGGGGAACCAGCGGCCCTCGACCCCGAGCTGCATCCACGAGAGCTTCGGACCGCCGAACTCGGCGATGCCAGGCGGCAGGTACTCGATCGATCCGCCGAGGGAGAAGAGGTCCCATCGCGGGTCGTCTCTGCGCCGGTACCGGCCCATCGGCTCGAGCGCGAGGACGCGCGGGAGCGACACGACGCCGAGCATCGCGGTGAAGCGCCAGCGGCCGGCGGCGCTCGCCGGAGGCGTCGGCTTCGCCTCGACCTTCGGCGCCTCCGTCTCCGCGCCAGGGGCGACGGGCTGCGTCGCCGCGGGCGTCTCCGGCGCGTCGGCGAGCGTCGGCGGACTCGAGTCCGCGGTCGGAGGCTCGGGTTGGGCGCGCGCGCTCCGCGCCGCGCCGATCGCCGCACAGAACGCGAGGCTCGCGACGATCGCGACGCCGCCCCTCCCCTCGCGCGCTCTCCGGTCGCGTCGCATCGCCCGCCCTCCTTACTCGAATCGGGCGGAGGAGGGGAGAGAGACAGGCCCTGTGGTATACGCGAACCCGATGCGTCGTCTCCTCGGCCTCGTCGCTCTCGCGTGCGTCACGGGCTGTGACTTCGGCACGCTCGACTCCCTCTCGCAGGACGATCCGGAGCAGGGCTCCGAGGAGGTCACGGGCCAGGCGCGCGCGGTATGGAACGCGTACGACAAGCCGGACGACGCCGTGAAGCGGGCCGTCGCCGATCTCGAGGGGGTGCTCGGGCGCGCGGAGGCGCTCACGTCGGAGCGCCCGCTGAAGCTGAAGATCGGAGATCTGACGCCCACCGAGCTCCGCGCCGTGGGCCTCGACGCGCGCGACCCGACCATCCCGCAAGGCATGCTGGTGGCGCCGGAGCTCGAGTGCCCGCTCGACCAGATCGAGAAGCTCGTCGTCGCGAAGAACCAGACCGAGATCTACCCGAAGCTCTACGACAGCTACACGCGGACCTACACCTCGAACGTGCAGGACTTCCTCGCGCGAAAGGTCCCCACGGCGACGTGGACGACGGAGTACCAGGCGAGCGCGATCGGCAACACGTACGTCGCCACGCTGTCGGGCGGCGCGCGTCGCGTCCCGGGCGCCGCGCCCGACGGCAAGGATGTCCTCCTCGCGCGGACGTACCTGAACGCGCCCGCGAAGTTCTCGACCGCGGGCGACGCGGAGTTCAACCAGGACTACCAGATCGAGCTCTACTGGGAGCGCACGCCCGGCAAGACGCTCCACTTCTACGGCCTCTGGCGCGAGTTCCGGATCGCCTCGCTGACGTCCGAGGCGGACCTCTACGTCTCGCTGGTGCTCGGGAACCTCGTCGACTTCGACGTCCGCACCACGAAGGTGTGCAAGGACGGCGCGCCGGCGGCGACGTTCTAGCGCTTCGTCGCCACGACGATCAGCGCGCGCTCCCAGGGCTTCTCGCACGCGCCCGCGGTGGCCTCGCACGTGAAGCCGTGTCGCTCGAGCAGCGGGCGTACCTCCGGCCAGAGGAACGTGAGGTAGAACATGACGAACGGCGGCGACACGAGCCGGTTCCGCGCGTGCATGACGGCGTTGAACCCGTGCGCCATCCAGAAGGCAGCGGAGGTCGGCGCCGGCCGCGTACCTGTCGCAAAGACGAAGCGCCCGCCGGGGACGAGCGCTCGCGCGATCCCCGCGACGAAGCGATCCTCGTCTCTCGCGGTCACGTGCCCGAGGGCGCCGAAGCAGGTGACGACGTCGAGCTCCGCCTCGAAGTCCATCGCGAACGCGTCCCCGCGGACGAGCTCGACCTCGGCGTCGCCGGGCGCGCCCTCGAGCTTCTTCCGCGCCTCGGCGAGCATGCCGGCGCTGAAGTCGAGCCCCACCACGCGCTCGGTGCAGAGCGGCCGCAGGTGCCGGAGCCCGGCGCCCGTCCCGCAGCAGACGTCGAGCGCGCTCCGGATCGAGCGCGGGCCTCCGACGAGGCGTGCGGCGCCTTCGAGGATCGGCTCCGGGGTCCGGAAGGGCGTGTGGTCGAACTTCGGGGCGAGGAGATCGTAGCCGCGCTCCGTCGTCGTGAGCGCCTGCCGGAGGAGCTCCGCGAGGGAAGGTCCGTCGGGGTGGAACATCCGCGTCAGATCTCGAACTCCATCGGGTACTCCTCGTCGCCGGTCCCCGTGCTCTCGACCACGCGGAGCTCCGGCGGCTTCAGGGCCACTCGCGAGCGCTTCGGGACCGACTTCGTGAGGAAGACGGAGCCGCCCACGATGCTCTCCGACCCTATGATCGTCGATCCCCCCAGCACGGTGGCGTTGGCGTAGAGGGTCGCGCCGTCCTCGACCGTGGGGTGGCGCTTCGTGTTCCGGATCACGCGGCCCTGCTCGTCGCGCGGGTGCGAGAGCGCGCCGAGCGTGACGCCCTGATAGAGCTTCACGTGATCGCCGATGTCGCTCGTCTCGCCCACGACCACGCCCGTCGCGTGGTCGACGAAGAAGCTCGCGCCGATGCGCGCCCCAGGGTGGATGTCCGCGCCCGTCTCCGCGTGCGCCCACTCGCTCATGATCCGGGGGAGGATCGGGACGCCCATCACGTAGAGCTCGTGCGCCAGCCGGTGCACCGTGACCGCGCGGAGGCCCGGGTAGGCGAGCACGACCTCGTCGAGGCTCGAGGCGGCAGGGTCGCCGTCGTAGGCGGCTTGCGCGTCCGCGACGAGCATCGCGCGGAGGCGCGGGAGCTTCGCGACGAGCATGGTGGCGACCTTCTTCGCGTGTCGCCCGCAGCTCTCGGCGTTCGCGGCGAGGCCTTCCTGCTCGGCGCCATAGCAGAGCGAGAGCTCCAGCTGCCGCGCGAGCTTCGCCCGGAAGGTCGCGACGAGGTTCCCGAGGTGGAAGCGGAGCTCCTCCTCCTCGAGGTCCTGCCGGCCGTAGATGCCGGGGTAGAAGATCTGGAAGGCGAGCTCGAGGATCTCGATGGTCGCTTCGCGTGACGGGAGGACCTGCCGGCCGATGCGGGCCCCGCGCGCGTCCGTCCGGTAGCTCTCGGCGAGCGCCTCGATGACGTCGTTCAGGTCGTCTTCCTTCGCGGTCGCCATGGTCAGCCCGCGGCCTTCGCCTTCTCCACGTCGGCGAACATGCCTTCGAAGAGCGCGCTGGAGAGGTACCGTTCGCCCGCATCCGGCAAGACCACGACGATGGTCTTCCCCGTCATCGCGGGATCTTGCGCCACGCGGACGGCAGCCACGGTGGCCGCGCCGCACGAGATCCCGCAGAGGATGCCCTCCTCACGCGCGAGGCGCCGCGCCATCTCGATCGCCTCGTCGTTCGAGACGCGCTCGACCGCGTCGACCAGCGACAGATCGAGGTTCTTCGGAACGAAGCCCGCGCCGACGCCCTGGATCTTGTGCGGGCTCGGCGTGAGCGTCTCGCCGGCGAGGGTCTGCGTGATGACCGGCGAGTGGGTCGGCTCGACCGCGACGGAGAAGAGCGGCTTCTTCTTCACCGTCTCGAAGTAGCGGGACACGCCCGTGAGCGTCCCGCCGGTCCCGACCCCTGCGACGAGCACGTCGACCTCGCCGTCGGTGTCCTCCCAGATCTCGGGTCCCGTCGTGCGCTCGTGGACGAGCGGGTTCGCGGGGTTGTCGAACTGCCGCATCAGGACGTAGAGGTCCGGTGACGCCTTCGCGAGCTCCTCCGCCTTCGCGATCGCGCCCTTCATGCCGAGAGGGCCCGGGGTCAGGACGAGGGTGGCGCCGAACGCGACGAGGACCTTGCGGCGCTCGAGGCTCATCGTCTCCGGCATCGTGAGGACGCACGGGTAGCCGCGCGAGGCCGCGGCGAAGGCGAGGGCGATGCCCGTGTTGCCGCTCGTCGCTTCGAGGATGGTCTTTCCCTTCGTGAGGAGCCCGCGCTCCTCGGCGTCCCAGACCATGCCGGCGCCGATGCGACACTTCACCGAGTACGCGGGATTCCGGCCCTCGATCTTCGCGAGGACGGTGGCGGAGGCGCCGCCCGTGACGCGGGTGAGCCGGACGAGGGGCGTCCGGCCGATGCTGCGGGAATTGTCCTCGAAGATTCGAGCCATGACGTTCTGCGTAACAGATGCTCGACCAAGGGTCCCGGGGGCACGCGTCCCCCGGAATGTCATGGAAAGTGCGTGCATGTCGGATAACCGGTGCTAGCCCGAGGGGATGCGTCGAGCGCTCGTCGCGGCTGCCGTCGTCGGCTCTCTCGCGGCGGGCTGCGGGGACGTGCGCGTCGAGGCCGAGGGCGCGTCCGAGAGCGCCGTCGTCTCGGGCGCGAGCGCCACGAACGAGCGGCCCGAGGTCGGCCGGATCGACGACTGCACCGGCACCCTCGTCGCGGGGAACGTCGTCCTCACCGCCTCCCACTGCTTCGCGCACCGGAGCGGTCCCCTCGCCGACGTCTCCTTCACGGTCGATCGCGCGGAGGGCTCGCGCGCCTACCGCGCCGACCTCGTCCGCACGTTCGGCGACGACACCGGCGAGGACGACCTCGCGCTGGTCCGCCTCCGAGACGTCGTCCCCGGCGAGGTCGCCCGCCCTCTCGCGATCGCCTCCGCCGCGCCCGTCCGCGGCGCCAGCGTCACCATGTACGGCTACGGCTGCACGGCGCGCCCCACGCCACTCGTCCCCTCGCAGCCTGGCAGCGTCTTCACCTCCGGCCTCGCGGAGGACAAGCGCAAGGCTACGTTCGCCTGGGGCGACGCGAGCTACCACGCGTGCCCCGGCGACTCGGGCGGCCCCCTCGTCGACGGACGCGGCGACGTGGTCGGCGTCGTGAGCGCCTACGTACGCATCCAAGCGGACCAGGGCGGAGGCTTCGACGTCTTCGCCGATCCGATCGGGCGCCGCGCCGACCTCGAGCGCGCGATCGCCGAGCTCAGCTCCCGCTGAGGACCTGACCGCACGACGCGATCGCCGCGCTGCGGAAGAAGGACCAGCCGTTCGTCGTCCCGCCGAGCACCTTTCCGGAGAGCCCGTCGTAGGAGAGGTCGGTCCGGATGATGCCGAGGGCGACGCTCCGGATCGTCTGCGTCGCGCCCGCGTCCGACGACGCGACGTGGACCTCACGGGCGCCGGCCATGCACGCCTCCCACTTCGTCTCGGTGACGGGCTTCTGGAGGATCCCGCTGAGAGGCGACGCGACCTCGACGACGAGGTTCTTCGCGAAGGCTCCGGTCGCGGCCTGGAACATCGCACACACGCCCGCCTCGTCGAGCTTGCCCGTCGTCGCGAAGTCCTCGAGGACCGGCTTCGCCGGCTGGATGTCCCCGGTGCCCGTCGCGCCCGTCGTGGGGGCGATCTTCGACACGACGACGCTCACCGCGTCGATGCGATCGTTCTCCGGCGCGATCGGCCAGCTCGCCTGCGCCGTCTGGGTGAACGGGCCGAGCGCCGTGGGCTGGCTCGGGGTCCCGCAGGGGCAGGCATCGAGGCACGTCGTCACGTTCGTCGCGAGGTCGATCGACACCTTCGCCGCGCCGCGCTCGAGGAGGACGGCGGAGGCCGACAGCTCGACGAGCTCGTCGGTGCCGGAGGCGCTCGCCTCGAACCGGGCGCGGGTGACGCGGATGTTCTGGAAGGTGGCGAAGGGTGTGGGCTTCGCGCCCTCGTTCAAGAGGAGCTTCGCGGACGTGCGGCTGCTCGGGGCGAGCACCCTGCCGCCGAGGGGCTTCGCGTCGCCGCGCGGGCGGACACGGAGCGCGAAGGAGATGACCGGCTTCGTCGCCATCGCGCCGCCCGCCGTCGTCCCGAGCGGCACGCTGGCGTCGAGCCCGAGGTCGAACGAGACGACGTCGTAGGTCGCGGCGCCGACCAGGAAGCTGCCCGCGATCGGCGCGGCGGCGGTGGCGTCGAGATCGCTCGGGAGTGCCGGCCGTTCCGATGCGCGCGTCGACGTCGCGGAGCCGGAGATGGCGATCGCCGTCTCGGCGTCCGCCGCGGAGGCCGGCGCTTCGCCTTCCGCGAGCGTGTCGCCGGCGGCGGGGGCGGCACACGCGACGGTCGAGAGCGCGCCGAGGGCGAGGAGGAACGCGAGGACGGGGCGGGGCGAGGAGGTCATGCCGACCCTAGAAGCGATCGTCGTGCCATCGCGGACGAGGCCGTTTTCTCGGGCGATCGGGGTGAGCGCCAGCCTCCGGCGAGGGCTGTATCAGGGGTGTATCGCGTGAGACGGCTCTCAGAAGAACTGGAACACCCCGAAGCTCGGCTGGGCGCTCCCGACGTCGGCGACGGGGGTGACGGGCCCGAAGCGGCCCTGGTCCGGCTCGCGCACCGCGCGCGCCTCCGCGTGCACGGGGAGCGCGACATCGACGCGGAGGCCGGTGCCGACGAACTTCGGGACGAGGACGCGGAGGCCGGCCCCGACCGCGACCGCCGACGCCTGCGCGCCCGTCGGTTGGCGGAACGCCGCTGCGTCGACGAAGGCCGTGGGCACGAGCGCGATCCACGTCGAGTCGAACGCGGTGAAGCGCAGCTCGACGTTGGCGAGCGCGAGCGCGTTCGTCCGGACGTAGTTGTCGGGGAACCCCCGGAGCAGATCGAGGCCGCCCGCGTACAGCATGAGGTGAGGAGGGACCCGCGTGAGACCGGCGGCACGGAGCCGTCCGGCGAGGTTCCAACGCTCCCCGAGCATCAGGAAGCCGAGGGCCTCGAAGGTGAAGCCTGCGTAGGTGTCCCGGACCTCGCTGGTCGTCGCGCCGAAGGCGGGCCTCACCTCGAGGCTGCCCCCGCGCTGGCGGATGCGCACCGTGTCGATGCGCCCGACGCGGAGGGTCGGCTCGAGGACGGCCGTCTCCGTCGCCTCCGGGTAGAAGCGCGGCCCCTCGAGGGGCGCGAGGAACCGGTTCGCGAAGGCGCTCGTGCGCGCGCCGATCCGCAGCCGATCGGAGAGGAAGAGCCCGTTCACCTCGACGACCGCCTGCGTGCGCTGATCGGAGAAGCCCCAGCGCGGGCGCACCAGCCGATCGACCTGCACGGCGAGCTCGACGCGGCGATCGAAGAGGCGAGGATTCCGGAAGATCGCCTGACCCCCGTGGAAGCCGTCGAAGTACTCGTACTGCGCCTGCAGCTCGAGGAAGCGGCCCGCGATGTTGTTGTCGGCGGCGCCGATCCGGAAGAAGGACGCGTCTCCGCCCGACCCGAAGCGAAAGAGCGGGTTCAACGTCCAGCGATCCTCGAGGCGGAGGACGGCCACGACGCGGTCGCCGCGCGCGTCCGTCTCGCGCACGACCTCCCCCTCGACGCGCGCGAAGATGCTCGTGTTCCAGAGGCGCGTGACGGCGAGATCCAAGCGCTCCTTCGTGACGACGTCACCTTCGACGAAGCCGAGCTCGCGCCGGACGACGTAGGGCTCGGTGCGGACGAGCCCCTCGATCCGGATGACGTCGACCCGTGCCGGGAAGACGCCCTCCGCGCGCGCGAGGCGCGGGAAGAGCAAGAGCGCGAGGACGACGAGGGCGAGCCTCATCGCGCCGCGGCGACGTCCACCACCGCGCGGAAGAGCGTTCGGAGCCCGCGGTGGACGTTCGCCACGCTCACGCGCTCGTTCTTGCCGTGGAAGCCGCTCATCTCCTCCTGCGGCACCTCGAACGGGGTGAACCCGTAGGCGCGCGCACCCCTTCGGCGGAGGTAGAGCGAGTCGGTGTAGCCGGGCGAGAGGGCGGGGCCGGCGACCACGTGCGGTCGTCCTGCGACCGCGTGACGTGCGAGCGCGGCGAAGAGCGGATCATCCCACGTGCTCTCGGCGGGCTCGCTCCGATCGAGGATCTCGAAGGAGACGTTCGGGTCGTCGAGGTGCTTCCGGAGGGCGACGTAGAGGTCGATCGGACGCGTGCCCGGGAGGACGCGGCAGTCGAGGATCGCCGAGACCTCGGTGGGGACGACGTTCGGCTCCTTCTTCCCCTCGAAGCCGGTCACGTTGCACGTGTCGAAGAGCGTGGCGCGGGCGGGCGGGCTCTCGAGGAGCTTCGGGAGGACGAGCCTCCGGACGAGCCAGGGGCGGCGGAGGACGAAGCCCGTGACGCCGCCCGCGTCGTCGGCGAGGCGCGCGGCGAGCTCGTAGAGCGAGGGGTGGACGAAGGGATCGGGATCGCGCGCGTAGAGGCGCTCGATGGCGCGGACGAGCCGCTCGGGCGCTCGTCCGGCGACCGGCGTCGAGCCGTGCCCCGCCTCCCCGTGGGCGGTCATCCGGAGCCAGAGGGTGCCCTTCTCGGCGACGGAGATCGTGTAGACGGTCTGGCCCTTCGCGAGGAGATCCTCGATCCCGAGGCCGCCCTCGTTCACGACGTGAGCGCAGCGGAGCTTCCCCCAGTGCTGGTCGACGAGGAACTGGATGCCCTGCGAGTCGGTCTCCTCTCCCGCGACGGCGAGCAGGACGACGCTCCGTCGGAGCGGAACGCCGAGGCGCTTCAGCCAGACCATCGTCATGAGCTCGAGGGCGCCGAGGCCCTTCATGTCGAGCGCGCCTCGGCCGTAGACGAAGCCGCCGTCGAGCGCCCCGGAGAGCGGTCCGCGGCCCTTCGTCCACGTGGGCTCCTCCGCGGTCACGACGTCGATGTGCGAGAGGAGGCAGAGGGGGGGCTCCTCCTCGCGGCCGGTGGCGGCGAGCGTCGCGACGAGGTTGCCGCGCCCCGGCGCGCTCTCGAGGACCTCGTACGGGATCTGCTCCTTCTCGAGGACGTCGCCGAGGTACGTCGTGCCGCGTGTCTCGTTGCCGGGCGGGTTCGTCGTGTCCGTCCGGATGTAGCCCTGGAGGACCGCGACGGCCTCGTCTCCGGCCTTCCTCCAGTCGACGGCGTCGTACCAGCGGGCGGCGCTGCGCGGCGCCGCCGCGTCGCGCAGCGGTGTGACCGCGCAGCCGGTCAGCAGCGCGACGAGCGAGAGGAGAGGTGAGAGACGACGGGCGCGCACGGCCGCGCAGTCTAGATCGCAGAGGCCGGGCTTGCGGGGGACTTAGCGACGCCGCCGGCGCGCGACGGCGCGCCCGCCCGCGATGGCGAGGATCGAGGCGCACGACCGGAGGACGCGCGCGCGGCACGCATCGCAGAAGCTGACCCCGATCGCGCCCGCGTCGACGGAGGCGAGCTCCTCGCCGCACCAGCAGCGCGTACGGCTCTCCGTCTCGAGGGTGTCGATCTCCAGGATGCCGAACGTCTCGTGGCGCATGGGGAGAGGAGGTGCACGCGGCGGTCCATGCACCGCACCCCTCGGATCTCGCGGAAAAGCAGGGATCCCGTCGTCCACCTGTCTCGGCCGACGGCGCGATACAGGCCCGATACAGGCCGCACCCTGCATGCGACTTTCCGTACGGGCGCGGGCTCGGTAGAAGGATAGCCCGCATGACCACCGGCGAGGACGACACCCGCGAGGCGACCATGGCTCCCGCGGACCTCGACGGGGTCTTCCCGGAGTCCTTCTACGCGACGACGAATTTCGAGACCGACGTGCGGATCGGAGGCGCGTGGGTCCCCGTCGCGCGACCGGAGATGGACGTCGGGATACGCGTGATCCCGTCCGCAGGTGGGGGACGCGCACGCGCCGAAGCGTGCCCGATGCACCGCGTGAGGAAGGGAGACCTCCTCGTCGTCGGGGAGGACGGCGTCCGCGTGCGGCTCCCCCCGCGGAACGCGCCGGAGGCCGAGGCGTTCCGCTTCATGTCCTCGGGCGTCTCGACGGAGCGGCCGAAGGCGCGCCTCATCGCCGACGTCGCGCTCGTGATGAAGGCGGCGAGGGCGAAGGGCGAGAAGATCCTCTTCGTCGGCGGCCCGGCGATCGTGCACAGCGGGAGCGCGCCCATCCTCGCCGACCTCGTGCGGAGCGGCTGGGTCGACGTCCTCTTCGCGGGCAACGCGCTCGCGGCGCACGACATCGAGGCGGCGATGTTCGGCACGTCGCTCGGGATCGACCTCGAGCGCGGCGCGGGCGTCCCGCACGGTCACCAGCACCACCTCCGCGCGATCAACCGCGTGCGTCGGGCCGGCTCGATCGCGAAGGCGGTCGAGGAGGGGCTCGTGACGAGCGGGGTCATGCACGCGTGCGTGACCACGGGAGTGCCGTTCGTGCTCTGCGGATCCATTCGCGACGACGGTCCGCTCCCCGACGTCGTCACGGACGTCGTCGCCGCGGTCGACGCGATGCGCGAGGCGGCCACCGGCGTCGGCGTCGCGATCGTCGTCGCCACGACCCTCCACGGCGTCGCGACGGGGAACATCCTCCCCGCCCGCGTCGCGACCTTCTGCGTCGACACCGACGCCGACACGGTCATCAAGCTCGTCGACCGCGGCACCCACCAGGCGGTGGGGATCGTCACGGACGGCGAGTACTTCCTCGGGGAGCTCCGCCGCGCGCTCGCCCGTGGGGACGGCTGAAACGGAGCCCTCATGCCCTCTCGCGCCTGGATCTACCTCGTCTTCTTCCTCTCGGGCTTCGCGGCGCTGCTCTACCAGATCGTCTGGCAGCGCGCGCTCTACGCCATCTACGGGATCAACATCGAGAGCGTCACGATGGTCGTGACGGCGTTCATGCTCGGCCTCGGCCTCGGGAGCCTCGCCGGGGGAGAGGTCTCGAAGGACGCGAAGCGGCCGGTGCTCCTGATGTTCTCGCTCGTCGAGCTCGGCATCGGGCTCTTCGGTGCGGTCTCCCTCGGCGTCTTCCACGCCGTCGGCCGCGTCACGCTCGGGATGAGCACGATCGGTACGTTCTTCGTGACGTTCTTCCTCGTCCTCGTGCCGACGCTGCTGATGGGGTCGACGCTGCCGCTCCTCGTCGCGCACCTCGTGCGCTCCAGCGGGAACGTGGGCAAATCGGTCGGCACCCTCTACTTCGTGAACACGCTCGGCTCGGCCTTCGCGTCGGCGGCGTCGGTGCTCTTCATCATGGGGCGCGCGGGGCAGCTCGGGTCGGTGCGCGTCGCGGCGGCGCTCAACGTGACG
Organism: Polyangiaceae bacterium; assembly: GCA_022842465.1. Classification (GTDB taxonomy): domain Bacteria; phylum Myxococcota_A; class Polyangia; order Polyangiales; family Polyangiaceae; genus Labilithrix. Next base: position 17,703 of record JALHPN010000050.1, on the reverse strand, counting down.
GTGAGCCTGCTGGCGTACGTGGCGCACCGGCGGGCGCAGCGGCCGGAGGAGATCGCGGAGGCGCTGGCGGCGCCGGCGACGGGGGAGAAGTGAGCTTCACGCTCGCGCTCGTCGTCGCCGCGGTGAGCGGCTTCATCGCGCTCTCGTACGAGATCCTCTGGTACCGCGTCATCGCCTTCGCGAGCTGGGGCCTCCCCGGCGCGTTCGGGCTCCTCCTCGCCGCGTACCTCTTCGGGCTCGCGCTGGGGTCTCGGGTGGCGGGGTTCTTCTGCAAGGACGAGGCGAAGGCGGGGGACACGAGTCAGCTCCGGCCCCTCGCGGGGTTCGCGTTCGTCGCGAACCTCGTCGCGTGGCTCGTCGTGCCGTTCTTCGGGTGGTCGGCGAAGACGCACGACTGGCCGCCGGGGCTCGCCCTCGTCGCCGTCGCGGCGGCGCTCCTCGGGGCGATCCTGCCGCTCGTCGCCCACTTCGGGATCACGCCCGACGACCGCGCCGGGAAGAACCTCTCGTACGTGTACCTGGCGAACATCGTCGGGTCGTCCGCCGGGAGCCTCGTCACGGGCTTCGTGTTCCTCGACCGGTTCTCGCTCGCGACGTCGGGCGTGATCGTCGCGTGCATCGGGATGCTGCTCGTCGTGATGCTGCTCGCGCTGTCGGATCTCACCCGGTCGCGGCGAGCCCTCGCGATCGCAGGCGCGCTCGGCGCGGCGGCGCTCCTCGCGCGCGCGACGCCGCGGGCCTACGACCGGATCTGGGAGCGCCTCCTCTACAAGGCGAAGTTCGAGGAGACGACGACGTTCGCGGAGGTCATCGAGACGAAGTCCGGCGTCATCACGGTCACGCAGGACGGGACCGTGTACGGCGGCGGCGCGTACGACGGCCGGTTCAACACGTCGATCGTACACGACCGGAACGGGATCCAGCGCGCGTACGCCGTCGGCGCCATGCACGCGGCGCCGAAGCGGATCCTGATGATCGGCCTCGCGTCAGGGTCGTGGGCCAACGTCATCGCCAACATGCCCGGGCTCGAGAAGCTCGTGATCGTCGAGATCAACCCGGGCTACGTGACGCTCATCGGTCGGCACCCCGAGGTCTCGGGGATCCTGCGGGACCCGAAGGTGGAGATCGTGATCGACGACGGACGACGGTGGCTTTCCCGCCACGACGACCGCTTCGACGTGATCGTGATGAACACCACCTGGCACTGGCGCGCGCACATCACGAACCTGCTCTCGACCGAGTTCATGGAGCTCGCGCGCGCGCACCTCCTCCCGGGCGGGATCTTCTTTTTCAACACGACCTCGTCGGACGACGTGAAGAAGACGGCGGTGACGACGTTCCCGTTCGCCATGCGCGTCTACAACTTCATGGCCGTGAGCGACGCCCCGCTCGTCTTCGACAAGGAGCGCTGGGGGCGGACGCTGGAGACGTACTCGATCTACGGCCGCCGGGAGATCGACACGGGGACGGAGGAGGGGCGGAAGATCTACGAGGACCTCCTCTCCTACGCCGACACCCTCCAGGCCGAGCCGGAGGACAGCGGCCTCGAGAGCCGTGCGAGGCTCCTCGCCCGTCCGGAGATCTCCGCGGCGAGGGTCGTCACGGACGACAACATGGTGCCGGAGTGGCGTGAGGTGCTCCGGTTCCAAGAGCCCCCGTGAGGCGTCGGACTCCTACCTGCCCGCGCCGCGCGTCATCCGAACGTGTGACTTGTGTCCAGCACGTCGGGAGGTGATGGTGGACGACGATGCGTCGCTCCCTCCTCGCTCTCGCTCCGCTCGTCACGACGGCTCTGCTCTTCGCATGCGAGGACGACGGCTCGTCCGGGGGCACGGGCACGTTCAATCCCGAGGCCGGCTCGTTCGAGGCCTCGATCCCCACGCCGAACGACGCAGACATCCCGTCTCCGCGCCCGAGCGACGCCGCCGTGGAGGCCGCCGTACCGACGTTCATCACCGTCCGCGTCCTCTCGGCCGGGCAGCCCGTCCCGAACGTCCGCGTCGTCTTCCACGACACCGCGGGCGCCGTCCTCGGTAGCAGCCTCACTGCGGCCGACGGTCGCGCGACGAGCGCGGGCCTCCCGCAGATCCCCACGCAGGCGAGCGCCCTGCTCGGCACCGGGTCGAACCTCAGCGTCATCACGTGGGTCGCCGTCCAGCCGGGCGACGAGCTCGTCGCGACGGACACGCGCGTCTCGCGGAGCGACATCCGGCAGTATCAGGTCTCCTTCCCGTCGGTCACGAACGCCGTCAGCTACTACGCCGCCACCGGCGGGTGCGACACGACCGGCAGCGAGAGCCCGCTCACGCTCTCGGTCAGCCCCGAGTGCATCCGCGCGTCGACGCCGATCCTCGTGCGCGCCAACGGCGGGAGGGCCAGCATCCTCGGCTTCGCGTTCAAGAAGGGGAACGCGCCTCCGGGCGACGCGGGAGCGCTCGCCGTCACGACGGGCGCGTTCGCCCCGGCGCTCACGGCGACCGTCGATGCCACGAGCGAGCCGAACGAGGAAGGGGACCTCGAGGTGGGCCTCACCGAGATCGCGGAAGAGGTCGGCTTCTCGATGGGGCCCTTCGGCTCCCTCGACGGGCCGCGGTCGTTCTCCGTGCCGGACGGGTTCGCCGACGCACGCCAGGTCGCGGCGTTCTTCCGTCCGTACGCGAACTTCGGCTCGCAGCTGACGATGGTGCGGCGTGATCCGCCGCAGGCCGCGAACGTCCTCGACTTCGCCCAGCGCCTCCCGAAGGTGACGGGCGCCGAGGTGCCGACGCCCGCCGATCCGCGGCGCTTCGAGATCACGTGGACCAACGAGGCGTCGCTCGCGGCCGCCGACGGCGGCGTCGTTCGCGTCCGCTTCTTCGGCGGCATGGACGCGAACTTCTCATGGTCGTTCGTCGTGCCGCCGGGAGCGGCGACGACGGGGGCCGTGAAGGCTCCCGCGATGCCGGCGGAGGCCGAAGGCTGGATCCCGCAGAAGGCAGACGCGGGCCCGACCTTCTTCTCCCCCCCGGAGGTCATGTTCGTGGAGGCCTCGGCGTTGCCGAGCTACGCGGCGTTCCGCCGGATCGCCGGCACGCTGTTCCCCGCGGAGGTCTACGGGCGTCGCGAGCTCAGCGCCGTGCTCCCTCAGAACGGCACGCTCCGCGCGACCTCCTTCGAGGAGGAGCAGGCGCGCTGAAGCCTTCGGTCACTTCGGTGCGGACGCCGCCCACGCGGCGATCGCCGCGAGGAGGATCGCGAGCGCCGCGAGCGTGAGCCCGAGCATCTTCCGGCTGCTGACGGCCGGCGGCGGCGGCCCGCCGAGCGCCGGGGGATCGACGAGCGACGCCATCAGCGGACGCGCCTGGGACGCCTCCGCTCCGGCTCTGCCGATGTCCTCGGTCGCGGACGGCGCGGACGGGGCTTGTGCCGCGACGACGGGCTCGGCCGCGAGCCGGGAGGAGGAGACGTCCTTCCGCGGCGGGGCGCCGAGCTCCTCGTCGAAGCTCGGTCGTGACGCGAAGGCGGCCCGTCCACCCGCGGCGCGCTCGGTGTGCGGGAAACCCGCGCGGAACGTCGCCGCGAGCTCCTTGGCGGTCTTGAATCGTTCGTCGAGCTCGAGCGCGAATCCGCGCGCGAAGAACGCCTCCACGACGTACGGCACGCTCGGCTTCCGCTCGCGCGCGGGGACCCACTGGTGCGTGCAGACCGCCACCACGATCTCCTCCGGGCTCTCGCCCTGCCAAGGGAGCGTCCCGACGAGGCACCGGTACGTGATCACGACGAGCGCCCAGAGATCCGCGCGGTAGTCGAGGCCCTTCTCGCCGCGTACCTGCTCCGGGCTCGCGTACGGGGACGTGGTCGCCGCGTAGCTCTGGACCTCCGGCGCCGTCGAGTCGTCGTCGTCGGTCCCGGCGCTCACGTCGTCGTCGTCAGGCTCGGCGGCCGCAGGGCCTGGCGAGAGGACGAAGCCGAAGTCGAGGAGCTTCACGAGGACGCGTCCGTCCTCGTCCGTGCAGAGGAAGATGTTCGCCGGGACGAGGTTGCCGTGGAAGATCCCCTGCGCGTGCGCGACCGACAGCGCTCGGGCGACCTGCCCGACCATGTCGGCGATCTCCGCGGCGTCGATCACGCCGCGCTGCAGCCTCGTCTCGAGCGTCTCCCCGTCGAGCAGCTCCATCACGACGTAGGGCCAGCCGCTCTCCTCGCCGGAGTCGGTGACGGAGACGACGTGCCGCGTCTTCTTCGAGAGCGCCGCGGAGAGCTTCGCCTGCTCCTGGAAGCGGGCGCTCGCCTCCTCCGGCGTCACGTCCGGCGCCGGGGTGAGGACCTTGAGCGCGAACGTCTCGTCGAGGCTCGTGTGCTTCGCCTCCCAGACGGAGCTGGTCGCGCCGCGCCCGATGAGGCGCACGAGCTCGTACTTGCTCGCGATGGTCTGGCCGACGTCGAAGGTCGAGGGCACGATGGACGGGGAGCATACCCCGTCAGTGCGTGATCGTACGGACGATCGGCGCGCTCTCGTTTCCTGCCTCGTCCCTCGCGAGCACGCGAACCTCGACCGGTCCAGGAGGGAGCGTGGCGGTGTCGACGTCGACGTCGATCGCAGGGCCGGGCAGCTCCGCGACGCGCGCTCCGCCGATCCAGAGCTCGAGCGTGGGCGGCGTCGTCGTTCCGCCCACGTCGAGCGCCGCCGCGCGCACGGCGAACGTCCCGCCGGCGACGTGCGCGCCCTCGAGCGGCGCCGTGATCGTCGCCGTCGGCGGCGTGCCGTCGACGACGAGCTGGAACGATCGCCGCACCTCGTTGCCCGCGGCGTCGCGCGCGACGAGCGAGGCGACGCCACTCGACTCGCCGAGGAGGCTCGCGTCGAAGGCGACACGAGACACGTCCCACGCCTTGCCGAGCGTCGACGGATACGCCTTCGGAAAGTCGCGGGTCAGCACCTTGCCGAAGGTCTCGAGTCTCACGTCGCCGAGGACCCAGTCGTCGGCGACCCAGAACGCGATCTGACCAGCCGTGCCCGAGACCTTCGGGCTCGCGACGAGGCGCTCGGGCTCGATCTCCGGCGGGGAGAGATCGACGATGAGGTCCTCGACGGCGCGCGCGCTGCACGCGTTCAGGAGATCACAGACCTCGAGGACGAGCGTGCCTTGGCCCTCTCCGAGATCGCGCGCGCGGACCGCCGCGCGCGCGCGGCCGTTGCTCGACGCGGTCGCGAACGCGGTCACGCGGTTCTTGAACGTCGCGGTGAGCGCGGCCCACGCGTCTCGCGAGTCGACCACGACGTCGAACCGCGACGCGGGGCCGAGGGGAGGGAAGGTGGGGATCTCGATCGCGCGGATCGTCGGCGGCTCCGCGGGCGGTCCCGCGCGCCCGGCGTTCGGCGTCCTCGCGGGCGCGGGCTCGGGCTCGGGCTCGTCCCCGCCGCAGCCGACGAGGAGCGCCGCAGTCAAGAGCGCGAGGGTCGAGAGCGCGCGCATCACGGCACCTCCACGCGGGTGACGGACGTGAGCGTCGGGCCGGCGTCTCCCGGGGTGTAGACACGGAACGCGCCGTCGGCGTCAGCGACGACGATCCGACCGCTCACGTGCGCGATCGCGGACGCGGCGCCCGTGAACGTCTCGAGGGAGACCACGCGCGGGTTCCCGCCCTCGAGCTCCACCGTCACGAGGTAGCTCTTGTAGCGGCCGCGATCGAGCCCGATCGCGTACGCGCGTCCACCGGCCGTGGTCAGGCCCGCGTAGGTCATCGGCGGCACCGCGACCTTCACGTCGGCCCCCGTCGCGCGGTGGAGGACGACGCCGGCGCGCGGTCCGATCGCGGCGAGCTCGACGAGCCCGCTCGCCGTGGGGCTCAGGTGTCGACGGGGGAGGCGCTCGCGCCAGTAGGCGACGTCGAGCGCGTCGTCCTCGTCGAAGACGGCGTGCGCGACGAGGGAGGCCCCGGCGCCCACGAGGTCGATCGTCGCCGTCTCGCTCCACTCGGGGCCCGCGGCGAACACCCGCGTGCCACGAGACGCGAGCGCGAGCGGAAGGTGCATCGGGCGCGGGAGCGCGAGGGTCTTCGTGAGCCCGTTCGTCGTCGAGACGACGTGGACGCCGCGCGTCTTCATCGCGACGACGACGTCGTCTTGACCATGGGCAGAGAGCGACCACGGCGCTTCGTCGAGCGTGATGGGCGCCGCTCTCCCTTCGACGTGCACGTCGCTCCCCACGCCGGCGACCCAGCGTCCGTCCCCGAGGGCGGCGAGGAGCGAGGCCTTCCGGAGCACGTCGTCGCCGGCCGCCTCCGCACGGACCAACGCGCCGTCCCCGTCGAGCGTGAAGGTTCCGCCGTGTGGGCCGGCCGCCATCACGCGCGACCCGCTCGACGCCATCGCGACGAGCGCGCGCGGCTCGTCGTAACGGGCGGTGAGCGCGAGCGTGCTCGCGGAGCGCACGTCGACGGCGCGGACCCCGATGCGCCGCGCGTCGCCGAACGCGAAGACGCGGTCGCCGTCGGGCAGCACCTGGACGGGATCCTTGCCCGGAGGCGGCGGCTCCCAGAGCATCGGCCAGTCGACGATCTCCCACGGGGCTCTCGTGGAGCACTCGACGTCCCCCGTCGCCGGCGCCGGCGGAGGCGGCACCGTCGCCGACGTCGTGCACGCGCCCTTCGGGTCCGAGGCGTCGACCTTGAGCACGCCCCACTCGCCTCCCGCGACGTAGACGGTGCTGCCCTGGACGCGGACGCCGCTCGCGTAGAACTTCGGATCCTCGATGCGGCAGCTGCCGAGCACCTTGGGCTGACTCTTGTCGGAGACGTCGATCGCGACGGCGCCGAGCTTGCCCGCGGCGACGAACGCCACGTCGCCGACGAGCGCGACGTCCTTCGCCGGGGCGAGGCGCTTCGGGAGGAGCGGGTCGGGGACCCAGACCTGCGACGTGACCGCCCCCGTCGCGCGGTCGACGATGGCGAAGGTCGAGCACGCGGCGACGTACGCGTGCGACGCGTCCGCCGTGACCCCGACGGCGAGGCCCGGGACGGCGTACGTCTTCACGAGGGAGGGGGGCCCTGCGAGGCTCGTGACCGCGACGCCCTCTTCGCCCATCGCGACGAGCGCCGTGCTCGCACCGTCCAGGGCGACGTCGTACGCGTGACCGGGCAAGAGGAGGGAGGACGCGCGGGTAGGGCTCCTTGGATTCGCGGCGTCGACGAGGAGGAGGCCCGCTCGTCCGGCGGCGACGACGAGGTCCGTGCCGCGGCTCGCGATGGCGAGCGGCTGACCGATCCCGGAGAGGAGGGCCTTTCGCGCCGGCGGCGCTCCTCCGCCCGCGCTCATGTCGATCGACCAGAGGTGTGTCGCGTCGATGGCGAAGAGATCGCCGCCCACGAGCGCTCCGTCCCGGAACATCGGGGCCTCGAGCGCGCGCGGATCGGCGGCGTGCGAGCCGTCCCGGCAGATCTCGTCGACGAGGACCCACGCGAGGCCGGACCGGCCGCAGCCCTCGTCCGTCTCGACGGGCTGCCAGCTCTGACCCGTCGGAGCCGCCCCTTCCGGGCCGATCGGAGGGACGCCGGCGCCGTCGCGATCGGGCGCGTCCCGGACGCCGCCGTTGCCGGCGGAGGTCCACGACCCGCCGCCACAGCCGCCTCCCCCTCCTCCGCCGTCACCCGAGGACGTAGAGGACGAGGACGTCGAGGACGACGAGCTCGAGAAGCAGGCCATGAGCAGCGCGCACGGCACGAGGAGGCCGACGCGTCGCGCGATCGAACGGGCCATCTTGTGACTCCTGGAAGCGAAGAGAAGGGAAGGAAGGAGTCGCCCGCAGGAGCACGACCTCTGCCAACGCTGCGGACTCCCGGAAATCCGCGTCGATCCGTCATCCTCGCCGCCGATCCGCGCTGACGCGCCCTGACAGGCGCGTCAGGGACTGTGGTCGCCTCGCCACATCCGTCCGACGCCGAATCATGGTAGCTTCAGTCATGCCGCACACGATTCCCCTCGAGGTCATCGAGAAGCTCCCGAAGACCGATCTCCACGTCCACCTGGACGGGTCGCTGCGCCTCAAGACGATCCTGGAGCTGGCGGACAAGGGACGGATCGAGCTCCCCTCCCACGACGAGGACGGCCTCCGTCGGGCGATGAACCTGGGGCAGAACTGCGGGTCGCTCGTCGAGTACCTGAAAGCGTTCGACGTCACCCTCCGCGTCCTCCAGACGGCCGACGCGCTCACCCGCGCGGCCTACGAGCTCGCCGAGGACGCGGCGCGCGAGAACGTCCGCTACATGGAGGTCCGCTACGCGCCCATGCTCCACACCCGGCGGGACCTGAAGCTCACGCAGGTCGTCGAGGCGGTCCTCGAGGGGCTACGCGCCGCCCAGGACCGCTTCGGCATCGAGTCGAACGTGATCATCTGCGGGATCCGCAACGTGTCGGCGGAGAGCTCGCTCGAGATGGCGGAGCTCGCCGTCGCGTACAAGGGGCGCGGCGTGGTCGGGTTCGATCTCGCCGGCGCCGAGTACGATCACCCCGCGAAGCACCACAAGCAGGCCTTCAACCTCGTCCGCAACAACAACATCAACGTCACGATCCACGCGGGCGAGGCCTACGGCCCGGAGTCGATCCACCAGGCGATCCACGTCTGCGGCGCGCACCGCATCGGTCACGGCTGCCGGCTCCGCGAAAACGGCGATCTCCTCCACTACGTCAACGACCACCGCATCGCCCTCGAGTGCTGCCCGTCGTCCAACGTGCAGACGGGCGCGATCCGCGACCTCGCGAGCCACCCGATCAAGCTCTACAAGAACCTCGGCCTCCGCGTGACGGTGAACACGGACAACCGTCTCGTGACGGACACGACGGTCTCGAAGGAGCTCTGGCTCTGCAACAAGGTGCTCGGCTTCAGCCTGGCGGATCTGAAGGCGATCATCCTGTCCGGCTTCAAGAGCGCGTTCCTCCCGTTCCACGTGAAGCAGCAGTACCTCCGGCGCGTGAGCGAGGAGCTCAAGGTGTTCTCGGACGAGGGCTATGCCGAGGGGCCGGCCACGTCGCCTGCCTTGCCGAGCTCGCCGAGCGTGTCGAGCGTCGCGAGCACGACGACGACGACCAGCGCGCCGCCGCCCGGCCCGACGACCGTGCAGATGATGGCGAAGAAGAACTGACCTCTCCAGCCCCGACGCGAGTGTCCCCGGCTTGAAGCCGGACGGGGCGGAGAGCATGCTCTCGGGATGATCAGGAGAGCTCTCGCGCTCGGGTGCCTCGCGGTCGCGGTCGCTTGCGGCTCGCTTCGCACGGCGGACGACGAGACGCCTGGCGACGAGATCGACGACGCCGGGCGTGAGCGCGTCGGCGCGGACGCCTCGCCGCCGACGCCGACGAACGACGCTGCAGAGGCGTGCACCGCGAGCTGCGCCGGCCGGAGCTGCGGTCTCGTGTGCGACGCGAGCTGCGGGACATGCGCCGCCGCCGAGGTCTGCGACACGAACGAGACGTCGGCGACCTGCAAGGCGCCCACGATCGTCTGGGAAGTCGACGGCACGCGGGTCGTCGCGTACGCGTCGGCAGAGGCGTTCTACGCGCCGAGCGCCGGATCGACGACCATCTTCTTCCCGTACTTCGGGCGGAACGTCTCGATCACCGTCCCCTCGGACGCGACCGCCGGCCCGCTCACGAGCTGTCCGTCCAACGCGGTGGTCGTGACGCTCATGACGTCCGACAACGCGTGGGCCGGCCTCGACGCGCTGCCGGCACGCTGGCGCGGTCTCGTCTTCACGCTGTGCGGCGCGAGCACGGGCGGCGATGTCGTCACCGCGCGCGACGTGACCCTCACGCACGTCAGCCCCGCCCGGATCGCCGGCCACTACGAGATCCTCGTCCAGGGGAAGGGCGCGCGCGAGGGCTCGACGCTCCGCGTGCGCGGCGTGTTCGACCTCGTCCCGACCGTGCAGTGAAGCGGCGTCGACCGCTTCACACGCGGGTGGAGAGCTCCCGAGTCGCACCGGCGCGTGTCATCGCGCGGCATGGTACGCGCGCAGCGCGGCCTCGACACCACAGGCCGCATCTCGCCGTGAGTTCCGACCGTGCTCGACCATGGAATGACGGGTGCAAACCCGGTTGTTCATGCAGCATCACCTTTCGGCGGCGCGTGGGTCATTCGCCCTCGTCGGCTTCGGCATGATCGCGATCATGGCCTGCGACGGCGCGCCCGCCGCGCCGGCGACGTCGCCGGAGCCCCCGCCGTCCGAGGACGTCGCCGAGGTCGAGCCGGCCGCGACCGACGTCGACGCGTCGGCGCCATCGGCCGCCCGGACGACCTTTCCCCCGTGCGCGGACGACAGCGCATGCAAGGCGGGCTCACTCTGCTACAAAAGGGGCGGCGCGGAAGGCGTCTGCGCGAAGGCTTGCGCGGCGACGCCCGAATGTGGAGCGGGCATGACGTGCACGGCGGGCGTCTGCCTCCCGCATTGTGGCGAGGCGGACGAATGCCCGTTCAACCTCTCGTGTGGCGGGAGGACGTGCACCGTGCTCGACTGCTACCGCGTCCGTGGGGCGTGCGGACCCGGCGAGGTCTGCGCGGTCAGCCTCGGCTCGGGCTTCTGCAAGGCGAAGCCCTTGCCCCCGACCTGCGGAACGACGACGGGCCTCCCGCCGACGACCGCGCTCGGCCACCTCACGTATCCGGAGCGGTACAAGCTCTGCGACTGGCAGGCCTGCCAGCTCGGGGGCTACGGGTCGAGCGCACCGTGCGACGGGGGTATCACGATGAAGGCGCCGAAGTCCGCGACGGAGTGCCTCCTACGCAGCGAGCGGTGGGCCGCGTCCTGCTACGTCCCCCTCCAGCGGGTCGAGGCGTGCACGCGCGCGGTCGCCGCCGATCGCTGCAACGTCGAGCTGCTCGAGACGAACGCCGACTGCTCGGCGATGGCGCAGTGCTTCTGACGCGGAGGTCGTGCCGCGCGCGGCTCGAGACGCGCCCGAGGTAGCGCCTGCGCGAAGGGCGACCGCTCGAGGAGAATGCGTCGCGGCTTCGAGTCTGCACGCCGATTTGTTGCTTGCGAAGTCACCGCGGAACCGTAGAGCTCCCACATGCACACACCTCGATGGGTCCTTCGCTGCGTCGCTGCCGTCGTCCTCGCGGCGTCGGCGGGCGCGCTCTCCGGCTGCGCGCGAGACACGACGTACGATCCCGACGTCGCGGCGACCGAGGAGGAGGAGCTCCGCGGCGACACCACGTACGTGCGCGCCGTCGCCGACGCCGCCGGCGCGTCGCTCGACGTCGCCGGCACCGCCTACGCGAGCAGCCTGCGCGCGGTGGACGGTGCGAAGCTCTCCGCCGCCTGGCAGAAGCGGGTCGAGACCGAGATGGACGAGTACCGGACGAGCGATCCGGAGCGCGGGTTCCAGTCGCCGGTGTGGCTCGAGACCCATGAGGTCCTCCGCGACGGGCGCGTCGTCGGGCTCGTCGTGAACATGGGCCTCGTCGAGAGCTGGAGCCCGCCCTCGGCTGACGCGCTCGACGACGAGGGTGACGCCGAGCCCAGCGACGGCGTCTTCCTGTGGTTCGCCGCGAACCGTCGCCTCCTCGTCGCGAAGAGCTGGTGACGCTGCTTGGAGCTCGTCTCGAGGATGCGACCGTCACCGTCAGTACGGCGGGCGTGACGTCGTGGGAATCGAGCCACGCCAGCCGTAGAGGGGCGGCCGAGCGCTGGAGGAGCGCCTGCACGCCCTAGGCGTGCTTGAGGAGGGGGCACCCGAGCGGCTCGACGCGGGGCTTCGCGACGGGCTTTCCCTCGAGCACCGCGTCGAGCGCGTTCCGGAGGTGGGGCTCCCCGCGCGGGGTGAGGTGGGTGCGCTCGGAGTCGATCGCGCCCGAGTAGTGGATGCGCCGCTCGGCATCGAGCACCACGACGTGGGTCGTGTACTCGACACCGAGCGCGTCGGCGAGGAGCGCGCCGCGGTCCTCGAAGAGCGGCATCTCGAGCGCGCGCTTCTTCACTTCGTCGCGGAGGCGCGCCGCGTCCGTCCCTTCCTCCGACGCGATCGCCGCGAAGGCGACGCCGCGCGTCCGGTAGGTCGCGACGATCTCGCGGATCCGCGGGTCGTGTGCCTTCTGCACGGGGCAGTCCGCCGAGAAGAAGAGGAGCACGGTGAAGGGGGCCCGCTTCGCGAGCTCGCCGACCGACAGCGTTCCCTCCTCCCCGACGAGCGGCGCGGGGCTCGCGATCTTCGTGGGCCCGCTCGTCGTGGGCGGCCTCGCGGCCTCCGTGGGCGCGCGACACGACGTCAGGAGGAGGGAAGCCAGGAGGAGGAGAGCGTGGCGGGGGAGCGTCATGTCAGAACCATGTCTTCGCGAGCCCGAGCGTCGTCCCGCCGAGGGCTTGCCTGTTCGACCCGAGCGGCGGCACGTCCGTGAACACCGACGTGCGGAGCCGAAGTGTATCGGTGATCGGCGTCGTGACAACGAACGCGAGCTGCGTCGCGCGGAACCCCGTCCCCGCCGCAGTGCTGCCGTCGAGCGTCGCATCCCCGTCGGCGGTGTGGGTGATCGTCAGCAGCATCGAGGCGTCGTCGTCCCAGACCCACCCCGTCCCGACGAGGAAGAGGGAGCGGAGGCCGAGGTGTTGCTCGACCCCGAACACCTCGCGCGACGAGCGCACCCCGGCGAGCGCCGTGGCGTGGAGGACGACGTGCCCGAAGGTCTCCTCGACCGACACGCCAGCGTTGCCCTCCCAGGCGCCGATCCCGGTCGCGTCGGCGGCGAGGAGCCCCGTCGCGCGGTCCGTCGGCGTGCCCGTCGGGACGAGGGCGCCGGCGAGGAGCGCGATCCCAGGCCAGCGGCGCTCCCCGACACGGAAGACGTCCCAGCGGCCGACGAGCGTCACGTCTCCGAAGGCGGTCCTTGACTCGACGAGATCGCCCGCGCGTCGCCGCACGATCGCGAAGGGAACCGACACGCTCACCTGCGCGCGGGGCAGGAGGCGGAGCGAGCCGAAGAGGGAGGGCTCGAGGCGCGCGTCGCGGCCTGGCTGGGGCGCGAAGAAGTCGCCGCGTGCAGGGTAGGTTCCGTGGGCGGTCGCGAAGCGGACCTGCGCGCCGACGAGGGCCCGCTCGTGGGTCGTCAGCCAGCCCGGCGTGAGCCCGCTCGCGCCGACGCAACAGGCCTGCGCGCGCGCCTCGCCAGGCGACGCCATCGCGCCGAGCACGACGACGAGGAGACCGAGGCCGCCGGAGCACCGCATGCCGCGGGCACCCTAGCGCAGACGCGCGTGCCGTCGCTCTTCACTTCTTCCCGGGGATCTTCGGCACCAGGATCTCGACGACGATCTCCGTGTGCTCGTCGTTCGAGAGGAGGTTCTTCTCGAGGGCCGCGTTCGCGAGCACCTCGCGCGTCTCGACGGGGGCCGTGCGGATCGCGTGGAAGACGCTCGCCTTCAGCGCGTACGCCTGGCCCTCCGTGATGAGTCCGCGCTTCTTCGCCGTGTCGGCGAGCTCCCCGCGGAAGAGCGGGTGCGCGACGGTGATCATCTGGTAGGCGCGTTGCCCGTCCGAGAGGCCGCGCAGCTTCGCCGTCGCGCCCCACTCGGTGACGACGTGGTCGACGTTGTCCTTCGGCGTCGTGGTCGGCCCCTTGAGGCCGATCACGATCGTCGAGGTGTTGCCCTTCGCGGTCGAGCGGAGGGCCATGATCGCCCGACCGGTCTGCGCCATCGACGCGCCCTTCATGAAGTCGGGCTGCCCGCCGGGCGCGCTGATCACCTTGTTCCCGTCACGCTCCGCGTTCACGTTGCCGAAGAGGTCGACCTCGAGGCCGGTGTTGATCGCGACCATGTTCGGCTTCTGCGCGATGAGAGCCGGATCGTTGACGATGAGCGAGGGCTGGAGGGTCACGCGCGGGTTCGCGCCTGCCGCCTTGTAGCTCGCGTTGTCCGCGTGCATGAACGAGAAGACGGCCTGTCCGACCTTCGAGTTCGGCGCGTTGACGAGCTTGAGGAGGCCAGGCGGCGCCATCTCGCTCCAGATGTCGATCGGGTGATTCGCGAGCGCGTCGCCGATGCCGGCGAGAGAGTCTCCGATCCCGACCTGCACGGTGTGCTTCACGTTGACGGGGATGAGCTTGATCACGTTCTGCGCGATCGACTGCTCCGTCGCCTGCGGCACCAGCTGGATCGCCTCCGCGAGCATCTCGTTGCCGTGCACGACGTGGCTGAGCGACGCGTACGGGATCCGGTTGCCGCGCGCGTGCGGGACGTTCGGGTTCACCTCGGCGATGACCTTGCCGCCGCGGCGGAGCACCGACTGGACGGCGAGCATCGTGAGGTCGCTCGACGTGCCGAGGCTCACGTTTCCCTCGGCGTCGGGCGGGCTGACCCGGACGACGACGGTGTCGATCGGGAGCTCGTCCTTCTCGAGCTTCTGCGCGAGCTCGAACAGCGACGCCCGGTGGAGCGTCGCGCGCCCCTGCCCCTGCGCCGCCAGCGAGGCCGCCTCGCGATTCGGCTTCGAGACGAACAGCAGGTTCGGGTGCCACTTGTCGGTGACGCCTTCCTTGAAGTTCTCCTCGCTGGCGAACGTCGGCATGTAGAAGACGTTCGTACGGCCCTGACGACCCAGCGCGTGCTCGCGCATCGCCGGCATCATGTTGGCCGGCATCGCCGAGCCGGTCGCGACCATGACGCCGTGACCGATCTCCTTCGCGGCCTCCGCGTGGTTCGCGACGACCTTCGGGGCGGGGCGCACCACGGGCTGCGCGACCTTCGGCGCCTCGACGTGAGGCGCGGGCGGCGCCGCGAGGGCGCTCGTCGAGAGACCGAGCCCGAGGCAGAGACCGAGCGTGACGGACCGGAGCTTCTGGAGGGTGTTCATGGGATGCTCTCGTCTGGGTTCCCGGCTCACTGGCGGACGGCTTCGGCTGCGCCACCGCCCGGCGGCGGGCCCATCAGCGACGCCTCCGGGATGGCGTTGAACTTCGCCGCGAGCTCGTTGCCGGCGTTCGCGGCGGCGTCGATGGCGGCGAGCTGCGCGCGGATGGGAGCGGCCGCGGCGCGCTGCTGCTCGATCTGTTGCTTCAGCTGGGCGATCTGCGGCTCGTGCGGGTTGTAGTCGGCCGGACCCTTCGCGAGCACCTGCGCCCGCGTCGCCTTCAGCTGCTCGATCTGCTGCCCCCACTGCGCGCGGTTCTGCGCGTGCTGGTCGCCGGGGTACTGCTTGATCTGCCCCTCGTGCTGCGCGATCTGCTGGTCGAGCTGCGCGAGACGCTGCGCCCAGCCCTGGTTGTAGCTCGTCGCGCCGTGCTTCTTGATCTCGGCGCGGAGCGCGTCGTTCCGCGCGAGCTCCGTCTTGGCGGTGGAGACGGCCGCCTCGTGCTGCGTCGTCAGCGCCTCGAGCGCGGTCTTCGCTTGCGCGACGTTCTGCGCGTTCTGCGCGAGCTTCGCGTCGTGGGCCGGGTCGTACCCCTTCGGGCCGACCTTCAGGAGCGACGCCCGGAGCTCGCCTTGCTTCGCGATCTCGGCGCGCTGGCCCTCGACGTGCGCGGCGTACGCCGGGTTCGCTTGATACTGCGCGAGGCGCTGCTCCGCCGTCTTGATCGCCGCGTCGACCTCGTTCAGCTTCGCCTGGAGCTGGGGATTGAAGTCCTTCGGGTTCGTCGCGGCGAGCTTTGCCTTCTGCTCCTGGAGCGTGGCGACCTGCGCGCGCGCGGCGTTCACGTGCGCGGCGTACTGCGGGTGAGGTGCATACTGGCGGATCGTGTGCTCCTGCTGCGCGATGGCCGCGTCGATGCGCTTCACTTCGGCGTCGTAGGCGGGGTGATAGGCGTCCGCGCCCGTCGCGAGGAGCTCGTCCTTCGCCTTCTGGTGCGGCGCGACGAGCTGCGCGAGCTGCGTGTCGGCCTGGGCGTCCTGCGCCTCGAGCTGGGTGATCTGCGTGCGCGCCTGGAGGATGCGGGCGGTGACCTGCTGGATCTTCTGGTCGACGGTCGCGTCGTAACGCGAAGGCCCTCCCTTCAGGAGGCCCTCCTTGATCGCCGCGTGCTGCTCGCGCTGCGCGCGCCAGGTGACGAGGTTCGCCTTCTGGGCCGGGTCGGCGGCGTGCTGATCGAGCTGCTTGTCGAGCGCCGCGATCTGCGCGTCCACCTGCGCGACGCGCTGCTCGTAGGTGGGGTTGTACGCCTGCGCGCCCTTCGCGAGGATCGCCTCGCGCTCGGTCACCGACGTCTTGAGCGCCGCGAGCGTCTGGGCCGCGTTTCCCCCCACCGGCTGCGCGACGAGCGCCTTCCGGTGCTGGTCGATCTGCGCATCGAGCTGCGCGAGGCGCTGGACGAACTGGGGGTTGTATCCGGCCGGCCCCGCCTCCGCGATGCGCGCCTTCTCCGCGCGCGCTTCGGAGATCGCGCTCTTCCACGCGTCGAGCTGGTGGTCGAAGCCCGGCTCGGCGGCGTGCTGCTGGATCGCCTTCCCGATGGTCTCGATCTGCGTCTCCAGCTGCGCGATGCGCTGCTCGTACGCGGTCACGTTCGCCGGGGAGACGGCGGGCTTCTTCGTCGTCTGCTGGTAGAGACCGCGGAGCTCCTGCTTCGCCTGCGCGATGGCCGTACGCTGCGTGGCACGCGCGGCCGCGCGCTGCACCTTCGCGGCCTCGATCGAGCTCTTCGCCTCCTTGATCGCGAGATCGAGCGCGGCGAGCTTCCGATCGTACTCCGATGCGCCCTGGGCCGGGGCCACGCGCGTCAGCTCCGCGCGCTCGTGCTCGCGCGTCTCGAGCTGCGCCCGCGCGTTCTTCAGCGCGGCGTCGCGCCCGATCTCGAGCTGCCTCACCTTCGCGCGCCCGGTGAGGACGGCGGCGTCGAGCTGGGCGACGCGCGCGTGGTACGGCGCCTCGTGCTGCTCGGTCAGCCCCTTGATGGCGCGCTGGATGTCGTCCTTCTTCGCCCTGAGGGCAGCCGCGATCTCGGGTTTGTCACCGCGCATCGCGATCGCCGCGTCGATCTTCTCGACCGCCTCGCGGTACGGCGTGATCTGCGCGCGGAAGGCCTGGACGCGCCCGCCGCCTTGCTGCTCGAGCTGGGCGATCTGCTGCTCGTACGCGCCGATCTGCTGGTCGTAGTGGGCGACCTGCTGGCGCATCTGCGCCGCCTGGCCGGGCTGGTTCGACATCGCGACCCCGACGACGACGAGGTCGTTGCCGGCGTGGAGGATCTTCTTCACGAAGTTGCTCGGCGCGTTGGAGCGCTTGATCCCGAGCTTGTGCGAGAGGGGGATCTCCGGGCCGATGCAGCCGTGGACGAGCCAGCGCGTGCAGTGGGCGCTGCCGTTCTTGCCGATGAACTCCTTGTTCTGCGCGTTCTGGATCGTGGCCTTGAAGTGCTGCTTCTCGACGTCGGTGAGGTCCATCGCGACGTAGAGGCCGCCGTGGCTCGGCTCGAACATCGGCCCAGGCTGGCCCCAGTTGTGGATCAGGTCCTTCGGCGTGAGCGCCATCGTGACGTGCTCGAGGTCCGCCTGCCTCTGCCGGAGCACGGCGCCTCCCGCCGTGAACTCGTCGACGAACGCCTGGTGCGTCGCGTCGGTGACGGGCATGAAGATGCGCGTCGCCTTGCGGCCGTTGACGTCGACCTGGACGGTGCGGAGCGGGAGGTTGTGCCTGGCGGCGAAGGCGCGGGCGCGGTCCGCGATCGTCGCCTGGGCCTGCTGCGCCTGCGGCGCGTGGACGGGCGGGGCGGCCGCGTGCGCGGCCCCGACGTGCACGGG
>JALHPN010000049.1 GCA_022842465.1 Polyangiaceae bacterium | reverse complement strand
GCCCGTCGCCGTAGCCCCCGCCCCCGAGCCCGTCGCCCCCGAGCCCGTCGCCGGCGAGTCCGCGCCCGCCGAGTCCGCGCCCGTCGAGTCCGCGCCCGCCGTCGCGGCGGAGTCCGAAGCCACCCCGGCGGCGGACGAGAAGCCGCTCCTCCCGAAGGTCGTCCTCGAGCCTGGCGCCCCGTTCGTCGGACTCGTCCACAACGACGGCGGACGCGGCGGGCTCATGGTGCTCACGCACCACCCGAAGCGCATGTCGAAGGCGAAGCCCGTCCTCGCCGATGCGTCGAAGTCCGGCTCGCTCGTCTTCGGCCTCGTCACCGGGACGATCAAGGGAGGCGTCGAGGTCGACGTCGACGGCATCCGCGCGTTCGCGCCGGCGTCGCACGTCGAGCTCCGCCCCGGCGCGGATCTGTCGCACCTCGTCGGGAGGCGCCTCGGCTTCGCGGTCACCCAGTACGCGAAGCGCGGTCGTGACGTCGTCCTCTCGCGTCGGGCGATGCTCGAGAGCGAGGCGAAGGAGAAGCGCGAGGCCGCCCTGAAGACGCTCGAGATGGGCGCGGTCGTGGACGGCATCGTCCGCACCGTCGTCCCCTTCGGCGCCTTCATCGACGTCGGCGGCGTGGAGGGGCTCGTGCCGCTGAGCGAGATGAGCCACAACCGCGCCGACCAGCCGCGCGACGTCTTCAAGGTCAACGAGACGTGCCGCGTGAAGATCCTCCGCGTCGACGAGAAGGGGAAGCTGTGGCTCTCCCGCCGCGCGGCGATCGAGGATCCGTGGTCGCACGTCGCCGAGAAGTACGCTCCCGGCACGAGGCACAAGGGGAAGGTCGCGCGGCTCCAGCCGTTCGGCGCTTTCATCGAGCTCGAGTCCGGCATCGACGGCCTCATCCACACGGCCGACCTGTCCGTGAAGCGCATCGAGCACCCCGAAGAGGTGGTGAAGGTGGGCGACGAGATCGACGTCGTCGTGGCGAGCGTCGACTCGAAGGCGCACCGCATCGCGCTCCACCCCGCGCCGACGGGCGAGGCCGCGAACGAGACGCCGCAGCGCGTCCAGCTGAACAAGTCGGTCAAGGTCGTCATCGTCAGCGTCGAGAACTCGGGCCTCACCGTCCGCGTCCTCGGCGCGACCGGGCGGAACGCGCGCGGCTACATCTCGGCCTCCGCGACGGGCACCCCGCGCGGGACGGAGCTCCGCAAGCTCTTCCCGGTCGGCAAGGAGCTCGACGCGAAGATCATCGAGCACGATCCGCGTCGCGGCGAGCTCAAGCTCTCCATCCGCGCGCTGAACGAAGAGACCGAGCGGAACGCGTACCAGCAGTACCGCGCGCAGGTGAAGCGCGAGGCGAAGTTCGGGACGCTCGCCGATCTCCTCGCGAAGCGGAACATCACCCCGAACAAGTAGCCGGCGACGTCGCGTCGTCGGAGCGCTCGCGCCGGCCGTCGTCGTCGTTCACCTGCGGCCGGTCGACCTCGATCTGCGGGGAGGCGCCCCCGCTGCAGGTTGGTGCGCGGCTTGCTCCCTCGCGAGGCGTGACGACGCTCTCGACCATCTCGCGCATGGCGCTCGGCCTGCTCGTGCTCGCCGGCTGCGCGGCATCGTCGGACGCCGATGCCACCGGAGAGGGCGCCGAGGCCCTCACGAGCGCAGACGACGCGGGGAAGGTGCTCTTCGTCTCGGAGCCGGTCCCCTCGTCGTGCCGCGCGGGCGACGACGCGGCGCGGATCCGGTGTCTGCTCGAGGCCCGCTACGTGTCGGACCCTGCGGCGCGAGCGCTCGCGCTGGATCTCCATCGCACCACGGGCGGGCTCCCGGGCCTCCTCCCCGCGCAGCAGATCGACGGTGGCTTCCGAGGCAACATCCAGCTCGTCCCCGAGCTGCCGGTGGGCGGGCATCGGAAGCATCTCGGCTGGGTGCGCGACGCCATGCAGGAGATCGACCGATTCTTCGTGGACCTCCGCGGCCCTTCGGGAGAGGCGCTCCGGTACCGGTGGCGGGAGATCGACTTTCGCTTCTTTCGCTCGGTGGGCCGCTCGACGCCGTCGGCGTTCACGGAGGGGACCTGGGAGGTCGCGTACAACGTGTCGGGCTCGCTCGTGAGCTCGGGCCCCGCCGTGCGCGAGACGCTCTTCCACGAGATCTTCCACATCAACGACTGGGCTCACGGCGAGTGGTCGAAGACGCTCGCGCCCATCGTGAGCGCGATCGTCGCGCGGTGCGGGTCGCGCGCTACGTGCCTCGCGCCGTACGCGCCGACGAAGACGATGGTGCGCGGTGGGACGTACTACGCGTTCCAGCCGGGCACCGGCTCGATGACGATGGAGTACGCCGCCGAGCTCGCGACGCGCTTCTTCGAGGAGGAGAGCGCGGCGATGGCCGGCCGACGGCGCGGCGAGCCCGCCTTCAAGTGCGGCCCAGCCGAGAACCGTCAGGTGTGGGCGCTCCTCGTGTCGGAGTTCTTCGGCGGCAGAGACCTCGTGCCTGCCTGCCCGTAGCAACGGCCCAGCTCAGAGGAGGCGGCGCGCCTTGACCTCGAGGTAGCGGTTCACGAGGGCGGGCGTGACGTCCTCCGGGCGCGCGTCGAGGACGAGCGCGCCGGCGTTCTGGAGCTCGCCGACGAGGCTCGCGCGGGTCATGAGCGCCTCCGCGGCCGCCGCGCGGACGAGCGTGTCGGCCGTCGCCGTCACCGGCGCGACGGCGAGCGCCTCGATCTCGGGATCACGCATGAGCACGCAGAGCGGCAAATGACGCGGGAGGAGCGTGCGGACGGCGCGCGCCAAATCCTTCGCGCTCCGCGCGTCGAGCACGTTCGTGAAGAGCACGACGAGCGACCGCGCCTTCACCTGGGACTTGAGGAAGACCATCGCCGCGCGGTAGTCGGTCGCGGAGAGGCCGGCGTCGAGCGCATAGGCGGCGCGGGTGAGCTTGCGACCGCCGCTCCGGCCCCCGCCCGGGCGGAGGAAGCTCCGCGGCTTGTCGTCGAACGTGAAGAGGCCAGCCTTGTCCCCACTGCGGATCGCGACGTCCGCGGTGAGGAGTGCAGCGCCGAGGGCGTGGTCGATGCTCGTGATCCCCCCGCTCTCGCCGCGCATGCCGCGCCCGAGATCGAGCGCGAAGACGACGTTCTGATCGGACTCGGCCTGGAACTGGCGAACGACGGGATCCTCGCGCCGCGCCGACGCGCGCCAGTCGAGGTGCCGCGTCTCGTCTCCGACCTGATAGGGGCGGAGGCGCTCGAACTCGGTGTCACCGCCGCGCACGCGGAGAGAGCCGACGCGGGCATCGGCCCGCCCCTGACGACGAAGCATCTCCAGGGCGCGCGCCGCGTGGACGTCGGGGTAGACCTCCACCGCCCACGGCAGCTCGAAGCGCTCCTGCCGCCAGAAGAGGCCGAGCAGCGACGCGTAGCGCACTGTGACGGCGCGGAGGCTCCGCTTGCCGCGTCGGCGGGGGACGATCTCGTAGCGGAGGACCGCGTCTCGTCGCGCGGGCACGTCGAAGAGGCCCGGCAGCCCGACGACCTCCGCCTCCTCGACGGGGTCGTCCACGATCGTGCCACGCAGCGCGCGGTCGCTCCGGTTGTGGAGCGTGATCGTGACGGCGTTGCGTCGGCCGACGGACAGGATCTGCGCGACGCGCCGCTCGACCTCGACGCGTGTCCCTCGGGAGCCGAGCGCGTCGGCCGCAGCGACGAGCACGATCACGCCGTCGAGCACGACCCAGGCGAGGGTCCCGCCCGCCACGTTGCTCGCGACGGTGGCGACGAGCGTCGCGACGAACGCGAGGACGACGAGGCGCCGCGTCGGGACGAGCGCCGTTTGCGGCCGAGCCTGGCTCTCCGCGCTCACGCTGCCGCGCGCGGGACCGGGGCAGCTTTCAGGATGTCGTCGATGCGCTCGTCCGCGGTGACCCCCTGGAGCTCCGCGTCCGGATGCAGCATGACCCTGTGCCGGAGGACGGGCTTCGCGATCGGCTTCACGTCGTCCGGCGTGACGAAGTCCCTGCCCTCGCTCGCGGCGACGACCTGCGCCGCCTTCATCATCGCGATGGACGCGCGCGGCGAGGCGCCGAGCTCGAACGCGCGATCGTCCCTCGTGCGGCGCGTGAGGTCCACGATGTAGTCGATGACGGCGTCGTCGATCTTCACCGCCTGCGCCAAGGCGCGCATCGCGAGGAGCTCGGCCGGCGAGGTCACGGCCGCGAGGGCGCCCAGGTTCGTCGGGTCGAAGCCCGTCGCGTGGTTCCGGACGATCTGCGCCTCGACGTCGCGCGGCGGGTCCGCCACCGTCACCTTCATGAGGAATCGGTCGAGCTGCGCCTCGGGCAGCGGGTACGTGCCCTGTGACTCGACGGGGTTCTGCGTCGCGACGACGACGAACGGGGCGGGGAGGGGGTACGACGTCCCGTCCACCGTGACCTGGTGATCCTGCATCGCCTCGAGGAGCGCCGACTGGGTCTTCGCGGGCGCGCGGTTGATCTCGTCCGCGAGGAGGAGCTGGCAGAAGATCGGCCCCGGCACGAACTCGAAGGCGTTCCGTTGGCGATCGAGGATGCTCGAGCCCGTCACGTCGCTCGGCATGAGGTCGGGCGTGAACTGGATCCGCTTGAAGCTCGCGCCAGACACGCGCGCGAAGGCGCGCGCGACGAGCGTCTTCCCGAGGCCGGGGACGCCCTCGATGAGGACGTGACCGCCGGCGAGGACCGAGGCGACCAGCGAGAACACGAGATCCTCCTGCCCGACGACGACCTCGGCCATCTGCGAGCGGATGCGGTCGAACGACGACTGAAAGGCTTCCGGCGTCATCGCGAACGCCCCGAAGCTAACATCTGCGAACGCCGAGGTCACTTGCATCGGTCCTGTTCGAACACGGGGTCACCAGACGCGCGCGGCAGCGAGACAAGACCGGCGAGACCGGCGCGACGTCCGTTCGCAGACCGAGAAGGCCGCCGAACGCTCGCGTCGATCGCGTCTGGAGTACGGGCCGCGCGCGGGCCCCGCCCGATGGTCCCGCTGCCGCGGCTCGTCCGCGAGGTGAACGCGAGACAGGATCGATAGAGCCGACTGTCGTGGTAGCGTGGCGCGCGATGGAGAAGGCGTGCCGGACGCTCGTCGTGGGCGCAGGGATCACGGGCCTCGCCACCGCCGCGGCCCTCGCCGAGCGCGGCGATCACGACGTGCTCGTCGTCGAGGGCGACGACCAGATCGGCGGGTACTGCAAGACCGTCAAGAAGGACGGCTTCGTCTGGGACTACTCGGGCCACTTCTTCCACTTCAAGCACCCGGAGATCGAGGCGTGGCTGCGGCAGCGCATGCCGGGGCAGCAGGTCCGGACGGTCGAGAAGAAGTCGTTCATCGACTTCAAGGGCGCGAAGATCGACTTTCCCTTCCAGAAGAACATCCACCAGCTCCCGAAGGACGACTTCGTCGACTGTCTCCACGACCTCTACTTCGCGCGCACGGGCGGCGCGACGGCCGGCGGCGAGGCGAGCTTCGAGGCGATGCTCTACGCGCGCTTCGGCCGGGGGATCGCCGAACGATTCCTGATTCCCTACAACGAGAAGCTCTACGCCTGCGACCTCGGGACCCTCGACAAGGACGCGATGGGGCGCTTCTTCCCCCACGCCGATCTCACCGACATCATCCGCAACATGAAGGTCGCGAACAACGCGAGCTACAACGCGAGCTTCACGTACCCGGAGGGCGGGGCGATCGAGTACGTGAACGCCCTCGCGAGCGCCGTGCGACCGGAGGCCATCGCGCTCTCCGAGCGCCTCCTCGAGGTCGACCTCGAGGGCAAGATCGCGCGCACCGACAAGCGGACGATTCGCTACGAGCGCCTCGTCTCGTCGGCGCCGTTCCACAAGCTCCTCGCCCTCGCGCACGTCCAGCACGAGCCCTCGGACTTCTCGTGGAACAAGGTGCTCGTCTTCAACCTCGGGTTCGACCGGAAGGGCCCGAAGGACGTGCACTGGATGTACTACCCGGACCGGAACGTCTCGTTTTACCGGGTCGGCTTCTACGACAACATCTTCGAGACGGATCGCCTCAGCCTCTACGTCGAGCTCGGATACGCCAAGGACGCGTACGTCGACGTCGCGTCGGCGCGGGCCCGGGTCCTCGAAGATCTCGTCAAGGTCGGCCTCGTGACCGATCAGAAGCTCGTCGCCGAGCACTCGGTCGTGATGGATCCGGCCTACGTCCACATCACGAAGCGCTCGACGGCGGAGTACGAGCGCATCGCGCGGGACCTCCGCGCCGCGAAGGCGTGGTCGGTCGGTCGGTACGGGGCGTGGACCTACTGCAGCATCGAGGACAACATCGTCGAGGCGCGCCAGCTCGTCGCGAGCTGGTCTTGACGGTCTTTCACTCGGTCCGAGCGCAGGTGATCGCGCTCGGGACCTCGTCGAGGTAGTCGACGAAGCCGGCGGGCTTGCCGTCGTCCATCCAGCAGAACTGCTTCGTCGTGATCTGCTCGAGCATCGTCGCGACCTCGGCCGCGGGGATCGGGGCGAACGTCAGGCCGTCGGGTCCGATGCGGACGCCGGTGCGCGTCCCGCGGAAGAGGAGCGCGCGGCCGAACCCGACGGGGCGCTCCCCCTCGGGGCAGGAGACGTCCGTGCTCGCGAGGGGCGTGCTCCCGAACACGGCCGCCTCGTTCGCGAACGTGCTGACGCGGCACTTCGATCCGACGCGGTCGATCCGGGCGAGCTGCCCGTCGTCTGCGAGGCGGTAGGTCGCGAAGGGAACGAACATCTCGCGGAGCGTCGACAGCGCCCAGTCGCCGCTCGTGCGATCGACGAGGTAGGTCGCGGAGTCGGCGAACACGAGCGACCGCGCGTCGTCGAGCGCCGCGGTACGGACGACGTCGTCCGTGACCTCGAAGCTCCGCTCGGAGACGAGCTTCCCGGTGTCGATCCGGGAGATCGAGAGCCGGTGCGCCACGGGCTCGTACGGGTCTGCGTGGTGGCGACCGGAGTACGGGAGGAAGACGCGCGAGCCCCCGCTGCCGAGGCGGATGCGCTGGTCGTCGCTCGCGGCGAACCACGACGAGGCGAACGTGTCGTACTCCGTGCCGAGCAGCAGGTTGTCGAGCTCGCGTCCGTCGTCCTTCGCGAAGAGCGTCAGCTTCTGGAGCGACCGGTGCACCTGCTCGTTCGTGAAGGTCACCTGACCCGGTCCGAGCACGCCGCCCGCGGCCAGCATGAGCTGCGTCGACTGGCCCGGCATCGCGAAGCCGTTCAGCTTCTTCGGGAGCGCCGGCTCGGTGAGGTCGAGCATCTCGACCCGGGAGCTCTGCTGCGGATACGAGCGCTCGAGCGAGGAGATCATCGCCCGGTCTCCGGAGAAGAGGACGGACGGATTGCTCTCGGTGCTCGCGTCGACGGCGAGGCGGTTCACGTACGAGATCGAGCTCCCTGCGACGGCCATCGTCTGGAGCGCCTGATCGGCGAAGACATAGAGGTGGCCGTTCTGGAACTGGATCTGGTTGCGATTGGCGATCGACCCCTTCACCGCGAGCGGCCCGAGATCGAACGAGAGCGCGTCGCTCTTCTCCACCATCGTCGCGAGCGACGCGTCGAGCCGGGAGAAGGAGCCGTTCTCGAAGCGGTAGATCGTGAGCTCGGTCTCGTCCTCGTGCTCGAAGAAGGGGTAGGTCGTCGTCTTCGTCTCGTACTTCTCGCACTGGCCGACCCAGACCATCTGGCACGTCTGACCAACGGGGACGTAGACGTACTGGCTCACGACCGGGGCAGCCTGCTTGATGCAGTCGGCGAGCTTCTGGCCGTTGCAGGAGTAGTCGCCGGTCGTCGGATTCGGCGCCTTGTAGTCGGGGTTCGCCCGCCTCTCGTACTGCACGTTGCAGGCCTCTACTTGGTGGTGCTGCGGATTGTAGCTCGTGCAGACCTGGTAGCTGTAGTCGCGGTACTCGACGAACTTCGTCCGCTGCACGGCGCGCGGGACGGCGAGGTAGCGGTCGCTCGCGGCGACGAACGACTTCCAGGTCTTCCAGCTCGAGACGACCTGGCCGGGCTCGAGCTTTGTGCTCGGATCGAGTCCCTCCATCGGATCCTGCTTCTTCGCGTCGTCGAGGAGGGAGTCCTCCCAGTCGACGTCGAGGGTGTCGTCCCACTTCACGACGATCACCTTCGCGCCGAGGCGCTCGCCGCCGCCGTAGCCCGGGGCGAAGTCACCCGCAGGGGCGCCGCTGCTCTCTGCGCGAGAACCGCTCGAGCCGCCGGAGATCGACGTGAACGCGCCGTTGTCGGCGCCGCTGCCGACGGTGGGGGTCTCGGGGATCTGGGGGGCCTGCCGCTCCTTCGTCCAGTCCGTGTAGAGGACGAGCGTGCTGTCGAAGAGGCGCGCGTCGCGGACGTTCTGGTTCGGGAGTCGGACCGCGTCCTTGAACGCGAAGGCTCCGCCCGTGATCGCGAAGCGGAGGAGCGCCGAGCGGTTGTGCCGGCCGAGCGCGTTCACGACGACGACGAGCTCGTCGTCCTTGAAGAAGAAGTTCATCGGCTCGCCGGGGAGCTTCATCGCGCAGGTGACCTTCGGGTCGCCCGATCGCGCGTCGACGGCGACGAGGCCGTGGCGTTTGGAGAGGAAGACGGCGACGCCGTTCTTCACGCCTACGAGGTCCGGTCGCTCGATCGACGGGGCCGCGTCGCTCGCGCCCTCCGCCGCGGATGCGCGCGCGCCGTCGTCTCCGAACGAGGGCTTCCCGCGGTAGAGCGGCGGCTTGCTCGCGTCCTTCACGATCGCCATCGGATGGCTCCACGCGATACCGCCGAGGAACGACGTGAGGTCTCGGTACGCCGCGGAGGTCTCGGCGTTGCACCGCATCGAGGCGATCGGATCCTGGGCGCCGAGCTGCGAGGCGAATCGCTCGGCCGTGAGCGCGGAGCCCTCCCACGGGAGGCGCACCTTGTTCCGATAGCTCACCGTGAAGGCGGCGGGGTCCGTGACCGTCTCGGTCCCGGTCTCGCCTCCGGCGCCGCCCGAGCAGGCGGCGAGGAGCGAGGAGCAGGCGACGAGGGTACCCGGCAGGAGTCGGCGGAGACGCATGTCTCCCTCTCCAGCACGGAGGATGCCGCGCGATCACGCCTGGAATCTCGGGCTCTTCGAGGTGAGTCAGGTTGTGCCGCGGCCGCCGTCCGGGACCGGGCCGCCAGCCACCTGGGTCTTCGCGTAGAGATCGCGGAGCGCGCGGATGGTCGCGAGCTCGTCACCCCGCGGCTCGTCCTCGGGCTTCGCGGCGAGCGCGCGGTCGAGGAGCGCGCGCGCCTCCTCCTCGGGAACGCCTGCGCGATGGGCGAGGAACGTCGCCGGGGCGACGCCTCGCGGTGCGCGATCGCGCAGGCGCGCCTCGACGAAGGCTCCGTAGGCCGCGAGCGCGTGCGCGAACGTGCCGGCGCGCTCGTAGAACGCCCCCGTCGCTTCGACATGCTCGGTGAAGGCACGCCGCGCCGGCGCGCGCTCCGGCCGCGGGCGCGCGTGCCGGATCCCGAACGCGAGGAAGAGCACGACCGCGGCGGCGAGGGCGTGGAACGAGCCCGTACCGAGGCCCGCGCGGAGGAGCGAGGCGAAGGGGCTCGAGGGCGGAGGGATGCCATCCTCCGGCCGCGCGACGCGGAGCCTCACCTTCGAACGCTCGTCGCGGAGCGTCGCCTCGTCGGTGGTCTCGTCCTCGCTCGCCGTCGCGTGCACGGCGTGGTCGACGAGCGCGAAGAGGGCCGCTGCGTTCGCCGGGCGCGAGACGCCGACGTTCGTGAAGAGATCGTGGGACGCGATGCCGAGGACGACGCCCTCCTTCTTCCGGCGGATCGCGGCGAACGGAGCCTTCCCGGCCCAGGCGACGACCCGCGCGTCCTTCCAGGCGAGCCCGTGCGCCCTCGCGAGGCGCGCGCCGCCGAGGGTGTCGGTCGTGCCGTCGTCGCTCTCGGTGACGCGGACGATCGACAGCGCCCGCTGCGCCGCGCCGTCCACCGTCGCCCCGAGCTCGTCGGGCCATGTGGACGCGTCGCCGAGGAGGACGAGCGTCCCGCCGTGCTCGACCCACCGGAGGAGGTGGGCGCGCGACTCGTCCTCGAGCGCGACGCGCTCGCTGTCGACGAGGAGGATCTCCGCCACGCGTGGCTCTTCTCCCTCCTCCTCGTCCGGCATGGGGAGCGAGGAGACGGAGCGGCCGAGCCGCTCGATCCGGTAGCCGGCGCGTCCGAGGAGGTCGACCGGAAGCTGATCGCCCGCGGGGTCGTCGGTGCCGGTTCCCCCGAGGCCGTCGCAGCCGGTCAGCACCAGCGCGGCGAGGAGCGTGGTCACGACCGTAGCCGCCGTCGCGGCCTGGCGGACGATGCGCGTGGCGCGCTCGGCGACGCGAGCGACGACCTCGCTCGAGGGCACTTGCTTGCCGTAAGTCGCGCGGTCGACCTCACGAACGACCTCGCGGAGAGCGGGCCTCGCGTCCGGATCGGCGCAGGAGCGCACGTACTCGCCGTTCGTCCGGTGCTTCGCGCGGCGGACGGCGCCTCGTCGCTCGAGCGCGACGAGGCTCGCGGCGAGGTAGAGCGACACGGCGCGGAGGCCGTCGCCGCGTCGCGCGTGCTCGTCGGCAGCGCGGAGCGCGGCCTCGGCGTCGTCGACGGTCAGGGCCGGCAGGGGCTGGACCTCGAGGACGTCGGCTGCGTTCGTCGCGACCTTCTCTCGCTTCGAACGGAGCTCCCGCCGCGCGCGCATGAGGGCGAGGACGATGGGCACGGCGATCGCGAGGACGATGACGACGAGGACTCCCCACAAGAGGAACGGGGCGATCGGCAGAAGGAGGCGGGCGAGGGTCTCGATCCAGGCGGGAGGCGTGGGGTCCTGTCGATCGCTGCACGCCTTCGCGAAGCCGCCACAGGCCTCGATCTCGTCCGCGAGCGGGCAGAGCTCGGCATGGCGCGGGAGCATCGGCTTCTTCGGCTTCGCGCAGAAGGTGTACGTGCCCGCGGCGTTCGCCTCGCGGAGCAGCTCGCCGGCGCGCACCTCCTCGGGATCGCCGGGGCCGTCGGCGCGGGCGACGGGCGCAGAGGTCGCCAGCGCGCCGAGGAGCAGGGCAGCGATCACGCGCGGTGTCATCCGACCTCGACCGCGCGTGCGTCTCGCGTCGCGCGCGCCGCGAGCGCCGCGAACCGCGTCTGGACGTCCCAGCCTTCGCTTCGCGTTCGGACGTCGAGGTACGCGAAGAAGCGCGCCGTCGCGAAGAAAGGTGCGGTGAGGAAGAGGCCCGCGAGACAGAGGACGCTGCCGCCCGCCGAGACCGCCGACTCCGGCGGTCGGAACTGCAATAGCTCGCCGATGACGGCGCGCCCCGCCACGTCCGCGAGCAGGACGGCGGAGATGCGGAGGACGAGGAAGAGGAGGTAGGCCATCAGCGCGGTGCCGAGCGAGCTCGTCGCGAGGCGCTGCGCGCGGGCGAAGGCGGGCGTGAGGTCGGCGCGCTCGAGGAGCTTCACCTCGTCGACGAAGAAGATGACCGCGCCGAACCAGACCGCCGGCACCACGAGGACCACGAGCCCGAGCGCGAACGCGAGGAGCGAGAGCGTCCGCACCACGACGACGCCGGGGAGGTCACGCAGGGCGGCGGCGAGCACGTCACGCGTCTGCGGAAGGTCCTCGAAGACCAGGCGGGAGGCGAGGATCGTGAACGGGATCGTCGCGAGCGAGGAGAGCGCGATCGCGACCGTCCAGCCGAGGATCCATCCCCCGAGGCTCGCGGCGCCCCACGAGGCGAGGAAGGTCGGGAGGATCACGGCGAGCGCGACCTTCGCGTAGTCGCGCGCGTGGACGACGACGAACCGGAGCGAGAGATCGATCACGTCGACGAGGGGGCGCTCGCGGAAGGCGACGCGCGCGGCGAGGACGTTCATCCGCCGGCCCCCTCGTCGACGTCACGGCCGCGGCCGGCCGCCGCGACGTAGAACGCGACGAGCACGAAGAGCAACCCCCCGACGACGAGCTTCACCTCGCGTGGGGTCCCCGAGGAGGACCAGAAGCCCTCGATGAGCGCGGCGAAGACGAGCATGACGGCGGCGCCGAAGACGATGACGACGACCTCACGCGCGGTCCTCTGGAGCGATGCGATCCGCGAGAGCTCCCCCGGCGCGACGACGGACCAGCCGACGGAGAGGCCGGCGCCCCCGGCGAGCACGATCGCGCCGAGCTCGAGCGAGCCGTGCCCCACGATGAAGGTGACGATGTTCAGCCCCGCGCCCTGCGACGCGACGTAGCCGAGCACAGCGCCGATCGAGAGCCCGTTCTGGACCAGGTAGAAGGCGGAGCCGAGCCCGCCGAAGATCCCGGTCGCGAAGCAACGAAGCGCGATGCCGACGTTGTTGTAGACGTAGAACCCCGTCATCATCGTGCTCTCGCCGCCGTCGCGTCCGCCGTCGAAGCCCTTCGCGTAGGCCTCGGTGAGCGGCCGGAGCATCGCCTCCGGGACGATCCGATACGCCATCGTCGGCTCTCGGAGGACGAGCACCACACCGAGCGCGAAGGGGACGAAGAAGAGCCCTGCCGCGAGCGCCATCGAGCGCCAGTGTCGGCGTACGGCTCGCGGGAATGCGGTCGTCCATGCGCGACCGAAGGACAGGCGGCCGCCGTCCTCGCGCGCGCGGGCATGCGGGCCGTAGAGGACGCCGTGGGCCGTCGCGGTGAGGCCGCGGAGGTGCTCCACCAACGGCGCGCTGTAACGAGCCACCTCTGCAGCGGCGAGATCGGCGCACACGCTGCGGTAGAGCGGCGGGAGCTTCGTGATCTCCGTCGCGTGGAGCTTCTTCAGACGCTTCAGCGTCGCCTTCTGGCAGAGCGCGTCGAGCTCGTCCCAGTCCTCCCTGCGGCGCTCGGCGAACGCCTTCTCGGTGACGGAGGAAGCGAGGCTCATGCCGCGCGCCTCCTCGAACGGAAGGAGGACGACGGCGGCGCCTCGGATCGCCCCACGTTGACCGCGCGATCGTACACGAGCGCGAGGAGACGCGACGGATCGGGGTGCTCGCAGCCGAGACGGACGCGGAGCGGCGCCGCGAGCACCTCGGCGAGCTCGTGCTCGCGCGCGTGGCCGAGCGACGCTCTCCGGCGGAGGAAGAGCTCGATCGCCGCGCGCTCTTCCGCGTCGAGCGTGACGTGGTCGGGGAGCGTCGCGAGCTCACGCGCCTCGGCGGGAGGCGAGAGGTGAAGGGGCTCGGCGCTCCGGCTCCGCGTCGGGACGACGACCATCGTGCCGGCCACGAGATCCCCGATCCGCTGGAAGCGGGACGAGAGGACCATCGCCGCGAAGCCTGCGAGGTACGCGGTGGGCAGGAGATCGGCCGCGCGGAGCAGGTTCCGGAGGGCGGCCGCGCGGACGCCGATGGGCCGACCGGACGTCGTGACGACCCGGAGGCCGAGCGCTGCTTTGCCTGGCGTCCGGCCGATCGTGCCCTCGAAGAGGAGGAAGTAGAGCCACTGGGCGGCGAAGAGGGCGACGAGGACGAGTCCGCTCACGGCCTTCGTCAGCGACGTGAGCTCCGTGACCGCGCCGCCCACGCCCATGATCGCGAGCGCGAGGACGGCGAGGAGGATCGCGAGCGTCCCGTAGCAGACGAGGAGATCGACGAGCTGGGCGAGCGCGCGCCGTGCCGGGCCGGCGATGCGATAGCGGAACACGATGTGCTCGGGCGTCTCGATCGCGACGTCCGTGTCGAGCGGCTCCATCGTTCGCGGGATGGTAGCGCGAAAGTCCAGCCTCTGGGCCCCGTCAGGGCATGTGGCCGCACGGGCCGGTCTTCGGGATCGTCAGCGTGCCGCCCTCGACCGGCCCTGCGGTCGAGGCGACGCGGCCCGAGCCCTTGACCTCCACGGGCTGCGTCATCGCCCACGCGGTGAGCTGGGCGGAGAGCGAGGCGGCGAGCGCCCGGATGGCGGGCTTCGCGCCGGGCTCGCTCGCGCGAGCGCCGATTCGCGTCGTGAGCACCTTCTCGAGGTCGTCCGGGGTGATGACCTCTGTTCCCTTCGGCGAGGTGTTCGGCGGAAGCGAGAACGTCGCGCGGGTCGCGGGCGCGACGGGCCCCGTGATGCGGGCGAACGTCGGGAACGCGGACGGATGCACGCTCCGGTACTCGGCGGCCCAGGCGCGGAACGCACCGGAGAGGCTCAGCGCGACGGCGTTGGCGAGCGACTCGTCGACGCCCTTCTCGGTGAGGACGCCCTGCATCGCGGGCAGATCGAAGCTCCGCACGTCGAGCATGCGGATCGTCAAGGACGGTCCGGTGATGGCGCCGACGACGCAGACGTCCTTCTTCATGACGGCGAGCATCGGCCGGACGAGCGTCGCGGTCCGACGCGCGAAGGTCGTCCAGGCGTCGCCGTTCGGCTTCATCACGACGACCCTGGTACGCATCTCGTTGTCGGCGCGCTCGCGGGGCGCCTCGCCGAGCGTCGCGGCGCGGTCGACGGTGACGGTCACGTCCTGCTCGCCGAGACGGCTCGCGGGGAACGACGTCTCGATCACGGCCCGGCCGTGCGGAGGGATGAGACCGATGGTGCCCGAGCGTCTCACGCCCTCGGCGAGCACGAGCTCCCAGCCGACGTTCGAGAGGAGACCCTCGGTCTCGTTCGTGATCGTGGTCGCGACCGCGACGTCTTCGCCGATGGTCGCGAGCGGGGGGGAGAGCTGGAGATCGGCGACGCGCACCTTGTTGGGCAGGTGACTCGTCACGGTCGTCGTGGCGCCGCCCGCCCCGCTGGGGACACCGCCGTCGGGGGCGACCGAGAACGCGATCGCGGAGAGGCCTCCGTCGGCGCCGCCGACGGCGGTCTGAGACCACGCCGGCGGCGCGCTCACGAGAAGCGGCGCGAGCAGGAGGAGGAAGGATCCGAGGGCGAGGGGAAGGCGTTGGAGAGGCAAGAAGGGCCGCACGTCGAGACTCGAGACATCGTACGCCCCGCCGCGGGGGAGAGGGAAGCTGCGCGGGGAGCGGCGTCAGCGCGTGATCGAGGGCTTGGTGCGCGGGACGTCGGCGTCGTCGGTGATCCGGGGCGGGTCGAGCTGGAGGCCGCGAAGCACGCGCGCGCGGACGAGCGCGAGCCGGGACGAGAGGACGTCCTCGTCCTTCGACGACGGGACCTCGGTGCGGAAGTCGACGAGGAGACACTGGCGAAGGAAGCCTCCGAAGAGGAAGACGTGGCCTTCGACCGGTCCGCCGGGCTTGCCGGGCTGGAGCGCCACCCAGATGCGGCTGTCGTACGCATCGGGGCCCGTCTGGACCTGCTCGTCGACCGTCGTGAGGTTCGCTCCCACCCAGCCGAGCTCACGGGCGCGGGCCTCGCAGCGGCTGCGGCTCATGAGCTCGGTCTCGCGGGTGACGAGGACGCGCAGCGACGACGCCGTCGCCGCGTGTGTCGCGACGAGCGGGGGCGCGCTCTTGTCGTCGATCGCCCACGCTCGTCCGTCCGGCAGCGGGAAGGAGAGGAGGAACCGCTTCGAGTGGTAGCGGCCCCACGTCCCCTCCTCGTTGGGGAACGCGACGGTCCTCGGCGCCGCCATCGGCGGGATCGCGGGACCCGAGCCCGACGACGACGCTCCCCCGTCCCCTCCGCAGGCGGCGAGCCCGGCAAGCCACGCGAACGCGCCGAGCGCGCGGACCACACCGAGCACGGAGCCTACAGAGCGGTCAGCCACTCGCTGTGGGACGAGTCCGAGCCGCGGACGACGTCGAAGAACTTCGCTTGGATCCGCTTCGTCATCGGGCCGACCGTGCCCTCGCCGATGGCGCGGTTGTCGACCTCGCGCACGGGCGTGATCTCCGCGGCCGTGCCGGTGAAGAAGACCTCGTCCGCGAGCCAGAGCTGATCGCGCGTGATGCGTGTCTCGCGGACCTCGTACCCCATCTCGCGCGCGAGCGTGATGACCGTGTCTCGCGTGATGCCTTCGAGGATCGAGGAGGCGAGGTCCGGCGTGTAGATGATGCCCTTCTTGATGACGAAGATGTTCTCGCCCGACCCCTCGGACACGTAGCCGTTCGGATCGAGGAGGATCGCCTCGTCGTACCCGCCCAGCTTCGCCTCGCGCTTCGCGAGGACGCTGTTCGTGTACTGCCCCATCATCTTCGCCTTCGCGAGGCTCACGTTGATGTGGTGACGCGCGAACGAGCTGATCTTCGTGCGGATGCCGTTCTTGAGCGCCTCGTCGCCGAGGTAGGCGCCCCACTTCCATGCGATGACCGTCGTGCGGATCGGGTTGTTGGGCGCGTAGATGCCCATCGCGCCGTCACCGACGTAGACCATCGGCCTCAGGTAACCCTCCTCCATGTCGTTCGCGCGCAGCGTCTCGAGGCACGCCGTCATCACCTGCTCGCGCGTGAACTTCGGCGCGATCAGCGTCATCTTGCAGCTGTCGAAGAGCCGGTCGATGTGCTCGCGGAGCTTGAAGACGAAGCTCTTGCCGTTCGCGCGCTTGTAGGCGCGGATGCCTTCGAAGGCGCCGAGCCCGTAGTGGAGGGAGTGCGTGAGGATGTGGACCGTGGCGTCGTCCCACGCCACGAGCTCGCCATCCATCCAGATTTTCTGAAGCTTGTCGACCATGGGGGACCGCGAGGGTGGGAATCGACGCGTACACTAGTCCCGAACATCTGCTCCGGCCAGCCGCGAATGACACGAAACGAGACGAAAAGCCGAGCCGCACTGCGTCAGTCGCGCTCTTCCGCGAGGGTCCTCGCGTGCCTGTCGGGCACGCTCTTCGCGTGCGGCGCCGGAGGCACCGAAGGTCGCGACACGCATCCTCGCGCCTCGGCCGCGCCCGTGCTCGCGGAGCCTCCCGCCGGCGCCGCGGCCGAGGCGCGTCGCTTCCGGCATCGGCGCAGCTACGTCGTCGCGTCTGCGGGCCGGCCGAGCCATCGCGGGCGTGACGTCCTCGTCGCAGAGGGCGAGCCGCAGGTGCTCGAGGCGAAGCTCGCCTACGGCGTGGTCGACAAGGATCTGTCCGACGAGGACGTCGACGTCCATGTCCTTCGCGCCGGCTCTCCCCCGGCGCTCCTCGGCACGGCGCGCACCACGCGCGACGCGGAGGACGACGACGGCGGCCGGGCGCGACTCCGGCTCGAGGGGCCGACCGCGCTCCCTCTCGGCCGTCACCCGATCCGCTTCGTCGTGCGTGGCGACGGCACGTACGTCGACATCGCGCTCGTCGTCGTGAGGCGCGGGCAGCCCGCGTTCGTGAGCGACGTCGACGGTACGCTCACGTCGAGCGAGTGGGCCGAGGTGCCCGCGGTCGTGGAGGGCGTCCTCCCTGCCGCGCATCCCGGCGCGGCGCGCGCGTTCGAGGCCCTCGTCGCGCGGGGCCTCCTCCCCGTCTACGTCACCGCCCGGCCCGAGTGGCTCGTGCCACGGACGCGACGGTTCCTCGCCGCGGGCGCCTTCCCCGAGGGCGTCCTCGTCACGAAGCGCGACAAGTCCGGAGCGGTCGGCTCGGCGGCGGCGGCGTACAAGCGCGCGGAGCTCGCGCGCATCGCCGCCGTCGTGCAGATCGCGTGGGCCTTCGGGAACACGCCGTCGGACGCCGAGGCGTACGCCGCCCTCGTGCCCGACCCGAGCCGGCGCGTCCTCTTCCGCTACCGCGACGTCGTGCACGGCGGGCGGTTCCTCGAGGCCTACGACGAGCTCGCGGACGAGCTCCGCCGCTCTCCCTCAGCGCCGTAGCGCGACGTAGACCGCGCCTTCGCCGCCGTCTTCCTCGCGCGCCGTGGCGAAGGCGGCGACGTGCTCGCGCGCGCGTCCCTGCGAGAGCCAGGCGGAGATCTCACCGCGCAGCACGCCCGCGCCGGGCACGCTCTCGCCCTTGCCGTGGATGACGAGGACGCAGCGCTCGCCCTTCTGGCGCTTGTCGCGGAGAAAATCGAGGAGACGCGCGCGGGCGTCCTCCGCGCCGAGCCCGTGGAGATCGAGCCGGGCGTCGATCGGGAGGAGCCCGCGCCGGAGCCCGCGCACGACGCTCGGAGGGACGTCCATCCGTCGTCCCTCCACGTGGCGTCCGTCGTCGGAGACCTCGAACCGCGCGACGTCGTCGACGAGGTGGTGCAGGTGGTCCGTGACCTGCAAGGCTTCCACGCGCGCCTTCTCCCTCATCTCGGAGACGCTCGTGCGCACCCGTGGACCGGATCCCGCGTCCGGAGCGGTCACGGGCACGCGGCCCTTCCCCTCGCCGAGGGGCACGACGCCGGCCATGAGCCGATGGAAGCTGAGGTCGTCGTCCGCTTCGGAAGCGGACGAGGACGGCCGGGCCAGGGGCTTCGGCGCCGGTCGTGCCGACGTCCCGCCGCCCGGCATCGGCTTCTTCACCGCAGGCGCGCGGTCCTTCGCGGGCTTCTCGGCGGCAGCGTTCGCGGCCAGCTGCTCGGCCTCCATCCGCTCCTTGAGCTCCTTGAGCCCCGCGAACGGCTTGAACCCTCCGAACTTCGGCGGCTCCGGCTCACGCTCACGCTTCTCCTTCTTCTTCGCCACGGCTCAGCCCTCTTCGCCGCGCCTGCGGAGAGCGCGGAGCGCGCTCGAGACGGTCTTCACACCCGTGAGGATCCCGTCGGCGTAGTGCCAGTCCGGATCCGTGAGCTCGGGGAAGTCGTGAGGATTCTGGATGTCCTCGCCCGTGAGACCGGGCTTCAGCCGCCGCGCGAGGTCGAGCACTTTCTTCGTGTGGAGCTCCTCGGTGGTGGCGAGCTCGTGCTCGATCGCGGCCCACGGGTTCGCGGGCTCTTTCGCGGCGGAGGCCATCATCGCCTCCGCCTCGTCGACGAGGGCTCGAGCCTCCGCCGGCACCACGTCCGTCACGATCGGCCCGCCAGGAGGCGACGGGTATCGTGCGCAGGTCGCGCCCTCCTTCGGGCAGATGCCGAGGCAGTGCGTCTTCGTCACCCAGATCGACACCACGTGCCCGCGCGCGTTCACTTCCTTCTTCAGCGCGTCGTAGAGCGCGTCGCCGCGCGCGCCGCAGCCGGTGCCGAGCGGCGAGCCCTCGCGACGGTTCCCGCAGACGAAGAGGTGGTGACGAGGAGACGCGACGGCGCGCATGACGCGTGCCGGTCTAGCACGGAACGCGCCCCACAGGTGCCCACATCGGACGTGCAAGTCTGCGTGATCCAACGTGGATCCGCGGAGTGGATCGCCCCGGATCCTCGGACGGCCGCGTGCGTGGAGCGCGCGCGACGCGATCGATCGTGGTCGTCGGCCCCATAGGCGTGAGTCCCCTGCACGATCAGCGACCTGCGCCCCCCCGGGTCGGTCGGGTGACCAGTACGCATGCCGCACGGGCCTCTCGGCGCGCACGTTGCACGTCGTGTCCATCGATGACGCGGCCTGGCCTGCAGCACGTGTCGCCCGAGCACCTGCCGCTCGGCGATGGCCGCTTCGTCCAGCTCTCCCACCTCATCGGTCGTGGGTCCACGAGCACGGTGTATCGCGGCGCGTTGGGCGGGCTCGGGGGCGTCGAGCGCCCGGTCGCCGTTCGCCTCTACGTGCCCTCGGCGAGCGAGGAGCGCGACGTCGTCAACACGTCCATCCGCGACGTCCTCCGCAGCGTCTCCCGCGTCCACCACCCCAACGTCGTCGGGACGTTCGACTTCGTGCTCCTCGGAGCGCAGGCGTTCGCCGTCCACGAGCTCGTCGACGGCGCTTCGCTCGACACCCTGACGACGCACATGAGCGAGCGGGGCACCCGGCTCCCGCTCGACATCGCGATCTACATCGCGGTCGAGGTCGTCGAGGCGCTGCACGGCGCGCGGGTCGGCAAGGACCCGACGACGGGGCGCCGACTCGGTCTCGTCCACCTCGGCCTCACGGGTCGCGAGATCCTCCTGTCGCGTCACGGGGAGGTGAAGGTCGGTGACTTTGGCGCGACGTTGATCCGCGGCGCGAGCTCTGGCGTTCGCAACCTCCAGGCCGTCGGTCGTCGCGCGCGGTGGATGGCGCCCGAGGTCGCGCGCGGCGAAGGTGGCGACGAGCGGTCGGACGTCTTCTCCGCCGGGATGATGCTCCGCGAGCTGCTGCTCGGCCCGCGCTTCCCGGAGGCGACGGGCGGCTCGGACGCGGTGGCCCTGGCGCGGGAAGGCTGGGTGCAGCCGCTGTGCTTCCAGCCGCAGCTGCCGGAGCCGCTCCTGAACGTCGTCCGCCGCGCGATCGAGATCGAGCCGGACGCGCGCTTCCCGAACGCGACGTCGATGCTCTTCGACCTCCGCCGCGTGGCGCTCGAGCTCGGCGTCGGCGACGCGCGCTTCTTCCTGAGGCGGCTCCTCGAACGCGAGGTGCGCGAGTCCTTCGAGGACACGACCGCGCAGACGGACCTCACGCGCCCGCTCCCGAACCTCGCCCCGCTCGCCGAGCCAGAGGCGCTCGCCCTCGACGCGCTCGAGCTCGTGGACGACGACGAGTCCGAGGATCGCATCGTTCCGGTCGTGGTGGACATCCACACGAAGCGAGGTCTCTCGGGCGCTTGACCTCTCGCGTCTCGCGGTGAAACGTGGGAGGCCTCGCCCGCGTGTCCGCGCATCTTCCGCTTCTCGTCGCCGATCTCCCCGACGAGGCCTCCGCCGCGAGGCTTCTCGCGGTGGCGCGCGCGTCCGGGGAGGCGTGGGTTCCTCTGCTCGCCCCACCGGCGAAGGGCGGCCTCCACGCGCTCGAGCTCGTCCATCCGGGAGCCACCGTCCCCGTCCGTGTCGGCGCGACGCCGCTCGGACCGCGCGGACCGAAGGGCGTGCCTCTCCGCCTCTCCGTCCTCGAGGGCGAGACGCTCGAAGGCCGAGCGCTCGCAGGCGGCGCCTTCGTCGTCGGTGCGCTCGTCGAGCGAGCGGAGACGCACGTTCTCCATCACGGTCGGCATCGCGCCGGGAACGAGTCGCTCGTCGTTCGCTTCGCCGCGCGCGAGCTCGCGTGCGA
Source organism: Polyangiaceae bacterium (assembly GCA_022842465.1). Classification (GTDB taxonomy): domain Bacteria; phylum Myxococcota_A; class Polyangia; order Polyangiales; family Polyangiaceae; genus Labilithrix. The sequence continues at coordinate 24,639 of JALHPN010000049.1, read as the reverse complement.
CGCACACGCTCGCGAACGCTTTCTCGCCGAAGCGCGCGCCGCCGAAGCCGTCGATCATCCGAACCTCGTCCGCGTCGTCGCGTCCGGGGAGGAGCCCGACGGGCTCCTCTGGGTCGCCTCCGAGCACCCCGATGGGCAGACCCTCCGGGAGCGGCTCGTGGCCGACGGGCCGCTGACCGCCGCGCGCCTCGCCCCGCTCGCGCTCCAGGTGTGCGCGGGGCTCGACGCCGCCCACCGCGCGGGCCTCGTGCACCGCGATCTGCGCCCCGAAAACGTCGTGCTCACGGTGATCATCGACCGCGCGGTGACGCCACGGGTGGTCGCGAAGGTCCGCGAGCTCGGCTTCGGTCTCGGCGGGCGGCTCGCCTCCGGACGGCTCGCCGCGGGACCGCCGGAGTACATGAGCCCGGAGGCCTGTCGCGGAGACGACCTCGACGCGCGGAGCGACGTCTACGCGCTCGGGATCCTCCTCTACGAGCTCGTGACGGGGCAGGTGCCGTTCGCGAGCGACCGGCCGATCGTCGTCGTGAACCGGCATCTCGGCATGATGCCCGTCCCGCCCTCCGAGGTCCGGCCCGACCTCGACTGGCGCCTCGACGACCTGCTCGGGCGCGCCCTCCGGAAGCTCCCGCACGAGCGGCATCGGTCCATGGAGGAGCTCGCCGCCGAGATCGCCGCTCTCCGGACATCGGCGGGGCCGCGTCCTCGGCCGGTGTCCGACGCTCCGGCCGCGCCGATGCCGGGGGTGTCTCTGCCGCCGGCGGCGCGCGCGAGCTCGCGTCCAGACTGGCTCGAGGACGCGGGGGCGTCGCATTCGAAGTTCCTCGAGGCGCTGCGGACGTCGGCGGCCGTCACCGACGACACGCGCGTCTCGCTACGCCGCGACGCGAAGGCGTACGCCGCGAAGCTCGTCGCGCTGACCGACCCCCGAGCGTTCGAGGCCGAAGTGCGCGCGCTGGGGCCAGCTCTCGCGACGCTGCTGGACGAGGGCGACACGAGGGCGCTGTGGGCCGTGTCGAGCGCGCTCGACGGCATCGCCACGGAGGAGAAGGGGAACCCTCCGACGGGTACGCGCGCGTTCGTCGCAGCCCGTGCGCTCGCATGGTTTCACGACCCTTCGCTCCTCGCGATGTCCTCGGAGCGTCGTCTCGCGACCGGAGATCTCGCCGCGCACACGCTCCTCGTGAGAGCGGGAGCCCGCGGCGCCCACGCGCTCTACGGCGCGCGGGTCAGGGTGGCCGCGAGCGCGCCTTCGCGCGCGCGCTTCGTAGAGACGCTCCGGGAGATCGGCGCTTCGGCGTGGCCGGTGATCAAGGCCGCCCTCGAGCGCATGCCCGACGCCGCGCTCGAAGGCCGTCACGCGCAGGGCGTCGAGCTCGCCGAGGACCTGCTCGCCAGCCTGCCGACGCTCTCTGACGGCGACGACGCCGAGGTCCTCGCGCGGTACCTCCGCGCGCGGGTCCCCTCGCTCGCCGAAGAGGCCGCCCGCGGCTTCGCACGCACCGCCCCGTCGCGGGCGGGGCCGCGCCTCCTCGCGCTCCTCGACGACCCGCGAGAGGGCGTCCGGGCCGCTGCGGTCGCGGGCCTGCGGGAGCTCGGGGCCGTCGACGGCAGCGTGGTCGAGAAGCTCGCGCCGATCGTCCGTCGCGAGATCCCCGCGACGCCCGCGCTCCGACTCGCGGCGATCGCGGCGCTGCGGGCCGTGGTCGAGGAGGCGAGACCGCTCGCGGCTCCGCTCCTCGCGGGCATCGTTCGGAGCTCCCCGCGCGGCGAGGATCGGATCGTCCACGCCGCGGCGGAGGCGCTGCTCGCGATGCTCGGCAACCAGGCGCGATCCGTCGTCCTCGATCGCATGGACAGGAGCGAGGAGCCGCTCCGGAGCGCGCTCGCAGAGCTCCTGGCGAACCCGACGCTCGAGCTCTGACCTGACTCCGTCACGCCGCGGCGAAGAGGGCCTTGTAGGTCCCGAGCTCCTCGTTCGTCTGATGGAGTCGAAACGACTCGAGGGCGAGGAGCAGCGCGCGCACGTCGCGGCGGAGCAACGCCTGACGCGCGACGACGAGCGCGTGACGGATGGCGACATGCTCGTCGAGCAGCTTGTCGACGAGCTCGCGATGCGTGACGGAAGCCTCGCGGATCGCCCAGATCTCCTCGGCGGCGAGGTGGGCTATCACCTCGCTCTCGAACGCCGTCCAGCGCTCCTCGAGGCGCTCGTCGTTTCGGACTGCCGAACGCTCGAGCTCGATCGCAGCGTGGTTCAGAGACGCGTGGTCGTCGAGAGATGGCGTGTTCATGACACAGCCGAATCTAGGTCTCTCTTTCGCGCGCACCAGGGGCTCGCGTGCGCTTCGCGATGGTCCGGTCGTGCGCCGGCATGACGTGCGCACCGCAGGCCGTCCCCACGCAAATCTTGCGACTCACCGTCCACGACCACGCTGTCAGGTGCACGAGTCCGTGGCGGCGCTCGTTCGTGGCACGAGCACGTCGATCGCGACGGAACAGCACGTGCCGCTCTTCATCGTGCCCTTCACGCGCAGCGCCGTCCCCTCGACCGAGACCTCGGCGACGAGAGACTCGTTGCTCCGCACGACGTCGATCTCGGACGTCGTGTCGTCGCCTCGTACGAAGGAGGGCTCGCACGTCGGGTTGCTCCAGACGGACGTGCGCCCGCACGCGGTCGCGCCGCTGCAGCCGAGCGCGATCGATCGGGTGGCGAGTCGGCCCGACGCGCCGACCACGAGCCGGATGGACGTGCCGTCCGCGGGCAGCGCGGCCTCGTAGGTGCCGGGCGCGAGCGCGAGCTTGGTGCTCAGCATGTCGTAGGCCGACTTCCATGTCGGATCCGAGGCCGCGGCCGTCTTCTGCTGGTCGATCTCGAGGACGACGTTCGCACTCACGGCGTCGACCGCGTGGAGCGCGTAGCGGCCGTAGGCGGCGACGGCGACGCGGTAGGCCGCGCCGCGCCTGAGCAGCTTCGGCCACGTCAGCTCGAAGGTGTCGTCGGCGCTCGACACCTTCTTCGCCGTCCAGGCGACGCGCTCGCCGGTCGCCTCGCTCTCGACGGCGGCCATGATCTCGTTGGAGGTCTCGCCCATCATCGCGAGGTAGTCCTCGTACCCGACGCCGCGGAGCACGAGGTCGAACGTGTCGCTCGTCGGGTCGCTCGGCTCCACGGCCGCGCCCGCCGGAGGGTTCGACGTGTCGTTGCCGGTCGGGCCCGACATCGCTCCCGGCGCCGTGTCCGGCGGGGAGGTCGACGAGCACGCCGCGAGCGCCGTCAGCGCCACGACGAACGATACCGGTCCGAGGGAGACGAGCCTCCACGGCCGACGGTCGTGGGAGACGACGACGGCGAGAGTCGCTTCGAGCTCGTGCTTCATGGGGACCTCTCAAGGCGCGTTGGCGGAGCGGAACGTGACGTCGTGGGACCTGGTGCCGTCGCCCGTGCCCACGATCGTCGCTTCGAAGCGGAGCGGCGGCCCGTGCGCAGCGGTGGAAGGGCCGCTCGCGATCGTGCACGAGCCGCGTGTGTCGTTCGCTTCGTAGGCGCGGAAGCCGGCGTCGCCGTCCGCGGACACGCTCGCCTGCACTCGCGTGCCGGCCACGCAGCTCTGCGGGTACGGGACGTCGTCCTTGCTCGTGACGACGAGGGCGACCGTTCCGAGCGCTCCGCAGGTTGCCATGACTTCCGCTCTCCAGATCCGTTCGTCCGGCGGGGTCTTCGTCGTGATCGTGGCGGACACTCCGATGCACTGGATCCCGTCGACCGCGAGGCTGAGGCCGCCGTCGTTCGCGCCCGCGCAGTCGCGGCCGCCTCGGTACGCGGCGGCGCATGTCCAGTTCCCCGACTGGCATCGGCATTCGAAGAGCATGTACGTGCCGTGGTTCGGCCCCTGCGTCGCGCAAGGTTTGACGGCGTGGAGGTTGCAAGCCGCGCCCTCGTCCTCGCACGCGCCCGTGGGCAGCGCCGAGATGGTCGGCGTCGGGTTGCCGGCCCCGCCCCACGTCGCGGACGATGTGTCGCCGCATCGGAGGACGCACGTCGGGCCCGCACCCTCGCGCGCCCCGGGCGGAAACACGGTCTCCTCTCCGTACGGCGTGCCCGTCGAGCACGCGGCCGGGCCGGCTTCCGAGAGCGGGGGCGAGCCCGGCCCGCCCTCCTCGGAAGCGAGCACCGTCTCGACGCGTCCGTCGCACGCGGCAGACGCGGCGACGACGCCGCCCGACACCATCAGGAGCACGAGCGCGCCGGGAAGCGCAGCACCACGTCTCGGGTGGATCATGGATGCGAGGTCCGCAACGTCCGTGCCGGGTCGAGCGAGCCCTCGCGCTTCCCGCTGTCCCGTGAAAGTCGCGGCCTGGGATCGCCGGGATCTCACGCGCTCGATTCAGGTGACGTCCCGCCGTGATCCAGTGGGGCCTCGCCCTCGCGAGAGCCTGCTCGCTCGGATCGGATCCTCTCAGCGCGTGCGCCGGAGGTAGGCCTCGAGGGCGACGACGACGAGGGCATGGGTCACGTGGCGGTCGTCGACGAGGGAGGCGAGGTCGTCCTTCGGGACGAGGACGGTCTCGAGCTCCTCCTCCTCGTCCCACGCCGTCTCTCCGGCTGGCTTCGCGCCGCGCGCCAGGTACGTCCAGCACTTGTTTCCCTGGAGCGCGGGGTTCGGCTCCACGACGGAGAGGAGCTCGAACGAGTCGGCCTCGAAGCCGGTCTCCTCCCGGAGCTCGCGGCGCGCGGCGTCCTCGGGCGCCTCTCCGGGATCGACGACGCCGCCGGGGACCTCGAGCGACATCGCGTCGGTGCCGAAGCGGTACTGCCAGACCATCACGACCCGATCGTCGTCCGTCACCGCGACCACGTTGCACCAGTCGGGACAGCGGAAGACGAAGATGTCGCGCGTGAAGGCTTCGTACCCGAGGCGGCTCACGACGAACACGCCGTGATCGGCGACCAGCTCCTCGCGGAGCAGCGTCGGCTTCTTGAGAGTGGTCTTCTTCGGAACGACGCGCGCCATCGGAGGCGAGTTCTACGCTAAGCTCCGCGGCCCCTCCAAGGTCTCCCATGGGTTCCCCCGCGAAGCAGACGACGAAGCGAGACGGCGACGACGCGATCCAGAAGGTCATCGTCACGAATCGTCGTGCGACCTTCGACTACGCCGTCGAGGAGAAGATCGAGGGCGGGCTGGTCCTCGTCGGCAGCGAGGTGAAGTCGCTCCGGGACGGAAAGGTCGAGCTCGTCGACGCCTTCGCCGCGGTCGAGAACGGCGAGCTCTGGCTGAGGCAGATGTACATCGCGCCCTTCGAGCGCGCGGTCGCCTTCCCCCACGAGCCGCGTCGCGCGCGTAAGGTCCTCGTCCGAAAGCACGAGATCGAGAAGATCGACCGCGCCGTGATGCGCGAGGGGTACACCGTCGTGCCCCTCCGCCTCTACTTCCGCCGCGGTCACGTGAAGGTCGAGCTCGGCCTCGCGAAGGGCAAGAAGACTCACGACAAGCGCGCCGACATCAAGGCGAAGACGGCCGATCGCGAGGCGAAAGCGGCGATGGGGCGCGCGCGGAAGGAGAGGGGATGACGGCTCCCTTCGCGCCGCATCTGACGTGGGCGAAGGGCGGGGCGGCGCGCTTCGAGTCCGTCGCCTTCGAGACGGTCGTGATCCGTTCGACGACGCCCGCGCCTCCGGGCGCTCGGCTCGAGGGTGTGCTCACCGACGAGGCGGGGCCGGCGGCCGTCAAGGTGAAGTCCCACGGCAGCAAGAAGGACGCGGACGGCACCTTCGTCATCAAGGGGCGGCTCGTGGACGCGGATCGCGCGCTCCGCGAGCGCGTGGCGGCGCTCGCCACGCCGTGATGCCTTGCCTTCCCGGGACCCCTCGGGCAAAACCGTGGGTCTCCGAATGGCGAAGAAGACTCCGCGCGCCGCTGCCCCTCGAGCCGACTCGAACGACGAGCGCGAGCCTCGCGCGGTCGGGGGCGAGCTGCAGGTCGAGGACGCCGGCCTCGAGCGGTCGCTCCGCCCCAAGTCGCTCGACGACTACGTAGGCCAGACGAAGCACAAGGAGAACCTCCGCGTCTTCGTCGAGGCGTCGCGTCGCCGGAGCGAGCCGCTCGACCACCTCCTCTTCTCCGGACCACCGGGGCTCGGCAAGACCACGCTCGCGCAGATCCTCGCCAACGAGATGGGCGTCGAGCTCCACATGACGAACGGGCCCGTCGTCGAGCACAAGGGCGCGCTCGCCGGGCTCCTCACGAAGCTCGGGCGGAACGACATCCTCTTCATCGACGAGATCCATCGGCTGAATCCGGTCGTCGAGGAGAGCCTCTACCCTGCGATGGAGGACTACCGGATCGACGTGATGACGGGCGACGGGGCGTTCGCCTCGTCGATCCAGATCCCGATCCAGCCCTTCACGCTCATCGGCGCGACGACGCGCACGGGGCTCCTGACCGCGCCGCTCTTCTCGCGCTTCGGCCACATCATGCGGCTCGACTTCTACCCCGAGGAGGATCTCGCGAAGATCGTCCTCCGGAGCGCGGGCCTCCTCGCCGTGGAGATCGTTCCGGCGGCGGCGCTCGCGGTCGCCAAGCGCTCACGCGGGACGCCGCGCATCGCGAACCGCCTGCTCCGGCGCGTGCGTGACTTCGCCGACGTGATCGGGACGGGGAAGGTCGACGAGGCGATCGTCGCGAAGGCGTGCGAGCGGCTCGACATCGACTCTGCGGGCTTCGACGAGATGGATCGCCGCCTCCTCCGCATCATCATCGTCGACTACGACGGAGGCCCCGTCGGCGTCGAGACGCTGGCGGCGGCGCTCGGTGAGCCGCGCGACACGATCGAGGACGTGTACGAGCCCTATCTCCTCCAGCAGGGCTATCTCGGTCGCACGCCGCGCGGGCGCGTCGCGACGCGGCGCGCGTACGAGCACTTGAAGGTGCCCTTCGCCGGTGCGCCGGCCGCGAAGCAGAAGGCGCTCTTCGAGGAGGAGTAGCGTTCAGGGCCTCCGCAGCACGTCCGCGAAGCTCTGGGTCTCGGGCACGGCGCTCTCGCGGGCGAGCGCGAGCTCCTGGCGCGTCCGTGCGAGGCTCGCGTGGATCCACGCCTGCGGCACGGCGGGATGGCTCGCCGCGGCGGCTGCCTCGAGGAGATGCGCGGCGCGGCCCCAGCGGCGCCGCGCGAAGAGCGCGAGCACGACCTGCATGAAGAGCGGCGCCGTGGCGCCCGCGAGCGGGAGGGCGGCGTCGAGGAGCGCGTCGACGTAGAGCGCGACCTTGCGCATGCGATCGCGCGAGGTCATGGGGCCTGCGTCGGCCGCCTCGAGGAGCGCACGACCCGCGCCGAGCGCGTACCGGAGGAGGCCGGGCGCGGGACCGAAGTGCGCGATGGCGGCCTGGCCGAGCACGAGGGCCGTCGTCGGGTCGGTCATCGCCGCGAGCCGCGCCACCTGACGATCGAGGTCCTTCTCGAGCACGGGAGCGACGGTCGGCGCCGAGTCGGGCGCCGGTGGTGGAGGCGGAGGAGGCGGCGTCATGCGCGCCGTCGCCGGAGGAGCGGGGATGGAGGTGGGGGCGTCGTCGAGAGGAGATCGCATGTCGCGAGCCCACCCTCAGCACCCGCCGTGCCACCGTCCGCGGCTCGGTATTCCTGCCGGAACGCGCCTCCCGTGGCGCGGCGGGTTCTCGTCGCGTGATCACGATCGGCGGGGAGCCGGCGTGGGTGTCGGTGAGCCGCGCCTCAGGCCGGCGCCCGGAGGTCGAGCGGACCCAGGTAGTCGCGCTTGCCGACCACGACGCCGTTGTGACGGAGCAGCGCGTACACCGTCGTCGTGTGGAAGTAGAAGTTCGGAAGGCCGTGCTGGAAGAAGTAGTCCTCGCCGGTCATCCACTTCCCCTCCCAGCGGGGCTGCGAGACCTTCCGCGTCGCGGCCTCTGCGAAATCGGACTCGGAGAAGCCGTCCAGGTACGCGATCACGGAGTCGATCCGCGCCCGGAGCTCGTCGAGCGTCGCCTCGGTGTCCGGATGAGAGGGCGCTTCCTTGCCGGAGAGACGTGCCGCGACGAGCTTCGCGACGTCGCACGCGGCCTGGACCTGACGCACGAACGGGAACTGGTCGGGCGCGAGGCGCGCCTGGAGGAGGACGTTCGACTCGAACGAACGCTCCTTGGCGTGGGTCTGCGCGTGGTCGAGCCACACCTTCATCTGGGTGAGCTGCTTCCGGAACTGCCGCATCATGGAGAGGTACATGGCCGGCATCCTAGCCGGATTGGACGCCTCGCCTACTCGCGCTCGAGCGCGCGCTCGGCGGTGCGCGGGTCACGGGCGACGACGACCCGGACGCGCGGCTGCCGGAGGGCGAGCGCGGAGGAGGTCGCCTCGAGCGACAGAGAGGGGTGGACGAGCCCGAGGGCGCGCACGCCGTGACTCTGCGCGAGCTCCCTCGCGAGGAGGTCCGCGATGGTCGCCTCGACGCTCGCGCTCCGCGCGAACACGAGCACCGCGCGACGAGCCGCTCGCTCGCGGAGGTCGAGGAACGCGCGACGGACGAAGAGCTCGGCGTCCTCGTCGACGCGCATGTGGAGGACCATCGCGCGGCCGAGCGCGGCGGCGAGCACGTCGGGAGGCGGGGCCGACACGGCAGCCGCGCGCATCATGCCGTGGCTGGTCGGTGAGATGTCGGCGGGGGAGCGCACCGACCGGATGCGGAGCGCCGGGATGCGGAGCGCGATCGACGACGCGACGAAACCCATCGCCGCGCTCGGATGCGCGAGGACGATCGACTCCAGCGCCGGCCGGAGGCGCGCGCCCAGGGCGACGTGCTCGACGAGGTCGGCGGCGGGACGGAACGTCGACGGGAAGACGAAGATCGCGGTCCGCACGTCGGTGCGGAGCTGCATGAACGCGCTCGTCATCGCCTGGGCGAGCGTCGCGTTCCCGTCGACGTGGACCAGTTGCTCGGCCGTCATCGCTTCGCGAGCTCCTCGAGCGCCGATCGAAGGAGTAACAGGTCGGAGGCCGCCGTGCTCCTCCCGCTCGAGGCTCGCACCGTGCCCGTCGTGCCGAGCGCGGCATGCGCTCGCGGAGCACAGTGCAGGCCGGCGCGCACACGGATGTTCCACACGCGGTCGAGCATCTCCTCGACCTCGCCGGGACCACGACCGGGGACCACGAAGCTCACGACCGGGATCTCGGGTCGTCCGACGACGTGGGCGCCCGCGCCTTCGATCGCCTCGCGGAGCGCGGCCGTCGCCGCGGACGGATCGATCGGACGGGAGAGCGCGTGTCCCGCCGCCGCGCTCATGGCGGCGATGCCGGGGAGGTTCGGGGTGCCGGCCTCGTGCCGCTCCGCGCCGGCCGGGGGCATCTCGTCGCCCTCGGCGTCGGACCCGGTGCCGCCGACGACGAGCGGCTCGAACGCGGACGGCTCGGCGACGAGGAGCGCGCCGGAGCCGGGCAGCGCGGCGAGCGCCTTGTGGGCCGAGAACGCGACGGCGTCGACCTCGCCGAGATCGAGGACTCCCGCGAGCCCGGCCGTCTGGGCGGCGTCGACGATCACGCGTGCGCCGCGCTTCTTCGCGACCTCTGCGAGCGCGGCGACCGGCTGCAGCGCCCCGGTGACGTTCGAGCCGTGGGTCACGACCACCAGTGAGACCGCCGAGGGCCACTCGCGCGCGGCCCGCGCCACGTCCACGAGCCCGTGCTCGTCGTGGGGGAGGACCCAGACCTCCGCCGCGTGCCTCGCGACCGCGCGGCTCGTCGCGTTGTGCGCGAGCGGGTCGAGCGCGACGACGGCCTCGCGCCCGCCGGTGAGGCCGGCGACGGCGGCGTTCAGGCTGGCGGTCGCGCCCGAGGTGAACACGCACGTCCACGAGCCCTTCACGAGCGACGCGACGCGCAGTCGAGCGCGGAGGACGAGCTCCGCGCTCGCGACCGGGCCCGACCCGAGCCCGCGGCTCGGCGAGGGGAGGTCGGCAGCGGCGAAGGCCGCCTCCAGCGCCGCCGGCAGCCGGGGGAGGCTCGTCGCCGCGTGGTCGAGGTGCACGGGCGGCGTCACGCGGCCCCTTCGAGGAGGTGGTCCACTTCCTCGAGCGCCACCTCCGTCGCGCGCTCGCGCATCGCGAGGCGCACGGTGAAGCGCACGCGAGGGTCGCCCACGATGCCGGTGAGCAGGAAGCGGCCGGGGACGTCGAGTCGGAAGAAGGCGCGCGGGAGCGACGAGAGCACCTCCCGCCGGCCGACGCCGCGCACGCGGTCGAGATCGCCCAGCAGCACGGGGCGCGGCAGCTCGACCTCCACGATGCGATCGCCGCCGAGGCAGTCACGGAGGACGCGCGCGCGTGCGCTCACGAGCGCCTCGCCACCACGCGGCAGGCCTCGGCGCCCGCCGCACGGCACTCGATCTCGGTCGCCACGAAGCGCCCCGGGGGCGTGAAGAGCTTCGCGTAGTAGGACGGATCGAGCGACGGACGCTTCGTGATGTCACCGTGGTAGAGGAGGTTCATCAGGCCGGCGACGCCGCCCGTCACGAGGCAGCAGACGCCGCCGGACTCCTTCGGTCGAACGGGGTGGTCGGCGAGCCAGCCGTTCGACTCGTAGCTGCCGCTCACGCTCACGGTGAGCTCTTCCCCGGCGACGAGCCGCTCCACCGACCAGCGCCCCCAGCCGAGCGCGTTCACGACGGCGACGATCCCGCGGATCCAGTCCTCGCGCGACTCCAGCATCGGCGCGACGACCGCATCCCACTCCTGCGACAGCATGATGCCGCCGAAGGTGTTGAACGCGCAGACGTGGCCGGCCTCGACGAGGCGCTCGCGCGCCACCGTGACGTTCGCCTCTCCGCGCTGCTCGGCGTCGCGGAGGTACGCGAACGAGATCCGGTTGTAGTACGAGGCGTAGTGGCACGTCAGGTAGAGGCCGAAGGCGGGGATGAGCCCCTCCTCGTTGCCGACGAGGGAGAGGCTCCGGACCGCGTCGACGATCGTTCCCTCGTCGATCATCGCGTCACCTCGATCTCGATCGTGCAGCCTTCGGCGCCGCACGCGACACAGGCCGACTCCCGCGCCGCGACGGCGTCGAGCGGGAGACCCTCGGCGACGGCGACGGCTGCCTGCACGAACCCGACGGCGAAGTGACAGACGGGGCCCTTCGCCTGACCTCGGATCGCGAGCCAGCCGAGGCCGTAGTGCGAGCCGCGCAGCGGGACGACGCGGGACTCTCCTCGGCCGAGCTCGATCGCGCCGAAGCCGAGCGTCGAGAACAGCCTCTGCGCGAGCTCGCGGACGCCGCTCCCGCCGTCAGGGGCGAGCGCGCGAAGCTGGCTCGTGACGACGTCCGCCGCCGCGCGCACCTGGAGCGCCTGCGCCGCCTCGCCGAGGCCGTCCTCGAGCGCTGCCTGCAGGGTACAGTTGTAGTAGTGGCAGTGGAAGACGAGCGCTTCGCCACCGAGGTGCGCGGCGTTGCGCGCCTTGTCGAACCGGATGTCCATCGATCCCTCCCCCCGGACCCGCGCGATCGTAACCCACGCGGCGCGCGCCGACGACGACTGTCGGTCGAGGCGGAGCTGGCACGATGTTCCACGAACCGATATGCTCGACCTCGTGAGCGTCGGACCCGTGCTGGTCGTCGACGACGACATGGTGAGCCGCCATGTCCTCGGTCAAGCGCTCGCGGGAGCGCAGCTGGACCACATCGCGGTGGCCTCCGGAGCGGAGGCGCTCGCACAGCTCGAGCACGTGAGCCCGTCGATCGTGCTCCTCGACCTCGTCATGCCGCAGCCGGACGGCTATCAGGTCCTCCGCATCCTGCGCGCGCGTCCCGAGACGAAGGACCTGCCGATCGTGGTGCTCACCGCCCTCGAGGGAGAGGACGAGATCGCGAAGGCCTTCGAAGCGGGGGCGGACGACTTCGTCAGGAAGCCCTTCAAGCCCGTCGAGCTCGTGGCGCGCGTTCGTGGTCAGCTGCGGCTCCGCCAGGCGATGGACGCTCTCGCGCGGAAGGAGAAGGACGCGCAGGTCGTCCTCGAGCTGACCCAGGCGCTCGCGTCGAACCTCGATTTCCGCGGCATCCTCTTCACGGTCGTCCAGCGCATCGCGGAGGTCGCGAAGGTCGAGCGCGTCTCGATCGTCCTCGTCCGCGAGGCGGAGAACATCGGCTATGTCGTCGCTGCGTCCGACGACGAGCAGCTCCGCGATCTGCCGATCGACCTCGCGAAGTACCCCGAGATCCAGCAAGTGCTCGCGAACGGCGAGCCTCTCGTCGTCGAGGACGCGGCGAAGCACCCGCTCCTCGAGCTGCTCCGGACGTCGGGGCAGGGGAGTCCGAACTTCGCCTCGCTCGCGATCCTGCCGATCCTCTACGAGGGCCGTCCCCTCGGCGTCCTCTTCCTCCGCTCGCGCCGTCGAGGCGTCGTGTCGGGGCGGGAGATCGGCCTCTGCCAGACGATAGCGTCGGCGATGGCGATCGCGCTACGCAACGCGCGCGTCCTCCAGTCTCTCCGCGATCAGACCCAGCAGGTCACCGTCGCGCGCTTCGAAGCGGAGCGCCGCATGCGCTCGCTCCAGCGCTACGCGGACTTCTGGGAGAGCTCCGCCGACGGCATCGTCGTCATCGACGCCGAGGGGCGCCTCCTCTTCTCGAACCCCAAGGCGCGCGAGATCACGGGGTACACCGAGCGGGACCTCGCAGGCCGTCTCCTCGGCGACATCTTCGCGGGCGACCAGCGCCCCCTCGCGCAGGAGCTCCGCGCCGGCTTCTCGAAGGGCGAGTTCCCGAAGGACGTGGACATCCGGCTCGCGACCGCGGACCGCCGCGCGGTGATCGTGAACGTGAACTTCGCGAGCGTCCTCCGCGAGGAAGGCGCCGTCCTCTGCAGCTTCCGCGACGTCACGCGCCAGCGCGAGGTGGAGGCGGAGCTCGTCAAGACGAAGGACTTCCTCCAGCGCGTCATCGACTCGTCCGTCGACGCGGTCATCAGCGCCGACCTCCGCGGGCGGGTCGTCCTCTTCAACCGCGCCGCCGAGCGCATCTACGGCAAGCCCGCGCACGAAGTCCTCGGGACCGACGCGCGCTCGCTCTACCCCCCGGGCACCGCGCAGAAGATCATGCGCATGATCCGCGCCGGCGGCGGTCGCATCGAGGGGCTCAAGACGGAGATCGTCGACGGGCAGGGAGAGCACCTCCCGGTGAACTTCTCCGGCGCCCTCATCTACGAGGGCGAGACGGCGGTCGGCAGCGTCGGGATCTTCACCGACCTCCGCGAGAAGATGCGTATGGAGCAGCGCCTCCAGCAGGCGCAGGAGCAGCTCCTCGCGCAGGAGCGGCAGGCGATCGTCGCCGAGCTCGCGGGGGCGGCCGCACACGAGCTGAACCAACCACTCACGAGCGTCCGCAACTACGCGACGCTCCTCCGCCGACTCCTCACGCCCAGCTCGCAGGCGTCGGCCGCTGCCGAAGTGATCGAAGGAGAGGCCGACCGGATGGCGGAGATCGTGCGCAAGATCGGCAAGATCACGAAGTACGAGACGAAGAGCTACGTGGGCACGCAGAAGATCCTGGACCTCGATCGCGCGAGCGAAGAGATCCCGGCCGCGCCGAGGAGCAACCGATGACGCGAGAGGACGTGACGTCGTCGGCGTCAGGCTCGCGGATTCCCGAGAGCGAGACGTACGAGCGGGTGACGGTGTCGTCCGTGCCCGTCAGCCGGGAGGCCAGAGTGTCCAAGACGCAGGTCGTCGGGGTGGACGCGTCGTCGCTCGATAGGTTGCTCGTCGCGACGTGCAACCTCCCCGTCGCCGACGGCGAGGTGGCGGTCGTCGAGTACACGGTGCGTGCGCTCGGGGACATCTTCCAGGAGTGCGCCGTAGGCGCCTGCCTCGTGCCAGCTCCTCCGCCGGCCAGCGGACCGTCACTCGGGCCGATCGAGCAGCGCGTGTTCAAGTCGCTGCCGCACGGCGAGGAGCATCGCGTGGGCCCGCCCGATCCGACGCGGCTCTTTCCCGCGTACGCCTACGAGCGCGTCATCTCGGCGGGGCCGCAGGGGTCCACGTTACACTTCGCGAGCGACGACCCGCGCCTCGACGACGACGATTCGGCGCTCATGCACGTCGCCCAGCGCGCCGGGCTGGTCCTCGGCCACGGCCTCGCGCTCGCCGGCATGCACGCGAAGGCGACGAGCGACGCGCGCGATCTCCGGGCGCTCAACTCGCACATGGTGCAGGCGGAGAAGCTCGCGAGCCTCGGCCAGATCGCGGCCGGCGTCGTCCACGAGCTGAACAATCCGCTCACCTCGATCGTGGCCTATACCGACTGGCTCCTCCGCAAGGCTGGCCCGCAGGGCGAGCCCGACAGCGTCGAGCGTCTCCGTCGGATCGGCGAGTCGGCGAGCCGGATCCTGCGCTTCACGCGCGACCTCGTCGCGTACGCGCGCCCCTCCTCGGAGGTGCCGGTGCCGGTCGCGATCCACAACGTCATCGATCAGGCCCTGGCGTTCTGCGAGCACGTCCTCGCGGAGCACGGCGCGAAGGTGGAGCGGGCCTACGCCGACGCCATCCCGCCCGTCCGCGGCATGCCCGAGCAGCTCGCCCAGGTCTTCGTCAATCTCTTCACCAACGCGTGTCACGCGATGCCGGATTCCGGGGGCGAGCTCGTCGTCTCGACGCGCGTGTCCGCCGACGCACGCACGATCGAGGTGACCGTCGAGGACAACGGTCACGGGATACCGCTCGATCACCAGGCGCAGATCTTCACGCCGTTCTTCACGACGAAGGCGGACGGGCGGGGCACGGGGCTCGGGCTCTCGATCGTGAAGAACATCGTCGACGGGCACGAGGGCGACATCCACGTCGAGCGGCGCGCGAGCGGCGGGACGCGCTTCGTCCTCGCGTTCCCGGTCCCCTGAGGAGCCGCGTGCTCGGAACGACCGACCCGACGCGGCCGTTCGACGTCCGGCGGATGTTCGTCGGCGACGAGCCGCCCTTGTTCCTCGTCGAGGTGGCGTTCCGCACGGTCTTCATCTTCGCCTTCACGCTCGTGCTCCTCCGCATCGTCGGCAAGCGAGCCGTCGGGCAGCTGTCTCTCTTCGAGGTGACGATCATCATCGGGCTCGGATCGGCGGTCGGCGATCCGATGTTCCAGCCGGACGTCCCGCTTTCGCACGCGATGGTCGTCATCACTCTCGTCGTCTCGATGTACCGGCTCGTCATCGTGCTCGTGAACCGGAGCCCGAAGTTCGAGTCCTTCGTCGAGGGGAAGACGGCGTGCCTCGTCAAGGAGGGGCGCATCGACGTCGCGCGGCTACGGAGCGAGCACTATGGCCGCGAGGAGATGTTCGAGATGCTACGCCGCGCCGGGATCACGCAGCTCGGCGAGGTGAAGGTCGCCTACCTCGAGCAGAGCGGGACGCTCGCCGTCTTCGCGCGGCCGCCTGCCGAGGTGGAGCTGGGACTGCCGCTCGTGCCGCCGTGGGACGTCGTCCCGCCCGAGCAGTTCGAGGCCGAGGCTCCGGCTCGACCGGCGACGTACGCCTGCATGGGCTGCGGCGCGCTCCACGTGCAGCCCGACGAGGTGCGGCCGCTTCCAGCGTGCGGCTGCGCGTCGCGAGAGTGGACGCGCGCGCGTCGCGATCCCCTCGGAGCCGGGGAGCTCAGGACGTCATGAGCCGACGTCGGCGCCGCGCCCGCGTCGTCAGGGAAGTCGCCTCAGCGACGTGAGCGGGAAGGGGCGCCAGAACGGCGTCGTCACCGCTTCGTCCTTCGGATCGACGACGAACCACGCGTTCGCGCGGCTCGGCCCGAGCACGTGCATGCTCTGGGCGGGCATGTAGCTCTGGCCGAGCAGCAGCGCGACGCGACCCGAGCCGTCGTCCGCGCGCGCGACGTCGAGGACGATCACCGCGTGACCGAAGGGGCTCCCCGTCAGCACGAACGCGTCGCCGCCCTGGAGCTCCGCGAAGGGGACCTTCTTCGCGTCGCGCTCGAGCGAGCCCGTGGAGGCCCACGCGAAGACGTCGTCGAGGTAGGTGCGGAAGAACGCGTGGTCGTCCTTCCGCGGCGCGCTGGAGGGGAGGAGCTTCAGCGCCCCGCCCGACATCGTCGCGCGCTCGCCGGCGAGGTAGCGGGCGTACGGGATGGCGACGCCGGACAGGGATCTGTACGAGATGTCCTTCCGCGCCCCCGTCGCGTACTTCCACTCGGCGTGGAGGCGGTAGTACGCGTCCGCGCACTGCTGGAGATCGCGCGAGCCGACGTCGATGTCGAAGACCGCGGCGATGTTCTCGTGGCGCCCGTCCGAATAGAGGGGCGCGCCCTGGAAGTCGACGACCTTCTCACCGTCTGGCGCGAGGGGCATCCCGCGGAGGAACGCGGCGAACGAGCCCTCGGGAGCGGCGCTGCGCGTGAACCCCGAAGGTGGCGTACGGAACCGCTCCTCGAGCGCTTCCCCGCGGCGGTTCGGCCAGCCGTACGCGGGGCGCGGGCTCGTCCCGACCTTCGGGGGCGCCGTCGCGGTCGTGCTGGTCGGCGCCGTCGCGGTCGCGCTCGCGGTGGCCGTGCGTCCCTCGGAGCCGGGCTTCACCCGCGCGTCCACCTCCCGGCACGCGGAGACGGCGAGGAGCACCGCCGCCGCCGCCCCCCATCGTGTCGTCCTCACGCGGTCCATCCTCTCATCCTGCGTGACGTCGCGCCGAGACCTCGGTTCGTGACGTGCCTTTCCTGCGGCGGCGCAGGAGCGCGAGCGCGAAGAGCGCCGCGCCGAGAGCGCCGGTCGCGTTCGCGCGGCGAGGAGTCGCGAGCATGCAACCGCCGGGTGCTTCCTCCTCCGCGGTCGCTCCCGGGGCTGGCGGGGCGCTGGGTGCCGCACCCCCTCCGGCGCTGCCTCCGGGGCCGTCGTCGCTCCCCGTCGTGCCGTCCGCGCCCGGCGCGGCGCCAGGCTTCGTCCCTGCGTCGGAAGCCGCCGCTCCCCCGTCTGTCGAGCCGCCCGACGCGCCGCCGTCGGGCGCGCCGCCTCCCGGGGGCGGCGGGGCGAACGTGGTGACGAGGCCGTCGAGCCACGTCTTCACGGTCCCGTTCGTCCCGACGTGGACGTTGCTCACGACGACGTTGGCTTGGTCCCAGTGCAGCACGCTGAAGACGCCGGCGACCTTGCCGTTGCACAAGAGCGGCCCGCCGGAGTCGCCGCGGTTCGCCAGGTTCGGCCCCGGCGAACCGTTGAGGAGCGAGTATCCGAAGCCCGAGGCCGACGGGCTCGCGTTGACCGTGCCCTGTCGCCGGACGCCTCCGGTCCCGCCTCCGTTCGTGATCGCGTCCGTCCCGTAGCCGACCGCGGTGCACGACGTCGTGCCGTTCGGGACCTCCCCGTACGGGAGCGTCGGGAGTGAGGTCGGGGTCTGGAGGACGACGTACGCGACGTCGAACTTCCAGGGATAGGTGCCGCTCGCGAAGTCGGCTGGCGTCGTCACGGCCGACGGGTGGCGCCCCGACGCCTTGATCGCGTGATTCACGAGCCCCGGGATCGTGGGCACGCTCGAGGGGTTCGCGACCGGAGCGCCGAGCCCCGTGTAGAACGCGACGGGCTGGCGCCCGCCGTCGAAGCAGTGCGCGGCGGTGATGACGACGTTCGAGGAGATCAAGAACCCGGTGCAGACGTGGGTCGGGTTGGAGAACACCATGCCGATGCCGCCGTAGCCTGCCGCCGAGGCGGTCTGCCCGGCCGTGATCGGCTGGGCGACGACGGCGGTGCTCTCCGCGTCGTCGGCGGGCGCGTGTCCGCACCCGACGACGGCGAAGAGGCTGACGAGCGCGAGCGGGCGAGCGACGAGCATCGACATGCTTCAAGGAGAGCGGACTCCGAGCCGCAGGACAAGGCGGGCCCGCCTCGCGCGTCGTCGGAGTATGAATCGAAGGTTGTCGCAGACGCAACGAGGGCGCTCGAACGGTCGCGGGCGCGGATGCGCGCGGCTCGCGGGCAGTCAGCGGAGGCCTAGCGCTCCGTCTCTGCGCGCACGCTCGGGCCGCCCGGGGCCTCGCCGCGCTCGCGGATCGGCGCGAACACGCGGAAGAGGAGGAAGAGGGAGGGGAAGAGGACGAGGGCGCCGACGCCACACGAGGCGAGGAGCACCCGCAGGGTCGGCGCGTGCGCCTTCGCGGCCGCCAGCGTCGTGGCAGGCGGGACGAGGACGTCGCCCTTCGCGAGACCCCAGCCGACGACGACGGTCGCGGCGAGACCTGCCACGACCGCCCGCGCCGCGACGAAGCGCCTCCTCCACAGGAGCGCGATTGCAAGGCCGCCGAGCAACGACGCCACGATCGCCGTCCCCTCCCCGGCGGCGTGCGCGAGCGCGCGCGCACGTGACAGCGCCGTACCGAGCGCGACGAACGAGGCCGCGCCGGCGACGACGAGGCTCACCATCGCTCGCTTTCGGAAGTCGTCGCGGAGCGCGTCGTCGTCCGCTTCCAGCGTGAGGTACGTCGCTGCGAGCGCCGCCACGAGCGACAGCGTGAAGACACCGCTCGCGACCACGAAGGGATCGAAGAGATCGGCCGCGAGCGGCGCGTCCCGCACGAGGAGCGCGCCCATCTCGCCGAGGAGGAAGGGGCAGGCGATGCTCGCCGCGGAGAAGATCGCCCCGAAGCGATGTCGCTTCTCCTCCGACTCCTCGTAGTGACGGAAGACGAAGGCCGAGCCCCGGAGGACGAGGCCGATCGCGTAGAGCGTCAGCGGCCCGAAGAGCGCCGTCGTCACCTCCGCGAAGGCGGGCGGGAAGGCCGCGAACAGCAGGACGAAGACGAAGATGAACCAGACGTGGTTCGCCTCCCACACGGGACCGATCGCCTTCTCGATCACGTCGCGCTGGCGCGCCTTGCGCTCGCCGGACGCGAGGAGATCCCACACGCCTCCGCCGAAGTCCGCCCCGCCGCCGAGCACGTAGAGGACGAGCCCGGCGAGCATCACCCCCGCGACGGCGTGCTCAAGCCCCATGTGACTCCGGGGCGCCGGCGCGGAAGAGCCCGAGGAGGAGGCTCGCCGTCGTCACCGCGAGGAACACGTAGATGCCGGTGAACGCGAGGAGCCGGAGGCCGAGACCCTGGGCGCCTGTCGCCGCGGCTGCGGTCGTCAGCATCCCGCGGACGACGAACGGCTGCCTTCCCCACTCGGTGACGAGCCACCCGGCTTCCATCGCGACAGGCGCGAGCACCGCCGAGACGAGGAGCAGGCGCATGTAGAGCACGCTCTCGGGCCAGCGCTTCTTCCGGAGCCGGAAGAGGAGCGTGCCGAGCGACAGGAGCGCGAGGAGCGAGCCCGCCCCCACCATCACCTGGAACGCGAAGTGCGTCCGCATGACGGGCGGCCACTCCTCACGCGGCACCTGGTCGAGGCCGCGGATGACGGCGTCCGGCGATCCGCCGCCCAGGATCGAGAGCCCGCAGGGGAGGGCGAGGGCGAGGTGCACCTCACGGGTCTCGTCGTTCGGTACTCCTCCGGCGTAGAGCGGCGCGCACGAACGCGTCTCGTAATGCGCTTCCATCGCGCCCACCTTCCACGGCTGGTTCTGCGAGACGTGCTTCGCCGAGAGATCGCCCGAGAGCGGCATGAGCAGGCCCATGACGCACGCGAGCGGCAGCGCGAGCGAGAGCGCCGCACGGTGGAAGTCGCGCTCCCGCCCGCGCAGCCAGAGCGCGGCGTGCACGCCGCACATCACGAAGGCGGTCACCGCGTACGACGAGAGGACGACGTGGAGGACCTGCGTCGCCGCCGACGGGCCGAGGAGCGCGGACAAGGGCGCGTCGAGGTACGCGCGATCGCCGTCCCATCGCACGGGGATCGGCTCGTTCATGAAGGCGTTGACGCACGTGACGAACGCCGCCGAGAGCGCGCCGGAGAGGGCCACCATCACGCCGGCGAAGAAGTGCGTGCGCTCGGGGATCCGGCCCCGGCCGTAGAGGTAGATGCCGAGGAAGATGGCCTCCGTGAAGAAGGCGAACCCTTCGAGCGCGAAGAGCGGGCCGAGCACCTCGCCGAAGCGCCGCATGAGCTCGGGCCAGAGGAGGCCGAGCTCCAGCGAGAGCACCGTGCCCGACACGGCGCCGACCGCGAAGAGGATCGCCGTGCCCTTCGCCATGCGCCGGGCGAGGAGGGCGAAGCGAGGGTCCCCCGTCTTCTTCGCGCGCCGGTCGGCGAGCACGAGCAGGAGCGGCAGCCCGACGCCGAAGCACGCGAAGACGATGTGGAAGGCCAGCGAGAGGCCCATCTGCACGCGTGCGAGCGTCGTCGTGTCCATCGGAGGCGGGGCGCCGCGGGCGACCCAGCGCCCACCTTAGGGGCACGACGTGATCAGGGGAAGATTCACCACGCGAGCTCGGCGGCCGTCGCGACGCTGGACAGCATCGGGAGCGGCTCCGATCGCGTCGGCTCGGCTTCGACCTCGTCGTGCTCGCGCCTCGCCCGGATCTGCTCCAGCGCGACCCGCGCGGGGCTCGGCAGACGGGGACGCGAGACGGGGGGCAGAGGAGGGGGCACGGCGGCGCGCACTCTCGCTCACACCGTCGCCATGGGAAAGACCTCTCTCGGACAAGCACCCTTTCCGGGCTGGAAAGGACGTCAGCGGGGCGGGCCTTTGGCCCGGGCTTCCCACGTGAAACGGTCGACGAGGACCGGCGCGCCCTCGACGAGGACGTCGTCCTTGCCGATCGTCCATGCCTCGACCCGTCCATCCGGATGCACGCAGAGCCGCACGAAGTGCTTGTAGCCGGGGTGGCCGAGGACGGTGAACGCCTGCTGGTGCTCGAGGCCGAGCACGGCGAGGACCGACAAGTACACGCCGAACACGAGCGAGCCGACGAACGCCGTCGTGAGCATCACCGCGCTGTCGCTCGCCCAGGCCGCGAACGGCCACGCCTGCGCGAGGCGCTCGAGGCCGATCCGCACGAGCATGGGCATCATGCCGAGGGCGACCCCGAAGGGCGCTGCCAAGGTGGCGATCCGCTTCTTGCCGTGCCCCTGGTGGGCGACGAAGTAGAGGCCGAGCGCGAGCATCGCCGAGAGGAACAAGGCCATCACGACGAGCGCGCGCGTGCCCTCCCGCGCGGCGCCGATCTCGAGCGAGGCGAGCAGCGAGAGCGCGATGTGGACGAGGAGCCCTGCGCGCCCGGCGGCGAGCTTGAAGGGGACCCCGGCCACCAGCTTTCGCGTCATCGCGCCGGTCGGATAGACCGCCTCGGGCGGACCGACCTCCTCCGGGTACGGCGCCATGCGGGTGCCGTGGAGGAAGGCGCCGCCGCCGCCCGCGATCACGTGCAGCGAGCGACCGACCGTCCGCCGCTCGTAGTGGTGGAAGTCCCCGGCGAGGTAGAGCACACGGTCGCGCTCGAGCGAGAGGCGACACGCGCCGAGCATGCGCGCGCCCGGCTCGTTGCGATGGCCGTAGGCGAGGGCCGGATCTCCGGCGACGAAGAGGATCGACTCGTCGGGCTGCTTCTCGCGAAGGCGCGTGAAGAAGGCTCGCTGCCGGAAGTCCACCTGTCCGAGCTGACGATCCGCGCCCCACATCGAGAGGCCCGGCGCGAGCGGGAGCGAGAAGTAGCTCGCCTCCTGCACCGGATCGTAGCCGCGGAGCACGAGCCGGCGGCGGCGCTTGATGGCGACGCCGCGGGAGAACGCGCGCACGCCCTTGAGGAAGCCGACGAGCAGCCCGTAGAGCCCGCCGACCTCGTCGAGGTGGAGCTGGCGCGCGACGAGGCCCATCTTGCGCCCGGGGCGCTCGCGGAGCCGACGCCCGATCCTGGGCGTCGGATCGCGATCGTCGGCGGCGAACGGCTCCTCCATCCGGCGGCGGAAGAGACGGCCGAAGCCGTCGAGACCGTCGTACCAGTCGTGGTTGCCCGGCACGCCGAGCACGACGCGGCGCTTGGCGCCGCCGCCGCGCTTCCTGAGCTCCTCGTTCCACGGCAGAACGAGCCTCTTGTAGATCTCGTCGGCGGTCGCGACGGGGTAGGCGACGTCCCCGCCGAAGACGAGGAGATCGCCGCGCGGGAGCTCGCGCGAGCCGCCGCCGTCGGCCTCGACGGCATACGTGGAGGCCAGCATCCCGCCGACGGCCGCGCTCACGTCGCGGTCGTCCCCCGTGTCCGCGACGAAGTCGATCCAGACGGGGCGGCCGAGCGCCTCGACGAGCGTGGTCGGCCGACCGACCTTCTCCGGGGGCTCCTGCGCCTCCGGGCGGAGCGTCCGGAGCGCCACGCTCAGCACCTTCGCCGGCGAGCTCGGCCGCATCCAGTCGCGCGTGTCGACCGACTCGCTCGCGATCGCGCGGGCGACGAAGTTCCGGAGGTGCCCGAAGAGCGAGGTGACGCCGTACCAGCGGATGCCGAACGGCGGATGCGCGCCCTGGCGGAAGACGAGCGGCGCGGGCCGATCGCCGCGCGGGAGGAGCCGGATCGCCGCCGTCACGCCTCCGGGCGGCGGCGGTAGCGACTCGGGCGAAGCCCCGCCTTCCGGCGGCGGGGCCGGCTTCGGTGTCGCGCCGTCGAGCAGCACATGGAAGAGTGTAGCCTTTTTGGGTTACCCTCGTCGTGCTCATGCGAACTCCCAGGCGAAGAGCTGCTCAGATCACCGGCGCGCTCGCGATCTCCGCCCTCGTGACGGTCTCGGCCCGCGCCGCAGCCCCGAACGTGCGCGGCAAGATCTCCGGCCAGGACAAGCTCGTCCCCGACGTCTACGCGGAGGCCGCGAAGCCCGAAGCGAAGCGCTGGTCGTGGCGCGAGCCCTCTCCGTCCGTCGCCGCGAAGTTCAGGACGCTGTCGGCGGACCCGTCGCGCGACGTCTGCATCGCGGCGATGCGCGCGGACGATCAGGGGCCGCTCGACCCCCTCCGGATGACGGTGACGGGCGGGCGCGTCATGCCGACCACGATCGTGGTGACGCCCGGCACCCAGCTCGTCTTCAAGAACTTCGATCCGTTCAAGCACCGGATCTACGTCGTGGGGCAGAAGACGATGAGCCCCGAGGACCTCGAGGCGAACCGCGAACGGAAGTGGGCCGCGCCGCCTCCAGGCCGGTACGAGGTCCGCGACGAGCTCTTCCCGAGCGTCCGCACCTTCATCGTCGTCGACAAGCAGGTCGCGGCCATCTCGTACCCC
This sequence comes from Polyangiaceae bacterium, assembly GCA_022842465.1. Taxonomy (GTDB): domain Bacteria; phylum Myxococcota_A; class Polyangia; order Polyangiales; family Polyangiaceae; genus Labilithrix. The sequence continues at coordinate 1,519 of JALHPN010000049.1, read as the reverse complement.
GGGCGTGACGGAGCGTTCGGCTTCACCCTTCCCGCGGGCGAGTACTACTTGAAGGCCTTCTTCGGCGGGAAGAACGTCGGCAAGGCCGTCCAGCACAACGTGCGAGAGCGCGGCGGACCGTCCGAGATCAAGGATCCGCTGAACCTGGCCGATGGGCCCACGCCGGCTGCGGCGGGGAACTGAAGGAAGCCGACGCGAATGATGATCCTGTCGCGCATCTGGTACGTGATCCTCGCGCTGCTCCTCGCGGCGGCGGGGTACGTCGTCTCGCTCGCCGTCGGGCAGTACAACCGCCGCAACCAGGTGGCGATGGACGAGACGATCAAGGCGGACACGCAGGTCGTGAAGTACGCGCTCGAGGTCGACGCGCGAAGGCGCCTGGACAACCTCCTCCTCCCCGCGGTCGACGCGGCCGTCATCAAGGCGGTCGCGAACGCGAACGGCAAGGCCATCCCCCCGGCCTCGAAGGAGGAAGGCGCCAAGGCGCTCCGCGCCTTCAACGAGAAGCTGCCGCCCGAGTACAAGAGCGACGTGATGATGATCACCGACCGCGAGGGCCGGCTCGTCGCGCAGTTCGGCTACGACGCGGTCAACGCGTTCCCCGAGTTCGAGCTCGGCGGCTACACGGCGGTCAACGACGCGCTCCACGGCTTCCTCCGGGACGACACCTGGGTCTGGGGCGGGAAGCTCACGCGCGTCGCCGCCCGACCCATCGAGGCCGAGGTCGATCAGCCGCCCGTGGGCGCGATCATCGCGCTGCGCTTCATGGACACGGGGTTCGCGAAGCAGATCGCCACCCGCACCCGCACGAACATCGCCTTCTTCGTCCTCGGTCAGCGCGTCGCGTCGGCGCCCGCCCCCGAGAGCGCGCTGGACGACGCGAGCCTCGAGGCCCTCGGCGGCGACCTCAAGGCCGTGTACGAGGACAAGGATTTCAAGGAGACCGGCCGCACCGGTGTGCGCCCCCTCGGGCCCCCGGGCACCGAGGTCGGCGGCGTCCTCTTCGCCAAGCTCCTCGGCGACGCGTGGGAGCTCGGCGGCGGCTACGCCGTCGCGCGTCCGAAGGTGGCCATCACGTCCCCGCTCGGCTTCCTGAACGGCGCCGACGACGCGGACAAGCGCAACGTCAACTGGAAGATCATCGCGCCCGTCGCGCTCTTCGCGATGCTCTTCGGTCTCCTCTTCTCCTGGCTCGAGGTGACGCTCCCGATGAAGGAGCTCCGCGTCCAGGCCGCGAAGCTCAAGAAGGGCGAGCTCGACATGCTCCAGCTCCCGCGCTTCCGCGGCGGGTATCGCCCGATCGGGCAGGACATCAACGACGGCATCCAGCGCGTCGTCGAGAAGGGCGGCGGCCAGGCACGCAAGCCCGCCGACCTCGAGTCGATCCTCGGGCCGGTGCCGGCGCAGCCGAACATGAGCGCGTTCTCGTTTCCGCTGAACGACGGCTCGGTCCCGCCCCAGCCCGCCCCGCAGGCGCCGCAGGCCTTCGCGGGGCCGAACGGCCCGCCGCCGCCCGGCG